>JAJDJB010000060.1 GCA_030266985.1 Synergistaceae bacterium OttesenSCG-928-D05
AAATATGCGAAAAATTCCGGCGATAAAAAATCGGAAAAGAAATATGCCGATCTCGCCAAAAAATGCGCGAAATCTTTCGTCGATATTTTCTGGACAGTAAATTCAAACTGCCTCTGCGACTGGGTAGACCCCAAGACGATGGAGCGCGACAGCACCGTGCGGCCGAATCAGATTTTTGCGGCGTCGCTGCCGTTCTCGCCGCTTCCTGAGGACATGGCGCAAAAAGTGATCCGGATCTGCTGGGATGAACTGTACACGACCTATGGTCTTCGCACGCTCGACCCGCGTCTCGACAAATTCAAAGGGCGCGCGGAAGGCCGTCAGGACCAGCGGCAGAAGGCGAAATACCGCGGCATGGCCTGGCCTTGGCTGCTCGGGCACTTCATCACGGCCTATCTGAAATACAATCCCGCGCGTACCGACCTTGGGTGGATTTTCATGCGTCCCTTCAACTCGCACATCAGGCACGGCTGTCTGGGCGGAGTTGCGGAATACTTCGACGGCATCATGCCGTACAGACCGCATGGAGACGTTTTGAACGCGATGGCGCTCGGAGAGCTTCTGCGCGTGCTGCACGAAAATTTACAGACGGAAGCGTAGCGCGTTCTTGAAAACAAAATAATACTCGACAGGTCTTTATGTGCGCATAAGGGCCTGTCGGTTTTGAGAAGATTCATGAATATTTGGTCAGCTTCACATAAGAAGGGATTTTTACATTTGACTTTGTACAGGTCTCGCTGCATAATAATTCGAGTCGCTGATCACAATGTTTGACAGGCTATTCACAAAGTTTTGCTAAAAAAATACCAGGAGGTACTTACAATGGCAAAGTATAAGGTAGCAATCAACGGGTTTGGGCGTATTGGGCGTCTTTCGATGCGTTCTTTCTTCACCAACGGTAAGGAGAACAACTTTGAGATCGTTGCGATCAACGACCTGACGCCGCCGCAGGCGCTTGAATAAACCAGTATCTCGGGCTGGTATTCGTCGATGTGGTTCGACTCATGCCCGATTTTAAGCGGGATATCGTACTGCCTTAATCTTTCGAGGTAAGAAGTTGCATATATATCACAGCCTGAGACATTCGCACCGATTTGATGAAGCAATATCGCAAGCCCGCTCATACCGGCCCCTCCAATGCCCATCAAGTGAATGTTTTTTGTCTTCAGATCCATATCGTTGTTCAGCACCAACGCGAGCGCTCCTTTCAAAAGCGAGAGACGAGTGTCAGCCAGAACTGCTCGCAAATCCACTCAACATTATTATATAGTTTCGCCGAATGTTTTTGCGTGCAATCGTTTGCAATCTCTGCAAGGTCCAGCAACTTTACTGTAAACACGTCAATATCGCTCTCCAAGTCCAACATTATACCAGTATTCTCTGAAAGAAAAGATATTGCATTGAAATATTGATGATCCTCCACTGCCTTGCGCCAGGGCACGATCAATGCGGGGATCCCCGTACAGCCGATTTCCGAAAGCGTCGAACCGCCCCCGCGGACAACGGCGCTGTCCGCAAGCGAGAAAAGAGGCGCCGGATCCCAGATCTTCGGCAGCAGAAAAACATTGTCCCCAATTTTCTCGACTGCGCTTGAAAGCGCCGGCATCAAAAAAACCGTGTCCGCAAAATACTGTTTTTCCGCCACGATACGAACGGCTTCTTTTATCGAAGAGCTTCCGAGCGAACCGGAAAACACGACCGTAATTTTCTTGCTGCCGGCCTGCCCCGGTAAACCGAGTCTTTTCCAAGCTTCTTCTCTCTCTATTTTTTCAAAACTGCGCACCGGCACTCCGACGCGCGTATATTTCTTCGCGGGCAGCGGCTTGCAGTCGCGCCATCCGCTCAAGATATCTACGCCAATTTTCGCGGCGATTTTTGTCACACGCCCGGCAATCGCATTCTGCTCGTGCATAATGCAGGGCACGTGCAGTTTTTTACACGCATATAAAAAGGGAAAAGAAAGATAACCGCCGAACATCACAACGCAGGAGGGATTTTGTCTGCGTAAAATACTCTTCGCCTCTTTGCACGCACTGAATAACGCCTTTGTGCGCGCCATTTTTTGCTTCACGCCAGACCCTGAAAAAGGCGAGCCTTCCATTGCGATAATATCGGGAGCAAGCCCTGCGCTCTCGTACATTTCCCGTTCCGCGGGCCTGTTTCCGCAAGCATAAGAAACTTCCACCTCGGGATGGCGCGTTTTAATCCACTGACCGAAAGAAATCGCCGGCCAGATATGTCCGCCTGTACCGCCCGCTACGAGCAAAATCCGTTCGATCATAGCCAGGCCGCCTCCCGATAACTTTCTTTTTCAAGACGTACAAGCATGCCAATACGCGCCCACATCATAAGAAGCGAAGTTCCGCCATAACTAATGAATGGCAGCGGCATTCCGGTCAGCGGTATCATCTTTGTAACGCCCGCAACGTTTATAACGAGCGGAAAGAGGACGGTCAGCGTAACGCCCCAGGTCAGAGACGCCATAAAGGCGTTCGATGTACGGTAATAAAGCTGGCGCGTCTGCAGCACCCAGAAGGCAAAAAGAAGCAGCACGCCGCCTGTTCCGACGAATCCCAGCTCTTCTCCAATCGCGGCGTATATAAAGTCCGTGTATGCGGCGGGAAGATAATTGAGCTTCTGAAAACCATGCCCGAGCCCAGAGCCCCAAAGACCGCCGTTCGCAAACGCAATCAGTCCCTGGATTGCCTGAAACCCTTTTCCGAGCGGGTCAGACCAGGGGTCAAGGAACGCAGTGACTCTGCGCATGCGATAGGGTTCCAGGAAAATAAAAGTCGGCAGGCCTATGCCGCAGAGCGTACCGCCTACCAACAGCGGCCACTTCCAGCCGTACCGCTCCACAAACATGCCCATTGAAACAAAGAAAATCAGGATGGTTGTCCCAAAGTCCGGCTGAAGCATCAACGGGATCATTGCAATGAAAAAAATGACCAGCGTTATAAAAAATGCCTTCGGCGCGCGTTTATCCCCGCGTGACAGCAGCTTCGCAAGGTGCAGGGCAACCGCAAGACACAGCAGTTCCCCCGGCTGTATGGAAATTCCCGGCAACTGTATCCAGCGGTTCGCGCCGCCAATCTGGGCGCCGATTCCGGGCACCAGCGGCAGGAACGACATCGCCCACGTCAGAAGAAAAATCACGCCGCTCATTTTATACCAGAATTTGAGCGGGATCGCCGACATAGCGAGCATGGTAACAAGCGCAATCCCGAGCCATTTCAACTGCCGGATTCCGACAAGAAAAGGCGTGCCCGTATACTCAAAAGAAGTCGGACTCGTCGTGGAAGTGATCATCAAAATCCCGATCCCGCTCAGCACAAGCGGGATCACCCAAAGAAACGGGTTGATCTTAAACGTCCTGTTATAGGTACTGATCTCCTCCGCACGCGCCATCTGCTAACCTTCTCTTTCTATGATGCCTTTCGCGATCTCCGAAAAGTGTTCGCCGCGTTTCCCGTAATCCGAATACATATCCCAACTGGTGCAGGCGGGAGAAAGCAGCACAGTCTGTCCCGCGGCCGCTTTTTCAAAGGCCGCTTCGACCGCTTCTTCCATCGTGCCCGCAAGAACATACTTCTCATACCCTGCCGCGCGAAGCGCTTCCGCGATTTTTTCTTTTTCCGCGCCAAGCAAAACCGCGAACGCCGCATACTGCACGACAGCCTCGGCAAGCGGCCCGTAATCCTCGCCTTTTCCCTTGCCGCCAAGGAGCACAACCTTTTCGTTCGGCAGAGAACGCATCGCGGTAACGGAAGCGGCTACATTTGTTCCCTTTGAATCGTCGACAAAGACGACGCCCTTCACTTCACCAACATAGGCGCAGCGATGCCCGGGCGCGGTATAACCGCCGATCAGTCCGCCCGGCACCGTGATGCCGAAGTGCGCAAGCGCGGCACAGGCCATCGCCGTGTTTTCGAGATTATGTTTTCCAAGAAGCTTCACATCCGCAAAATCGAACAGCTTCTTTTTCTCGCCGCCGCGCACGAGCCACGCGCAGCTGTTTGTTTCGTCCATGTAAATGCCGTCCGCCGGACCGGCCTTTTCCCACTGCAAAGGGAAACCGCCTGAGACGGCAAGCGCGTCCTGATCGCTTTTCTGATAGATCGGCACACCGCCCTGATTCAGGCAACGGAATAGGTTCGCCTTCGCCTCGACATATTTTTCATAGGAACCGTGCCAATCGATGTGGTCCGGCGCCAGATTCGTCACGACGCCGACCTCGGCCCGAAATTGCTTTGTCCAGTGCAGTTGAAAACTGCTGAGCTCGACGACGATAAAGTCATAATGTTCGCCCGCCGCCTTTGCGAGGGCGTTTCCGATGTTGCCGCCGGTCAGGCAGTGATAACCGAGTTTTTCCAGAAAATACCCGGTCATTGAAGTTGTCGTTGTTTTGCCGTTGCTCCCAGTGATTGCAATAATTTTTCCATCCAGATAGGGCGCGACGAAATCCAACTCGCCCATGACAGAAATTCCGTGTTCCTCTGCCTTCTGCAATACCGGCGTTTGCGGAGAAATACCGGAGCCCGCGACAATCAAATCCGCATTCAGGATTTGATCCGTGTTGCCGTGCATCTCCCACTTGATTTCGGCTTCGCGGAAACGATTCAATTTTTCTTCTGAAATTTCCGACGTGTCCGAGATAAATACATCTGCGCCAAGGCGTTTTGCAAGCAGCGCCAATTCCGTTCCGCTGACGCCGGCGCCGATGACCGAAATACGTTTCCCCTCATAGCTGTTCACTGATTCCATCTGCCTCACCTCTACATTCCTTCAACTATAAATTCGCAGCTCAGCTCTGTCAATAGCCGCTTATGCGGGCCAGAACAACAAAAAGCAAAGCGATATCGTTACAAGCATGCCGACGAGGTGAATCACCCAAAATCTCGTTACAACCTGCGTTTCGCTCCAACCTTTTTTTTCGAAATGATGATGGAGCGGCGCCATCAGAAAAATGCGCTTGT
>JAJDJB010000061.1 GCA_030266985.1 Synergistaceae bacterium OttesenSCG-928-D05
ACCTGTGAAGATACGGATTATCCGCGGGAGCTTTTTGAGCTTCCAGACGCGCCGTTGCTTCTCTATTGTCTTGGGAATATTGAGAAACTTTTTGCAAAAGATGAGCGAATTGCTGTCGTTGGTACGCGCCGTGCGTCGCCCTACGGCAGGCGGATTGCCGAGTCGGTCGGCGAACGGTGTGCCGCGCATGGATTGCCGCTCGTGAGCGGCGGCGCATCCGGGATCGACGGCTGTGCGCACGCAGGGTGCTGCCGCAGCGGCGGTATTACCGCGGCAGTGTTTGGAACTGGTGTGGATGTTGTTTTTCCCGCGTCGAACAAGCAGCTTTTTGAACGGATTCTTGAAAAAGGCGCATTGCTCTCCGAATATCCGCTCGGGACAAAGGGTGAACCATGGCGTTTTCCGCGCCGCAATAGAATCGTCGCCGCGCTGTCGAAAAAAATTATCGTGGCGGAAGCGCCCGAAAAGAGCGGTGCAATGATTACGGCAAAGCTGGCGCTGGAGTTGGGGCGCGAAGTATGGGCAGTTCCGGGACGTATTGACGAAGACGTTGCGAGCGGAACAAATCGTCTGATCTACGACGGCGCTTTTCCGCTGATCAGTATGGATATATTTTTTGGTACGCTCTATGGACAGCGTACAATTTTTCCGGAGGAGAAATCGGGAAAAAATATGGAAATGGCAATGCCTGAGCTGTCCGCAGACGAACGCTGTATTTACGATCTGCTGCGCTTAAAGGGTGAAAGAACGGTTGACAACCTCGCAGTTGACGTTAAAATGAGCGCCGCTGACTTATTAAAAATTATGGCATTGTTATCGGCCAAAGGAATCATCGTTTCATCAGGTCCAGGCAGATACAGTGCGAAAACATAAGAGAGGTGGGAAACGATGGCAGCAAAAAAGACTGAAGCCGCTGCAACGGAAAAGGCGAAAAAAACGTCGTCCTCCGGGACGGCAAAGAAGAAAAGCACAGCCGCCTCAAAGCCGAAATCCGCAGCAGCAAAAACCACCGCGACCAAGTCGAAAACGGCGGCAAAAGGCCGTCCGCGTAAGCAGAATTTCACAGCCTACGAGGGGAAAACACTCGTAATCGTCGAGTCTCCGGCGAAGGCAAAAACGCTTGAGAAAATCCTCGGGCCCAAATATAAAGTCCTGGCGAGCGTCGGGCATGTGCGCGACTTGCCGAAGGGCAGACTCGCTATCGACGTGGAGCATAATTTCGAGCCGGAATATATTCAGGTGCGCGGCAAGGCGGATCTGATAAACGGCCTCAAAGGCGCGTCGCAGGCGAGCAAACACACGCTGCTTGCGGCAGACCCTGACCGCGAGGGTGAAGCCATCGCGTGGCACGTCGCAAAACTGCTTGAGATCGATCCGGGTTCAAAATGCAGGATTCGTATGCACGAAATCACGCCGAACGGCGTCAAAAGCGCGGTCGCCGCGCCGGAGCAGATCGACATGGACCGGGTGGACGCGCAGCAGGCGCGCCGTGTGCTGGACCGCCTCGTCGGCTATCAGCTGAGCCCGCTGCTCTGGTATAAGGTGCAGCGCGGACTTTCGGCAGGGCGCGTGCAGTCCGTTGCGCTTCGTATCGTCTGTGAGCGCGAGGACGAGATCGAAAAGTTCATACCCGAAGAGTACTATCTGATTGACGCGAAATGCGACAGTATGGACGGCGCGCGTCATTATACGCTTCGGCTGGACAAATATAAAGGAAAGAACATCATCGTTAGAAACGCGGAAGAGGCTGCGCAGGTAGAGGCAGCGGTCAAAAAAGCGGGCATGGCGGTGGAGGAATACAAGACGAAAGAAAGCCAGCGCGCAGCTTTGCCGCCTTTCAAGACAAGCACGCTGCAGCAGGAAGCCTCGCGCCGTCTCGGCTTTGCGCCGAAGCGCACGATGCGCATTGCGCAGTCGCTCTACGAAGGCATCGACCTGCCGGGCAGAGGCCCGACCGGGCTTATCACGTACATGCGTACGGACAGCCTGCGCCTCGCGCCGGAAGCGCTGGACGCGTCGCGAGCCTATATTGCTGAGCACATCGGCAAGGAGTATGTCGCGCAAACGCCGAACTCCTTCACGCCGAAGGGCAAAGCGCAGGATGCGCACGAAGCGATCCGTGCCACGGATGCGTTTCTTACGCCGGATTCCGTTAAAGCGTATTTGACGCCGGAGCAGTTCCGTCTGTATGAGCTGATTTGGACGCGTTTTATCGCGAGCCAGATGGCGCCCGCGCGAATCGCGCGCACGACGCTTGCGGCGAGCAGCGGTGACTATCTGTTCAAGCAGACGGGCATTGTCGTCGTATTCGACGGATGGGGCAAAATCTTCCCGCTTGGCGTGAAAAACGTTACGATCGATCCCGCAGTCGAGGGCGAGAAGCTCAAAATTACGGAGATCATCAAGGAGCAGCGTTTCACGCAGCCGCCGTCGCGCTATACGGAAGCCGGACTCGTCAAGGTGCTGGAAGAAAAAGGCATCGGGCGTCCCTCTACGTATGCGACGATTATGGACACGCTCTCCATGCGCGGCTATGTGGTGCGCGGGGAAGAGGACAAAAAGCTAGCGCCGACGAAACTCGGACGCATCGTGAACGCGTTCCTCGTGACCTATTTCCCGAATTTGATCAACGTAGATTTTACCGCGAATATGGAAGAGGAGCTTGACGAGATAGAAGCAGGTCAGCTCGAGTGGCACAACGTCATTTCGGAATTTTGGAAGCACTTCAAGCCGACGCTGGACGACGTTTCGCAGAACGCAAAAGACATGCGCCCCGAACCGGAGACGATCGGCGAAAGCTGCCCCGAATGCGGCAAAGATCTGATCATCAAGCGCGGACGTTTCGGCGAATTCATCGCCTGCTCCGGTTATCCGGATTGCCGGTACACGCGTAAACTCATCCGCACGACGGGGATCAAATGTCCGAAGTGCGAAGAGGGCGAGTTGGTGCGTCGGCGCGCAACGCAGGGCAAGATGAAAGGACGCTTTTTCTACGGATGCAGCCGTTATCCGGAGTGTGATTACGTTGCCTGGAAGAAGCCCGATACGCCGAAAGCGGAAGGCGGAGAAAATATCGAATCGAATGAACCGGAGACCTTTGAAACAGATATGTAACGAAGTAAAAATCATCGGGGGCGGACTGGCCGGAAGCGAAGCTGCGTGGCAGCTCGCGGAGCGCGGCCTGTCCGTTCTTCTTTATGAGATGCGCCCGGGCGCCATGACGCCTGCACACGAGAGCGGCTCGCTTGCCGAGCTTGTATGCAGCAACTCACTTGGCGGTGACAAACCCAGTAGTCCGGCGGGTATCCTAAAGGACGAGCTGCGCCGCCTGAACAGCCTTCTTATGCGCTGCGCGGAAGAAAGCCGTGTGCCTGCTGGGCGCGCGCTTGCCGTGGACCGTGCGCTGTTTTCGAAGCTCGTAGAGGACGCAATCACATCCCATCCAAACATACATATAGTGCGCGAAGAGATCACGGATATCCCGGACGAACCCGCCGTTATTGCAACGGGGCCGCTTACGAGCGGACCGCTCGCGGCGAATTTGAAATCGCTCGTTGGCGACGAATATCTCTACTTTTTTGACGCGGTCGCGCCGATCGTCACGCTTGAATCCGTAGACCCGGAAACGTCTTTCAGGGGGAGTCGATACGGCGGAGACGGGGACTACATCAATTGTCCGATGGACGAAGCGACTTATCATGCATTTTGGGAGGCGCTTATCTCTGCGGAGACGGCGGACGGACACGCGTTTGAAAAAGAGATGCGCCACTTTGAGGGTTGCCTGCCGGTCGAAGTGATCGCGAAACGCGGCGAAAAGACGCTGCTTTTCGGGCCCCTTCGCCCCGTTGGGCTCTCCATGCCCGGGGACGAGGCCGCGCCGCATGCGGTTGTCCAGCTTCGTCAGGATAACGAGGCGGGAACGCTCTATAACATGGTTGGTTTTCAGACAAACCTGAAGTGGGGAGAGCAGGAGCGCGTCTTCCGCATGATCCCCGCGCTGCGCGACGCCGAGTTCGTTCGCAAGGGCGTGATGCACAAAAATCTTTTCGTTTGTGCGCCAGAAGTTCTGGACGGATTTCTGCGCCCGAAGGGCAGAGACGCGCTTTTCCTGGCCGGGCAGATGACAGGCGTCGAAGGCTACGTCGAAAGCATCGCAATGGGCATGGCCGCCGCACTCTTTATGGTAAGAAGGCTGCATGACGCGCCGCTGCCGCACTTCCCGGCGGAAACGGCGATTGGCGCATTGCTGGATTATCTGCGGACGGCGCTTCCGAAGTCATTCCAGCCCATGAATGTGAACCTTGGTATATTCCCCAAACTTCCAGGCAAGAAGATCAGAAAAAAAACGGAGCGTTCTGAAGCGTATGCCGAACGCTCAATGGAAAAACTCGAAGAATTCATTCGCGAAAACGCCGACCTTTTTTAACCCTTTTCTTTAGCGATAGCAATCATCTAAGCATGTTTTTACATGTACACCCATCTGTGAAATAGTACACAAATGATCGCATCTTGTGAATTTTCGAAAAATTCACTTGAAATTTCTTCTTAACATGTTAGAATACCACTCATGATCGAAGCGGGAATCAATTCATACGTCGATATTTTTCTGGATTACCTGAGGTCGCGCGGACGTGCCGAGAACACGATCACGAATTATGCGGTCGATCTGAACCAATTCGCGGAATACCTGCACAAGCAGGGGATTAACGACGTGGGGGAGATCACGGGCGATGCGATTCGCGGTTTTTTAAGGGACGTGATGGGGTTCGGGTTTGCGAAAACCTCCGCTTCACGCAAACTTTCTGCGGCTAGAGGCTTTGTGCGCTGGCTCACGAAAAAAGGCTATCTGGAACACAACCCGGCGGAGGAACTCAAGGGACCGAAACTCCCGTCCTCTCTGCCGAGGGCGCTTTCTTACGAGGATACCGAACGGCTTTTGCAGGA
>JAJDJB010000062.1 GCA_030266985.1 Synergistaceae bacterium OttesenSCG-928-D05
AGACAACGACGCTTTTGCATAAATCAGGTCTACCAAGGAATATCTAGAAAGGAGGGCACTATGAACAAAAATTACGATATAGCGATCATCGGGGCCGGTGTGGTCGGAAGCGCGATTGCACGGGAACTCTCCCGTTTTGAATTAAAAATCGCTGTTTTTGAAAAAGAAATGGACGTTTCGTTCGGCACAAGCTGCCGCAACAGCGGCGTCGTGCATTCGGGCATCAATTATCTACCGGGAACGAACCGCGCGTGGCTTGACGTGAAGGGCAACGCGATGATGGATAAACTGTGCGCGGAGCTAAAAGTGCCGATCAAACGCATCGGCAAGCTGACAGTGGCGCTCACGGAGGAAGACCTGCCCGGTTTGCACAAGCAGCACGATCAGGGGAAAGCGAACGGCGTTGCGGGCATGGAGCTTATGAAGAATGACGCGATGCAGAAAATCCAGCCCGGTGTGCAGGGCTTTCTGGGGCTTTGGACGCCGTCAAGTGCGATTATATCTCCCTACGGGCTGACGATTGCGCTCGCGGAGAACGCGCACGCCAACGGAGTCGACTTCTATTTAAACAGCGAGGTCACCGCACTGAAAAAGCAGGAACAGGGCGGTTTCGAAATATCTATTAAAGAGAGCGGTACATATACCGCAAAAGTTCTTATCAACGCCGCTGGGCTCCACGCGGACGAACTGAGCCGAATGCTCGGCGTCGACGCGCCTGCCGTCTGGGCGTGCCGCGGCGAATATTATGTGCTCGACAAGCGTCTCAGCGGTTCGCTCCGGACGCTCATCTATCCGGTGCCCGGGCCCAACGATCCGGGGCTTGGCATCCACCTGACGCCCACCGTCGACGGCAATATCCTGATCGGTCCGAGCGCGTCGTACATCCCGGATGAAAACAGGGAGAACTATCGCGCGACAAAAGAGATCATGCCCTGCCTGAAAAGTGAGGGCCTGCGTATGCTGCCGGATCTTAGCGCCTCAGACTTCATCCGCAACTTTGCCGGAAACAGGCCGAAACTCTCGCCGCCTGAGATCGGCGGTAACACAGAATTCCTGATCGAAGACGTGAAATCCGTGCCTGGGTTCATCCATCTGCTCGGCATCGAGAGCCCGGGGCTCACGAGTTCGCCGGCCATTGCCGAGTATGTGCGCGATATGGTAAAAACGCACATCACGCTCACACCGAAAGCAAACTTCATATCGGAGCGCCCCGGCTTCGTCGGACACTTTTCCGAACTGCCCGAGGAGCAGCGCATGGACATGATTGCGAGCGAGCCGGAGTACGGCGAAATCATTTGCCGCTGCGAACGTATCACGAAAAAAGAAGTGCGCGACGCGATCGAAAATCCCTTTGGCGCGGCTGCGCTGCTCAGCATCAAGTACCGTGCGCGCACCATGATGGGGCGCTGCCAGGGCGGATTCTGCGTGCCGCGCATCACGCGCATGCTGCGCGATGAATATGGCTATATGCCGAAAGATTACATGCTGCGGAACGAAAGATCCCCGATGTTTGTCGGACGTGTCCGGGAGGTGGCGAGATAATGCCTGAGCGGATCAAAAAAGACCTGATCATCATCGGCGGAGGCCCCGCGGGGCTAGCAGCCGCCGTCGCCGCGAAAAAAGCTGGATGCCGCGACCTGCTCCTGATAGAACGCGACAAAATGCTCGGCGGCATTCTGAACCAGTGCATTCACGACGGCTTTGGCCTGCACCGCTTCGGGGAGGCGCTTTCCGGCCCCGAATATGCGCAGCGCTACATCGATATGATTCACGAACTCGAAATCCCCGTCGCGCTGAATACCATCGTGCTCAGCATGAACGATCATCGTCGCGTCCTGGTTTCTACCATGGGCAGCCTACAGGAGATCGAAGCGGGCGCAATCATCCTGGCGATGGGCTGCCGCGAACGAGCGCGCGGCGCGCTCTCCATCCCCGGCAACCGTCCGTCCGGCGTGTATACTGCCGGCGCGGCGCAAAACTTCGTCAACATGGAAAACATCATGCCCGGTAAGCGCGTCGTCATTCTGGGCTCCGGCGACATCGGGCTTATCATGGCGCGGCGCATGACGCTCGAGGGCGCGAAAGTCGAGGCCGTGTTCGAACTGCTCCCGTATTCGAGCGGTCTTCCGCGCAACATCCAGCAGTGTCTGGTCGATTACGAGATCCCGCTCCACTTGAGCACCACCATCATCGACATCCACGGCATGGACAGGCTGGAAGGCGTTACCGTCGCGCAGGTCGATGAAAAAAGAACGCCAATTGCGGGGACGGAGCGTTTCGTGCCCTGTGATACGCTGCTCCTTTCCGTGGGGCTTATTCCTGAAAACGAACTCGCGCGCGAGGCCGGGATTGAGCTGCATCCCGTAACCGGAGGCGCCGTCGTAGACGACTCCTGCATGACCAGCGTGCGCGGAATATTTTCCTGCGGCAACGCGCTCCACGTGCACGACCTGGTCGACTGGGTATCCGAAGAAGCTGAGCGCGCAGGCGTCAACGCGGCGGAGTTCATTCGCGCGGGGCAGGACGAAGCGGCACGCAGGACAGTAGAGATAACGCCCGGCTGCGGCGTGCGCTATACGCTGCCGCAAAAAGCGGTACCCGGACACGATACGCCGCTTGCGTTCCGTGTTACCGAACCTTCCCGCAACGGCGTCGTACAGGTGCTTGATTCGAGCGGCGGCGTCATCGCAGAAGAAACGCACGCGCGGCTGCACCCTGCCGAAATGGTTTGGATGGCGCTCAAGGGCGAACAATTAGCGGGCCTGGAGCGACTGGAGGTGAGGGTTAGACCATGAAAAACGAATTTCTCTGCGTTGTCTGCCCGAACGGCTGTCTGATCGACGCCGAATTCACCGAAGGCAAACCGCCGAAGCTGATCGCATTCGAAGGGCATAAATGCCAGCGCGGCGAGGTGTGGATTCGCCAGGAAATAGAAAACCCGATGCGAACCTTCTCGTCGAACGTACTCGTCGAAAACGGCAACTGCATCACGGCGAGCGTGCGCACGACAAAACCTGTGCCGCTTGCAAGGGTAATGGATATTATGGATGAAATCCGAAAGCTGTACCCGAAAGCGCCGCTGCATGTTGGCGACGTGCTGCTTAACAATCCTGCGGGAACGGACACATCTATTATTGTGACCCGCGAGGTAGAGCAAACTCGGTAATAACGCAAGTAAACAGACCACTCCGCGCCGGGAGCGGCATTCTTACGCCGTATCCCGGCGTCAAAATCCCCCTGTATGCCGGCTAGCTTTAAGCCAGCCGGCGCGGTTTTTCCTTCTTTTCAAAAAATCAGCAGAACCCGCAATGCAAAACGGCATATTTTTCTGGCCGATTCCATGCGGGTTTCTTATAATATTTGCTGAAGAGACTTTGAAAAGTTCGATGGCTAATGGCTAATACAAATCGAACCAGGTAAAAGAAAGGGTGAAACAGATGAAAAAATTAGTGTTGTTCGCAATCATCCTCCTCACGTTCGCACAATTGTGCGGTACGGCATTTGCTGGAAACGGCGATAAAGCAGAAATTACGTTCAAATACGACCGGCTCAGCGGCCACGCGACGAATCAGTTCGCAATCTGGGTGGAAGACGCCGAGGGCAAATATGTCGACACCGTTTACGCGACGCGATTCACCGCGACGGGCGGCTGGGAAAAACGTCCCGCGGCCCTGCACCGCTGGGTCGGACATGCGGAAGTCGCAAAAATGAACAAAGCGGAGATCGACGCGATAACAGGCGCCACGCCGAAGGCGGGCACACTCACCTACACGTGGGATTTGACGGACAAAAACGGCAAAAAACTCCCTGACGGCCCCTACATGATCCTGCTTGAGGCGACGCTGCGCGACGAAAACTCCGTCGTCTACCGCGCGCTTGTAGAAGTAGGCGGCGATTCCGTCACGCTTCACCCCATCCCGAAATACGCGGGCAAAGACGAAGCGGACCGCAAAATGATCTCCGAAGTCACCGTGCGCTATATCGGCGATTAAAAAAGTATAACGATTGAATAAGCAAAGGGCCGGTCAAGGAAAACGACCGGTCCTTTGCTGTGAGCGTGTACGGGTGGCCTTATCGTTCTATGGGCTCGTAATCGATCGTCGCCTCTTCGTCCGTCGCTTCGATTTTGAAAATAACGGGGCGGAGTCCGTCGTTGCAGCTGCAGATCGCGACGCCCGGCTTTCTGATCCAGTCTCCGTAGTAAAAGGTGCCCGCTCCAGCGCCGTGGGCGAGCGCGAAAACATATTGATAAATCGCTTTCCACGCTTCGTCGCAGAGCCCTTCAGGCTTTGCATAATCCGCGTAATACACCTGCCCTGCGGTGTGCATCGGACATGCCTTCAGGCCTTCCGCGCCATATTCCGCCGCCAGTTCCGCATCAAACGTCGTCTTTAAAACTGTGATTTTGCATTTCTTCATTCCCGATAGCACTCCTTCTTCGTCTGATTCAATCCTGTCGCCCTGCCGCCGCAGCGGACATCCATGGCCGATGGGGCAGACGCTTCGCCGCGTCCTTCCGTCGCTGAATCACGGCCTCGATCACTTCTCATGTTTTCCGAACGAATCAAGCTAATTTTCTCATTATAATATTCTTATGTTCGGAAAACAACTCAAATTTTCAACTATATCATCTGTACAGTCAAATGAAAATTGATTAGACTACTTTCAATACCAACGAAGGAGCGTGGATTTTGATGCTGGATCAAAAAGCGGCGGCAAAACGAATCGAGGAACTCTTGCTGGATTTCCTCCAGATATACAGCGCGACGGGAACCGCGGAGGAAAACGGCGTCGTAGCCTTC
>JAJDJB010000063.1 GCA_030266985.1 Synergistaceae bacterium OttesenSCG-928-D05
GCATGTGATAGAGGGTACTGGCCAGATAGAGCAGCACAAGCGACGCGCCAAAAACCGCAAAGGGCACGATGTAAGAAGCGCCGTGCGGGATGGCTTTATAGATCAGGAAAACCGTGCAGATGAGTCCCGCGAACGCGCCGGCCATATGCGTCAGGCAGCTTACGGGTTCTTTTATTTTACGAAGCATGGCGACCCCTTCTTTGTTTCTATGATGCAATCTTTCTTGTCGTCGTATTATACGGGAAAAGCGCCCGGGACTCAACAAAAAAGCCCCCGCATGCGCGGGGGCTCTGCATTGCGCGATAGAGACTAGAGTTCCTTGATGGCAGCAGCCAGACGTTTCGCGCCTTCTTCGATCTCGTTGGGCTGCGCAAACGTGAAGCAGGTGCGCATGAAATCTTTGCCCGTTGCGTCCGGATAGAAGGCCGGTCCCGTGACGAACGCCACGCCTTTTTCGACTGCTTTCATAAAGAGCGCGTTTGAGTCGATTCCAGGAATCTGGAGCCAATAGAAGAATCCGCCTTCAGGCGTGTGGTAGATCGTGTTCGCCGGGAGGTGCTTTTTGAAGGCTTCGTCCATTGCCGCACTCTTTTTCGCGTAGTGGGCGACGATCTTCGGCAGGAAGCCATCCAGGTGGCCGAGTCTGCAGTATTCATAGACAAGGGCCTGTGCGACGACGCTCGTGCAGAGGTTCGTTCCCTGTTTGACCATCGCGATTTTGCGCATCAGCGTTGCGTCGCCAACGATCCATGCGACGCGCGTGCCGGGAGCCAGTATTTTGGAGAACGAACAGGCGTAAACCACGCGACCGTTTTTGTCCATCGAGAAGATGGTCGGCTTGTGCTCACCCGTGTAACTGAGGTGTCCGTACGGGTCGTCCTCGAAAATGATCAGGTCGTACTGCTCGGCGATCTCAAGGAGCTTTTTGCGCCGTTCGGTGCTCAGCGTTGCGCCCGAGGGGTTCTGGAAGTTGACGATGGAGTAAATGAATTTGATTTTGTGTCCGTCTTTGCGCCCCTGCTCGATGATGGCGGGGAGATTTTCGACAATCAGTCCGTCTTTGTCGCACGGTGCGGTCAGGAAGCGCGCGCCGCGGTTGCGCATCGCGTGAAGCGCGCCCGGATAGGTCGGCCCTTCCACGATGATCGTATCGCCGTCGTTCAGCAGGACGCTGCAGAGCAAGTCCATACCTTCCTGAGAGCCCGTTGTGATGAGCATTTCAGAGGGGTCTGTGACGCGTCCCATGCGCGGCGCCATCCACTACGCGATGTATTCTTTGAGCGGCATATAGCCGTCGGTCGCGCCGTACTGCAGGACATCCTTGCCTTCGCGTTTGATGATGCCGGAGGCTTCGTAGAACTCCTCCACGGGGAAAACTGCGGGGTCCGGGTTGCCGCCCGCGAAAGAAATCATGCCGGGTGTTTTCGTGTACTTCAGGAGTTCGCGGATCGGTGACGGTTTGATATTCAGCGCTACGTCGGAAAGTCTCACATTCCAATCGATATTGCTCATTGCTATCCCTCCAGGATTCTTGATCGTCTTTTCAAACGGATTATATTCCGAAACTAAAGAGATTATACACCCAGAAAACTCGAATGTGACCGGACTTTTTGATATATCAGCGGTCCGTACAATATGCCAAAACGGGCGGTGCGGCGGCTATTGATCACGCTCTGAAAGAAAATCGGGGAAGAAAGCGGGCCAGGACATTTGAAACGCGCGGGATTCACCTTTGATTTTATTGTACAATGGAATCGTAAAAATTTATTCGAAAAGGAAGAACCATCATGACATCAAACACACTGCTCACAGTTGCCGAAATAAAAAAACTACAGTCCGGAGAGACTTTCAAGGGGATTTTCGTCGTTGCGTCGCTTTATCAAAAGAGCGACAAAAACGGCAAGCCCTATTATGAGATGTCCGTTACGGATTCCACGGGTACGATAGACGCGAAAATCTGGTCGGACGCGGCGTGGTTCGACCGTTCCGGCGGTGACATGGCTGCGCCAGCGGTCAAAATGCCGGAAGAGAATATTAAAAACCTCGTCGGCAAAACGCTTGGGATCGACGGCAAAACCGCCGAGTATCGCAGTCAGCTTCAGTTTAATTTTAACAAGCTGACGCTCCTGAACCAGGATCGTTTCCCCGCAGCGCAGTATCTGCCGCGTTCGCCCATCGCCATAGGAGATTTAGAGTCGCGTTTTGAGGCGCTCGTCGGCGCATGCCGGCCCGAAGTTGCAAACCTGCTTCGCTCAATATTTTCCGGCACATTGTGGAGCAGTTTCCGCGACTGGCCTGCCGCGGTGAGCCACCACCACGCATACGCAAACGGTTTGCTGGAACATACGCTCTCCGTGACGGACTGCGCAAAATCGATGGCGGAGTCGTTTGTCCGCGCAGGTTACGACATCGACGTCGATGTCGTGGTAGCGGGCGCCCTGCTGCATGACCTCGGCAAGCTGGAGTCCTACAAAATTGGATCGGTTCCCGAGATGACGCTTGAAGGCGCGGTACTGGACCACGTTGCGATTGGCTACAGCCGTTTTATGGAGCTTGCAGAAAAGGCGAATGCGCCGCAGAACGTGAAACTACAGCTTGCGCATATCCTCCTGAGTCACCACGGGCTGCGCGAATACGGTTCGCCTGTCCTTCCCGCGACGCCCGAGGCGCTGATTGTTTCAAGCGCGGACGAGCTGGATTTTAAAATTTTCTGCTGGCAGGATAGCACGAAAGATTTGTCCGAAGAACAGCCGATTTCGCAGTGGCACACCCCGACCGGCCGCCGCTTCTGGAAACGCTGACCGTAGGCGCGCCGCGTTGGGAAAAGACCTCTATATCTCCTCCGATCACGATGGCCGCAGGCTCGACCGGGTGCTTCGCACGCTCTGGCCGCAGGTTCCGCTTGGCGTAATCATGAAGGCGATTCGAAAGGGCGAAGTGCGTCTCGACGCAAAAAAAACGGCGCCTGACACGCGGCTTTCGGAGGGGCAGTATTTGCAGGTCCCGTGGGACGATGAGCTGCCCCGCGACGCGCAAAAGAAAGCATGTCCGCATCAAACGTTCCCGCCGCTGGATACGCTATACCGGGATGATTTCGTCTGGATCGTGAATAAACCTGCGGGACTTCTGACGCAGCCGGATGAAAAAGGCGGGGACTCTCTCATTACGCGAGCGCTTTCAGAACTCAAATGGTCGCGCGCGGATTTCCGCCCGGCGACAGTTCAGCGGCTCGACCGCAATACGTCGGGCGTTGTGCTGATTGCGCTTTCTGGCAAAGCGCAGCGTATACTTTCCGAGATGATCCGCAGCCGTGAGATCAAAAAAATATACTGGGCCGTAGTGGCGGGTGAGCTGCCCGAAAAAGGCGAGATCGATTTCCCGCTTTTAAAAGACCCGGAGACGAACAAAGTCACGGTCGACGCGGGTGGACAGGAAGCGCTGACGCGGTACGGCCGTCTGGGTTCGGGGCGCGGTTGGAGCACTGCTGAGCTGGAACTTGTGACGGGGCGTCCGCATCAGGCGCGGGCGCATATGGCAGCGATCGGGCATCCGATTTTGGGCGATACGAAATACGGCGGCGACGGTAAGGCCGCGAAACGTCCCCTGCTGCACGCGAGATCCGTTGAATTTCCGGAACGCGCGGAGCTTCCGGACAAGATCAGAGGAGCAAAAATTGCGGCGCCTTTGCCGCGGGACATGGAGGGATACAAGAATGCGCTGTGATCTTTGCAAGACTGCCAACAGCTGTCAGGATGGCAAGCCCTGTGTGACGAAGGATAGTCTTCCGCTCTATCGGGACGAGATGGATCAAAAGGTTCTGGAAATTGCGGCAGCGGTAGAATCAGAGTTTTATGCTGACTACAACCGCATTCAGGAGATCGTTGTTTTTGCGAAGCGCATGGGTTATAAAAAACTTGGGCTTGCTTTTTGTGTCGCACTGAACGAGGAAGCCGCGAAGGCATGCGAAGTGTTTTCCCAATATTTTGAGATTGCCTCCGTCTGCTGCAAAGTGTGCGGGATCGCAAAAACCGATATGCGCGTGCCTTCAAGCGACCGCGTCGGAGATTACGGCTGCAATCCGATCGAACAGGCGCGTATCCTTGAGGAGTCCGGCGCGGAATTGAATCTGCTGTTGGGGCTTTGTGTCGGACATGACGCTCTCTTTATCAAACATTCCAAGAATTACGTTGTTCCCGTTGCCGTCAAAGACCGTGTGACCGGGCACAACCCACTTGCGGCCATTTACGCGTCCGCCGTTTTTAAGAAGATGAAAAATACGAAAATTTCTGACTGATCGATCTGCTTATCGTCTTTTCCCGCGCCGGGAAACCCGCAGGAAGTTGCGAAATTTATACCGCAGCAGCCTGATGGTGACGTTCGCCTTGCCGTATGAGAGTGAGTCGCGCAAAGGGCAGGCGGCAATGCACTCGAAGCAGTTTATGCAATGAAGATGGCGCAGCTCGTGCACTTCCGAAATTTGGATATGCATTGGACATGCCCTGTCGCAGGCTTCGCAGTCCACGCATTTTTTGAAGTCGCGCTTGACGGTGAAGATGCGGAGGCTGCTCGGAATCGCGTATTCGAGCCCTTTCGTGCACATATAGTTGCAGAACGGCCTGTCGGTGACCAGCGCCAGCGCGAGTAGGAATGCTAAAAATCCAAGCGCAGCCGTGCTGATTGGTATTCCCTCGATGAAGA
>JAJDJB010000064.1 GCA_030266985.1 Synergistaceae bacterium OttesenSCG-928-D05
GTGCGGCAGAGCGCGACGGGCGGCGCGTTTGGCGGCAAGGAAGACTACCCCTCGATGCTCGGCTGTTACGCGGCGCTGCTCGCGAATAAATCGGGCAAGGAAGTTCGCATCGTTTTCGACCGCACGGAAGATTTACTTGTCTCCCCTAAGCGCCATCCCTCAAAGAGCCATTACAGGATGGGACTCACGAAAGATGGAAAAATCACGGCGCTGGAGGTCGAAATGTTCCTCGACAGCGGCGCGTATACGACCTTGAGCCGCGTCGTGCTGCAGCGGACGCATTTGCACACGGCGGGCGCCTACTTCGTGCCCAATATAAAAGTACACAGCCGCGCGATGGCGACGAATACGCCGCCGACAGGCGCGTTTCGCGGGTTTGGCGCGCCGCAGTCCATCTTTGCGATCGAACGTCATATGGACCTCGCCGCGAAGAAGCTCGGCATGAACCCGCTCGACCTGCGTTTGAAAAACACGCTCAAAACGGGCGATATCTTCCCGTACGGACAGGTATTCAAAGAAGCGAACAACGCCGACGCCGTACTGCGCAAGGCGGCGGAACTCTCGGATTATTACCGCAAGCATGAAGAATATGCGCGGCAGCCGCACGCACGCGTGAGAAAAGGCATCGGAATCGCGGTCGCGCTGCACGGCGGCGGTTTTACCGGCGCGGGCGAGGACCGGATGGGCTCGACGGCGAAGGTCAGTTTCGACGGGGAAAAATTCAATATCTACACAAGCATTACGGAAATGGGACAGGGCGTTTCGATGGTATTCCCGATGGTCGCCGCGGAGGCGCTGGGCGTCCCGATTGAAAAAGTGGAATATATTGTGCCTGACACGTCCAAAACGCCGAACACCGGCCCGACGGTCGCGTCGCGCTCGACGATGTACGCGGGCAAGGCGGTGCAGGACGCGGCGGAAACGCTCAAGAAAGATATCCTCGCATGGGCGCAAGCGAACGGAAAGAAGGGCGGCCTGGAAGAACTCGCGCAGGCATGCCTGAAGGATCGCGGCACGCTTGAGGCGATCGGCATGAATATTTTCTCCGGCGGCCCGGCATGGGACGAGGAAAAATTCCAGGGCGACGCCTACCGCGGTTATGCCTGGATCGCGAACGCGGTCGAGGTCGAAGTAGACATGGATACTTACGAAGCGAACGCAATCCACGTCGGGGCTGCGGCGGAAGTTGGCCGCGCCGTTAACCCGATGCAGGCGACCGGGCAGCTCAGCGGGGGAATCCTGCAGGGAATCGGCTGGGCGCACATCGAAGATATGCGCGTCGACGACAAAGGCGTCTACACATCGAAACACATGAACTCCTACCTCGTTCCGACGACGCTCGATACGCCCTCATGGGACATCGCATTGCTCGAGGACCCGTGCCCCGAAGGCTGCTACGGCGCGAAAGGGATCGGCGAACTTCCCGCAAACGGCGGGGCGCCAGCCTTTATCGCGGCGGTCGAGAACGCCACGGGCGTATTCGGTACGGAAATCCCGCTCACGGGAGAAAAACTCTTTGAACTGCTTGAAGAAAAAAACGGAGGGGGGAAATAGCCATGCGGATTGAACTGACGGTAAACGGAAAACTAGAGCGCGTCGACGTTCCGCCGATGAAGCTGCTGCTCGCCGTATTGCGCGAAGACTTCGGTCTGACCGGCTCCAAAGAAGGATGCGGCGAAGGAGAGTGCGGTGCGTGCTCCATCATCATGGACGGCCGGCTTATCAACGCGTGCCTTGTGCCCGCGTTCCAGGCCGCCGGGCGCGAGATCCTGACAATAGAAGGACTCGGTACTTCCGAAAAAATGGATATCCTGCAAAAAGCATTCGTGACGGAAGGCGGCGTACAGTGCGGCTTCTGCACGCCCGGCATGATTCTCGCGGCGCGCGCGCTGCTTGAAGAAAATCCCGCCCCCTCGCAGGAAGAGATCAAAATCGCGCTTTCCGGCAATATCTGCCGCTGCACCGGCTACGAAAAAATCTATAACGCAGTGGACAAAGCCGTCGCGGACGGGTACGCGGACACCTTGAAAACACGCGCCAACCTCTGCGCGGGCGATTTGCCGAACGGCATGGACGATACCGGCTCCGCTTTCTTCTCGCCGACGACGCTTACGGAATTGCTGGAACTGCGCGCCGCGCACCCCGACGCCGTTTTGATCGCGGGCGCGACCGATATCGTGCCCGATATGCGCGGCGGAAAGATGAATCCCGTGAAGGCAATCGACCTGAACCGCGTCCCGGAATTACAGGGCATTGCGAAAACGGGCGATAATATCACGATCGGAAGCTGCGTCACGAACGGCGATATATTAAGAAGCCCGATCGCAAAAAAATATCTGCCCGCACTGTGCACGGCTTCGGCGCGCAGCGGTGCGCCCGCAGTCCAGAACCGCGCAACCGTGGGCGGTAATCTTGCGACGGCTTCGGGCGCAGCGGACCTGCCGGGCGTTTTGCTGGCGCTTGACGCAAGCGTCGTGGTAGAAAGTTTGGACGGCAGGCGTGAGATGTCGCTGCTCAAATTCATAAAAGGATACCGCGAGCCGGATTTGAAGCCGAACGAAATATTGCGCGAGATCGTCATTCCCGCGCCAAAAGAAAATTCCGTGCAGCGGTTCTACAAACGCGGTTCCCGCAAAGCGCTCACGCTGTCGCGTATTTCGCTTGGCGTTTACGCCGAAATCACGAACGGCGTGATCGAAGAATTCCGCGTGGGCGCAGGCAGCATGTCGCCCGTTCCAATTCGCCTGCCGCAACTGGAATCGGTTGTGAAGGGGCAGAAAATCACGCCGGAACTGGTTGAAAAGGCGGCGCAGACCGTGTACGCGGAGGTTAATCCGCGAAAGAGCCCGGCATGGCGCAAAACGATGGCGGCGAACCTGGTGCGCAGATTCTTCGACGAAATCGTGCCGTAAGATAAATCAAATATAGAGACGAACAACAGGCGCGGCGATTATTGCCGCGCCTGTTGTGTGTTGCCCTCAATTATTTGCCGCGCACATAATCGCGTCCAGCAAGGACATCGGATACCGTGAAATATCATTTGGTGTATTGCATATTACAGCCTGTAATGTTAAGCAAATTATTTATTTTTATTTATTTTCTCTAAGTTAATCCCATCGAATGATTTGAATTTCAAAGTTTCAATCAATTTGCAGTATTTTAAAAATCGAAATTTTAAATGGATAATATCTATTTTTTTAGAAAACTGGATGGTGTGATAGGTGAAAAACACAGAAACTGCAATGTAAATTTTTCTTCCGGAAAGTGACTGGGACTATTCATTTACATAAACTTATGGTATCCTTAACATTGTTGTAGGGTTTGTATTCTTGTCAAAACTCAGAAATCTTTGTAGTACTGGGGGGATGTCTGCGATTCTTATTAGTAGGTAAGTCGTGGTTTTCTCTAAATGGTTCAACTAACAAAAAATGGAGGCGATTTTGTTGAAGAAAAAGTTATTGGTGTTTGTAGCAGTTTTTTGTCTGGCACTGTTCACGTGCGGTGCGGCATCGGCGGCGACGAATCCTTATGCTGACTGGTATCTTGGCGGGGATTGGGACGTTTCGGTCAGCGTTAGTGAATTTGCAGCGTCAGACGATGTCTTCCCTGAAGGATTCGACCCGGCATTGCGCAACAGTTTCCTAGACCTGCAGGCTGGATACAAGAATGCAGGATTCCGTGCGGTTCTTCCCCTCATTGCTTTTCTCGTTCCGGAAATAACTGGTGACGATGAGTCCCTTGCAGATGCAGTGAAGTGGATTGAGGAATATTTGCCTTATGATCTTCGTATGGCGATCCCGGCTCTAATCGATATTATCTTTGGGAATTTCCGTGAAGAAAACAGGGTAGATGGTGATCCAAATTGGGAGAAGATGGAAGCCGAGCTTCAGGCGGCATTGCGTCAGATTTACTTCCCGATTACCCCGGATCACAATGTCGGAGATTTCTCTGAATCCGCCGCAAATCTTATCGTAAGAGTGGTAAATATACTCTACGATGCTCTATTGATGATCGAGGACCCCGAACTTGAAATCGCTATAATACCCGACCAACTTCTCGTCACGCTGAGGGTCAATTTGAAGCAGTTGGAGACTCTCCTCTTTGATGTCCTTTACGGCAAACATGCGGCGGATCTCAACGCGCTTCTTACATATGTAGCACAGCATCCGTCGATTCTTACCTCGCTCGGTGCGTATATGGAAGACGACCCATTGCAGATGATTTATCTAGCGAAAGACGCGGACATACTGCAGTCGTATAAGACAGCAGCTTCCGCAGCAGGTACGGGCGCAATGCTCATTACCTCTACCGCAAAGTCAGGCGATATCGCAGAAGAAATCACCAAGATTGAATCTAGCTATCTCCTAACAGGCGGTGCGGCGGTGTCTTGGAATACGGTGGATCCTCTCTCCATTTCATATTTCCATATCCCCGTCATTGAAAATGAAGCCGTGACGCTGGCTCCTGGCGGCAT
>JAJDJB010000065.1 GCA_030266985.1 Synergistaceae bacterium OttesenSCG-928-D05
GCGGCGTTGACGCGGTTCAGTCAATTCTGGGCTGCAGCATCGGCAAGGGCAATTTGATTCTCGACCTGCACGGCAAACAAGCCTTCTCTTTTTTCGAACGAAAAAACGGAAATAGCATGCGACTTGTTTTAAAAGAGCTTCCGCAGATGGCGCGTGAAGAAAGACTTCGCTTCATGCTTGATACACCGGCCAACGAGCTTTTTGAAATCATGTCCGTGAAGAAATCGCTCCCCGAAAAGGCAAAAATCTTCGAATCGCAAAAATGCGGCAATTGCGGCGAACGAACCGCGGAACCTTGGCTGCGTGTGCGCGGCGGGCGGATGCTCTGCCTCGACTGCGCGGCGGTTGAAAAAATTGATAAAATCTCATAAATGCAGGCTTACACAAACCTAAACGCGCGTAGTACAATCAGCTGTATACAAAGTCATCCGTGACTTCCGGATGGCTTTTTTGTGTGGAGGCGCAGCAATGTTACAGGGCAGCAGGCATACGATATTTTACGGTTCATTGATCTTACTCGAGTGCGTTTTCTGGGGCGTCGGAAATCCCGTCGTTAAGGTGACGCTTGGCGATATCACACCTTTTTACTGTCTGACGATCCGCTTTTTCATCGCGTTTTCTATTTATATGCTTTTTTTCGGAAAATCTTTCCTGCAAAAATTTAAGCGGGAGCACATCATGCCCGGTGCGTTCGTTGCTCTTTTCACCGCGCTCTCTTACGGATCTTCGAACTTTGCGATCAAATACACGTCGTCCACTACAGCAGGCTTTTTGATCGCGCTCGCAGTGCTTTTCACGCCTTTTCTGGAGCGCACGATTCTAGGAACAAAGATCAACAAGTTTTTCTTCATCCCGATCGGTATCGTACTCGTCGGCCTTTATTATTTCTGCGGCGCGTCCGGCCTTTTCGTCTTCGGCAAGGGCGAGGTCATTGCGGTCGCCAGCAGCGTGTTCACCGCGTTTATGATCGTCGTGAGCGCGAAATATCTGCGCGGGATTGACCCGGTCGTCATCTCCGTGCTGCAGACGCTCTTTATCGCAATCTACTGCCTGCCGCTCGCCTTGATTCTCGAGGATTACCCCGGCATCACAACGATCAGCGCAACGGCATGGAAGGGCATTCTCTATCTGGCCGTCTTCTCCTCCTGCGGCGCATACCTGCTCCAGAACATCGCGCTGAGCAAGCTTCCGTCGAGCTATGTCTCCGTGCTTTTTTGTTCCGAGCCGATTTTCACCGGCGCCGCCGCCTATTTCATGCTGGGCGAAACGCTCTCTGCACGCGGTTTTTTTGGCGCCGGCCTCATCATGCTCAGCATCGTTACCGCCTCTTTGATTCCCGAGCATAAATAAATTTTTCTAAATTTCTGCACCCCCATATTGTCGGACGCGCATTTCCGTATTAGAATAATTGTATGCAATTTACAATTTTGCAAAAAGGGGCGTTGGGGATGGAACGAAGAGTCAGTGCGCGCAGGGGCAGAAACGTTCAGAAAGCACCGATCCGACCGATTCGCAGAAACCTCCAGAGAATGGCTTATTTCGATGAAAAACAGTGCGACGCAATCCATAAGGCCTCGCTGCAAGTACTTGAAACGACCGGCGTTGTCTTCGGTCTCGAAGCGGCGCGCGACGTATTACGCAACGCGGGCGCTTCGGTTGAAGGAGACGTCGTCCGTTTCCCGCGCGAATTGATCGAACGGGCGCTTGCCGCAACGCCGCGGCAGTTCACGCTCTGCGGACGCGCGCCGGATGGAGCGGAAGACCTCCTCATCGACGGCAGCAGCTCCTATATGAATCTGGACGGGAACGGCATGGACGTCATTGACTTCTCCACCGGCGAGCGGCGCGGTTCTACGCTGAGAGACCTCGAAGACGCCACGCGGATCGCCGACTGGCTGCCGCAGATTTCCTACGTCTGGCCTGTCGCCACGGCGCGCGACTGTCCGGAAGCGACTCAAGCGCTTTGGGAAACTTTTATTCAAATGAAGAACACTTCCAAACACATCATGACTATGACCGTCGCCAGCGGCACGACCGCGCGCGGCGTTCTGGAAATGGCGGCCGTACTCTGCGGCGGCATGGAAAGCCTGAGGGAAAAGCCCTTTATTTCAACGTTCCTCTGCGCCACCAGCCCGCTTGCGTTTGAGACCGGCGCATGCGAGGCAATCGTCGAATTCGCCAAAGCAGGACTGCCCACCGGCATCATGACGATGCCGATCTCCGGCGCAACGGCCCCCATTTCCGTTGCCGGCAACCTCGTGCAGGTCAACACGGAATTTCTGGCCGGCCTGGCGCTGATCCAGACGATCAACCCCGGCTGCCCAACGTTCTATGCCTCCTGCACAACCCTGATGGACCTCCGTACCGGCGGCGTCACTTCCAACGGGCCGGAGGACTATCTGCTGCAGGCCGGCGTGGCCGCCATGTCCCGGAGCAAATACGACATACCGGTAATGACCGGCATCATGGGTACGGAGGCCCGCTTCCCCGGCTGGCAGGCTGGCGTCGAAGATTCGCTTTCCTGCTACACCAGCGTGCTATGCGGCGCGGATATGATGCCCGGCGCAGGGCTGCTGAAAAACGCCACGACGCTGAGTTTTGAAGAACTGCTGATGGGCTGCGAAATTTACGAGATCATAAAGCGCACAGCCGAAGGCGCGCCCGTGGACGAGGCGTCGCTTGCCGTCGAAGTGATCGAGCGCGTCGGCCCCCGTCGCGATTTCATGACAGACGAGCATACACTTACCAACATGCGCGGCGTCTGGCAGCCCGAGATCCTGCGCCGCTGCTCCTACGACGCGTGGGAAAAGGACGCGCGCAGGGATGCGCTGGAAACGGCAAGGGAACGCGCCGCCTGGATACTAGAACACCATCGGCCGCAGTACGTTGCGGAGGAAAAGGAGAGAGAGCTCAGGGCGATCATCGCGAAATATCAGGGATAAGACCGGCACCGCGCGTATGAATCGTTGCATTCCAAAATAACAGATACGAGGAGGCCAGCCATGTCACTTGAAAGCTCGAACAGGATGATACGCCGCAGGCAACAACCGGCAGAACCACTGCAAACTGCGACCTATTCACGCATGATGGATATCCTTTCACCGGAAGACCTGCGCCGCGTCGACGCGACCAGTCAGTCTATCCTTGCAAAAACGGGGCTGCGTATTCCGCTCGACGAAGCGCGCCTGAAGCAGACCGAAAAACTGGGGCTGGAGGTCGATTTCGCGGAAAAACGCGTCCGCTTCCCCGCCGGTTCGATTCCCGAACTGCTGGCGAAAGCACCGCGCACTTACACGCTCTGCGCCCGTGACCCAAAATACGACCTGCCGCTCAACGGCAAAAAGGGCTATCTCTGCCTCGACGGCAGCGGCACGCACATTCTCGACCCGTACACGGGCGAGGTCCGCCCTTCGACGAAACGGGACCTTGAAGAGGCGACACGGGCGGCGGACGCACTGCGGCAGATCGCCTTCCTGTGGCCCTGCCTCAGCGCCTGGGACACGCCGGACGCCGCACAGCCGCTGCACGAACTGGACGCCATGCTCAACAACTCGTCGAAGCACGCGCAGACCATGACCGCCGTCACGAAAGAGACGGCGCAAGGCTCGGTCGACATCGCAGCGCTCGTCACGGGCGGCTATGACGCGCTGTACGAACGCCCGATTATCTCCAGCTTCCAGTGCAGCACCAGTCCGCTCTCCTACGACCCAACGTCAATAGAGGCCGCCTTTGTCTACGCCGAATACGGCATCCCCTGCGGCTTCCTCGATATGACCATCGGCTGCGGCACCGCGCCAGCGAGCGTAGCAGGCAACCTCGTGCAGGGGAATGCCGAGGTCATCGGCGGGATCGCGCTGCTCCAGCTCTTCTTCCCGGGCGCCAAGACTTTTTACGGCTCCTGCGCCACGGTGATGGAGCTGAAAACAGGCGGCGTTGCGGGCGGCGGGCCGGAAGACGTATTGCTTCAAGCCGCAACGGCGCAAATGGCGCGGCACTACAACGTACCCTCTATGGCCGGCACCTTTGCGACCGGGGCGAAACGCGCGGACTGGCACGCAGGCGTCGAAAACACGCTCTCCGGCGTGGTCAGCACAATTTCCGGCGCGGAGATGATGTGCGGCGCGGGCATGCTCCATGGCGCAACTATATTTTCCTTCGAACAGTTGGTCAAAGACTGTGAAATCTTCGACATCTGCTGCCGTTTCACAGACGGCATCAGGATTGACGACGACACGCTCGCCGAAGAGACCATCGCAGAAGTCGGCCCAGGCGGCAGCTACCTGACCGATGACCACACGCTGCGCCACATGTACGGCCAGTGGGCGCCAAGCGTCTTCGACCGCACGCCGCGCGACGCGCAGCAGGAAGGAGAAACGTCCGGCACCGACATCAAGGCGCGGCGCAAAGCGATGGATATACTGGCGTCGCACACTCCGGCGGAACTC
>JAJDJB010000068.1 GCA_030266985.1 Synergistaceae bacterium OttesenSCG-928-D05
ATGACTTTCCACGCGGAGGGGCTGTCGTCCGGAGCTTCGGTGCGTGCAGGGTCCCAGTCGATCAGCGCGGTATCCGCGCCAAGATTCTGGAAGTAGTAAATTCCTTTCAGCTGGATGGCCGGCGTAAAATTGAATCCCGCGTAAATCGCGTAGGTGTTGGCGTCCCAGTCGCCGCCGCCCGTTGCGGAGTCTTCGATCATCCAGTAGCCCGTGGCGCCGGCGAAAAGTTTCTCATTCGGCGTCCAGTGGAAGTCGAGCGCGTAGGTCATGTGCGTTCCGTCGCCCGCAATGGAATCCGTGGCATCGTTACGTCCGATGAGCGCCGTTCCGGTAAAATTGTTCCACGTTTTTCTGAGCTGGAAACCGTCCGTCCGGAAGTCGCCGAAGAGTGCGTCGTTGTCGATGTAGAGGCCGTAGTCGTCTTCAAAGTCTACCGCGAAACGCCCAACCCTGAGGCTGAGATCCCACGGCAGTTTCGTATCGACATAGAGATGTGACCAACGGTGGTGTTCCTGGTCTCCAAGACCGGACCCACCTGCGGAGTCGCCGCCTGTGCGGTACTGTGCGTAGAAATAGGTGTTTTCGTCGATCGTTTTGGTGAGATACAGGCGGAACTGTTCTTTGCTGAACTCATTTTTTAATCCGCTTGAGTTGTATTGATAGGTATCATAAATTTCGCTGTCCGCAAACTTCGCGTCGAAGCGGAAAATCCCGCGGATTTTCCATCCGCCGACGCCGTCTTCGAGTTTTGCGACTCTCTTATCAAGCTGGTCGACTTTCACGCCGAGCGCGTCAAGTTCGTCTTTGAACTCGAGCATAAGCCTCTTCATGATTTCGACGTCCTGACGGCTGGCTTTTTCCATGTCGATGCGCGTCATTGCGCGCGCGACGACAGAAGCAAGTTCATAGCGCGTTGCCGGCTGTGCGCCTTTGTAGGCACCGTCCGGGTATCCCGAAACGATGCCGCGTGCGGCAAGCTGCGCGACCGCGTCATAGGCCCAGTGCCCCGCAGGCACGTCCATGAATGGATTTGCCGCAAACGCAGGCGCGGCAAAAAGCGCGATTAAAAACACAAGGAATATGGCTAAACGTTTCTTCATAAAGATATGTACCCCCTAAAGGAATTTTTAAGCACAAAACACAGTGGCTAAAGTTTATTGTCTTCGTTCCCATCCATGCTTTACACTATGCTTTTCAGTGCGTAAGCCCTCTTTGTCGGCAGAAAGCATCTTACCTCCTTCCATACAGTATTTGTCCGGATTAGTTGAATCCGATATGATTATACACATTTTGGCAGGCAAAGAAACGGCATTTTTAAAAATATGTTCAATGTGCAACACATCTACTGTAAAAGTTTCCTATACGCCATGTTTCATAGAGTTTATAAAATCACATCAACGCGTGGACTCGTTCTAAATATTGCCCGATCTCCTCATGCGCGACAAGGTCGGCGATTGAGTCGAGCGGCGTTGCGTCCCGGTTTACGATTACAAGGCTGGCGCCGTGCATTTTCGCCTTTCTCGGGAAATAGTTCGCGGGAGATACGAGAAGCGAAGATCCAAGCACGATAAACGTTTTGCTCTCACTCGTCCATTCTTCCGCAAGGTCGAGCTGGTCGTCGGGGAGCATCTCGCCGAACAGGACAACGCCGGGGCGCAGCCTGCCGCCGCACGCGCATTTCTCTCCGTCCAGGAACGACTTCGTTTCATGTATTCTGCCGCAGGCGTGACAGCGTACGGGTTCCAGGCTGCCGTGCAGTTCGGCCACTTTTTTTGATCCGGCCTGCTGGTGGAGGCGGTCGACGTTCTGCGTGACCACGCCCGTCACATAGCCAGACGCCTCCCATTCCGCAACGCGCAGATGCCCGGAATTCGGCTTTACGCCTTCGGGCACGTGGAGGCGCGCTTTGTAGAACGCAAGAAATTCATCGTAATTGCGCTCAAGCGCGTCAACGGAGGCCAGCTTTGCGGGGTCGAATTTCGCCCAGTGCCCGTCGCGCGAGCGAAAATCTTTTAAGCCGGATTCTGTACTTAAACCAGCGCCGCTGAATATTACGACGCTGCCTTTTTTGATCTGATCCGCAAGCCATCTGATTCCATCGTCCAAGGTCATGAGCGGGCCCTCCTCATTCCAAGATTTCTTTAAAACGCGGCACAATCTGCCCTTCCATTTCCACGTTCTCGAAAAACATTTCTTTGGGGCGTATCCAGACGCCGCTTTCATTATATAGAGGCCGGTAGACGACGAATATTTCGCCGGTCTCCGAGTGCGTCGCTTCGCAAATATATTCGTATTCCCCGCCCTTGTAGTGTTTGAATTTACGCATTATTCAGAGCGGAGCTTTCCAAGGTCAGGCAAAGTCCAGCTCTGCCCCAGCCGGCGCCGCGTGGCACAGAGGATCAGGTTTGCAAGAAGCAGCGAGACGGTCAGCGGGCCAACGCCGCCGGGTACCGGGCTGAGCGCCTCGACCCATCCGTCTGCCGCGGGGTCGACGTCGCCGACAAGTTTCCCGTCCGGCGTCACGTTGGTTCCGACGTCCACGACCCATGCGTGCCGGGGCAGTTCGCTCGGCTTGATGATTCCGGGCACACCCGCGGCAACCACGACCACGTCCGAGCCCGAGAGCGTTTCGCGCAGTTGTTCTTCCGACGTCCGCGTGTGGCATATTGTGACGGTGCCCTGTTTATGCATTAAAAGCATTGCCGCCGCACGACCTACATTGGGACTGCGGCCTACGACCGTGCACCGCGTCTGTTCAAAATTGCTTCTGCCGTGCCATTCGAGCAGGGAGAGCGCCGACCATGCCGTGCATGGCAGCGGGATGCCGGGTTCCCCGAGGTAAAGCCGCCCGAGGTTTTCCGGGTGTACGCCCTCGATGTCTTTGCTTGAGGGCAGCGCGGAAAGAATTTCGTCCGGACGCCATCCCTGCGGAAAAGGCGTCTGCAGGATAATCCCGTCGACATTCTGGTCTCTCCCCAGCGAAGTCAGATACTTGAAAAATTTTTCTTTCGACGTATCCGCGGCAAACTGTTCGAATCCCGCACGAAGGCCAACATCTTCGCATGCTTTGAGCTGGCTTCTGATATAGCGTTCGGCAGCCGGATTTTCGCCGACCTGCACAGTTACCATCTGCGGCACGACGTCATATTCGCGTTTCAATTTTTCCGCGGACAGCGAAACCCATTCGCGAACTTTTCTTGAGGCTTCTTTGCCTTCGAGGCGCAAGGTCATTCCTTTCGCTCCCCTCATATACTCAATAAAGATCCATTCACCCTATTCTACCTGTCGATGCGCCCTTTATGCAAACCTTAACGCCGCGGCAGCATTGAAACGCAGCGAACGCTCTTAAATTTCATAATTTTCCGACATGTATCATAGGCAAACCTACCGATTTTTACAGTCTCGTAGCCGATATACGCTCTTTTCCCTATAAATTTCCCCCGGGCTCGGGTACAATGATTCTCATTAAGATATACGGGGCTAAATCAATCTAAGGAGTGTTTTGCGATGAGTAAAAAAAGGATTCTTACACTGGCTGTGGTGGCGCTGTTTGCGCTTTTCGCGGCGAACGCGGCGTTTGCGGCGTCCCTGAGTATCTCGCAGTTCGTTTTCAACTCGAACGAACGCGGCGATGTTCTTGGTGAAAGCGGCAAACAGGGTGCAGACGGAAAAGCGGACGGTTCTTTCACGGTCTCTTTTGCAGGCGCGAACGCAATCAAAGAGATCATCTTGAAAAATGACGCGGATGGAAAAACATGGAGCTCTAACGACACGTCGTCTTTCATCCTGATCACGGGGTCGGACAGTTCGGCGATTAACGCATCAGGCAGGCTGCTCGTTTTGCCGGTGGTTCTTGGTGCGAAGTACAATCTTTTTATCAGCGACATCGACAGTGTCGTAACGAAGGATACCCCGTTCACAGTAACGGCGAGACTGGTAGATGATACATCCATCAGCGCAACTACAACGGCAAAGCCGTCTAAGGACGCCGTAACCGCGCCGCCGGCAACGACAACGCCCGCTGCCCCAGCTGCCGAGGACGGCATCACGGATGCGCAAAGCTACGCGACGTCCGACTTCGACCTTGCTGGCACAGGTAAATCAGTCGGCGCAGACGGCAAAAAAGACGTG
>JAJDJB010000066.1 GCA_030266985.1 Synergistaceae bacterium OttesenSCG-928-D05
CCGCCTCCAAAAATCTAGAAATCCCACTTCTGCAAACAACAAAAAACCAGCGGGCTGCTCTTACTCACCCATTGTTTTTTCGTTCTATTCATTAAATTATACTCGAAAGCGCTTATACGAGAAAGCCCTCACGAATATAGCGCCACAAATCTTCTTTAGAAACCGAAACAAATTCGCCCGCAGGCAGATCCCGCAGTTCCAGCTTGCCGATCCTACGCCGCAAAAGGCTGCGCACGTCGTTGTCGAGCGCGCGCGCCATCATGCGAATTTCACGTTTAATCCCCTCGCCGAGCACAACTTCAAACCAGCACTGCAACGGGCTGCGAGCAAGTCTGCGCACCGAAATCGGCTTGAGCAGCCTGTCCTCGACACGTACGCCCTTTGTCCACTCGATCAGTTTTTCTTCGTCAAGCGGCTTTCGAAGCTGCACTTCGTATGTTTTTGTAATCCCTTTGCTCGGGTGAATCAGTTCCTGCGAGAAAAGCCCGTCATTTGTCAAAATAATAAGCCCTTCGCTGTCGCGGTCAAGGCGACCGACAGGGAAAAGTCGAAGCGGATCCATCGACGGCGGTAAAATATCAATCACCGTCTGTTCGCGGCTGTCTTCCACCGCACTGATGATTCCCTTCGGCTTATTGAAAATCAAATAAGTGAGCGTTACGGGAGAAACGGGCGCGCCGTCAAACGTCACACAGTCGCCGGGCGCTACCTGCCTGCCCGGCTCGGTCACGACTTCGCCGTTAATTTCCACGCGGCCCGCTTCGATATATTCCTCAACCTTACGCCGCGCACCCACGCCGCAGAGCGCGAGATAACGATTCAGCCGGACAGTCTCTTTTGCCGGGATATCAGACATCTTCGCCCTCTTGCTCGTCCACGCCAAGCGCGGAGAACGCGTCGTGGATATCCTCGCCGCTCTCGCGCAGCTCCTCAAGCGTCGGCAGCGAAGAAATCGACGCCAGTCCGAAAATTTCGAGGAAACGCTCGGTCGTGCGGAACAGTAGCGGAGAACCCACGCTCTTTTTACGCCCCGCGACGCGCACAAGGCCGTGCTTCAAAAGCGTATCGACAACGCGGTCGCAGCGCACAGAGCGAATTTCTTCGATCTCCGAACGCGTAACCGGCTGATTGTACGCAATCACGGAAAGCGTCTCGAGCGCTGCGCGGCTCAGACGCACGCGCTGCAAAGAGACCGTGTTCGCGAAAGATTCCACGACGTCGCCCAGATCGGGCGCGGTCGCGAGCATCCAGCCGCCGGCTTCGAACAGCACCGTAAGGCCATGATCCTTCGCGTAAACTTCTTTCAAAGTACGGACCGCTTCCTCCACGCGCTTCGTCGAAACGCCCAAGTGCGTCGCGATCTCCTGCGTGGCGACCGGCTGCGGCGACACAAAGAGCATCGCCTCCACCTGCCGCTCTAGCAGGCCCATTACATTTGTTTTCTCGTCAAGCCGCTCCAATAAACACCTCTCCCAACGTTTCCGCCTGTTCGATATGCACCATGCCGAGGCGAGACATTTCTAGCAGCGCCAGCAGCGTCACGATCAAAACCTTCCGGTTCCGCTCCTGCAAAAGCTTGCGAAGCGGCATCTTTTTGCCCTTCAGCTCCAGCGCGAGCTCCTCCATACGCTGCTCCACCTGGCGTTCCTCCGGCACCGCGTCCGGGATGTCATCCCACAAGTCATGCGCGTCCTCGTCCCGCATCCGCGTGCGGCGGCCGTAGTCGTCCAGCAGCCCCCACCAGCGCGAAGCGAGCGAATAAAGGTCGCCCAGATCGTAATAGGGCGTGCTCTCATCGTCCAGAATACGGACAAAACAGCGCTCCCGCTGCAACTGCAGCGTCGCCAGATGCACGGCTGCACTCCGGTAAGGCCGGAAGGCCTCCAGCATACGCCGCAGGTCCTCTTCCGTCAGCTCTTCTTCCTCATAAATCGGTTCTTCCGGCGCTTCCTCGCCCGGCTGACTTGGAAAAAGAGAGTGCACCTTGCGATACAAAAGACGGCTCGCGAACGAGAAAAATTCCGCCATCTCGTTCAGCGTCGTGCGCTCGCTGGCAAGCAGGAAACGCACATACTGCGAAATAAGCTCCGTCAGATTCAGCTTGACCGGGTCCATTTCGCGGCTATCTACCAAATGACACAGCAAATCCAGCGGCCCGGAAAAAGCCGCAAGCTGGACCTCAAACCCCCGACCGTCCTTCTGACCGTCTTCCGTCTGCGTTAAAAGCTGATCTTCTTCCAAAAGCGACCTATTTCAAAAGCCCGATCGCCGCGTAGACTTCATCCATCGTCTGCTCCGCGATCTTCCGCGCACGCGCCGCGCCCGACTCCAGAATCTCACGCAGCGCCTTGTCATCGCCCTCATACCGCTTTCTGCGGTCGTGGATCGGGCCCATCATCGCCTCCACGTGCACCATCAGTTTCTTCTTGCAGTCGACGCAGCCAATACCCGCAGACGTACAGCCCGCGTGAATCTCCGCGAGCTCCGCTTCGTCCTTGTTGAAAAATTTATGAATGTCCCAGACCGGACATTTCTCCGGCGTACCGGGGTCCGTCCTGCGATAGCGCGCAGGGTCCGTCGTCATCGTACGCAACTTGTTCCACACCGTCTCCATATCGTCCGCAATCTCAAGCGCGTTTCCGTACGACTTGCTCATTTTGCGGCCGTCCAACCCCGGCATCTTCGCGGACGGCGTCAAAAGTGTCTCCGGCTCCGGGAAAAGATCGCCGTAGAAATTATTGAAACGGCGCACAATCTCGCGCGTCAATTCAAGATGCGGTCCCTGATCCTCCCCCACTGGAACGGCAAAAGATTTGTAAAGCATAATGTCCGCTGCCATCAGCACAGGATAGCCCAGGAACGCGTAGGTCGAAAGATCCTTGTTCTGGAGGTTCAATATCTGGTCTTTATAAGTAGGGCACCTCTCGAGCCAACCAAGCGGCGTAATCATCGAAAGCGCCAAATGCAGCTCCGCGTGCTGCTTCACGTGCGACTGGATAAAAATCGCGGCCTTATTCGGGTCCACGCCCACCGCAAGCCAGTCAAGCAAAATCTCTTGGCAATTCGCCGCAACCTTGCTGCTGTCCGCGTAATCGGACATCAGCGCGTGCCAGTCGACAATACCGAAATAACAGTCATACTCGTTCTGCAGTTTGACCCAATTGATCAGCGCACCAGCCATATGGCCGTAATGCAGCTTACCCGTCGGGCGCATCCCGCTGAAAATTTTCTTCTTCCCGTCCATTGGTATCACAATCCTTCCAAAAATCCCTGTCTAAAACTTAAATCGTAATTCCGGGCGCCGATTCCTCGCTCAAAATTACGCATTCCAGTCCCGTTTCATACTCAAGCAGCGCTTTCAATGCGGGAAGCGACACGCGCTCCATCTCGCCGTGATCGCACTGGATCAAAGAAAGCCCCATGTTCAAAGCGTCGTTCCTGTGGTGGTAGACGATATCCGACGTAATAAAAAGATCGGCTCCCTTTTCCAGCGCCTGCGGCCAGAAATCGCCGCATGCACCGCCGCCCACCGCGACGCGCTTTATCTCCGCCAATTCATCGCCGAAACCGACACAGCCGGAAAGACGCCATCGCTCCTTCGCGTGCCGCATCAACGTGGACAGCGGCGTCGCCGTATCCAGACATCCAATCGCACCGAGTCCCCACGCGCCGTTCTCGCGCGAAGGCATGACAAGCGGCTCAATATTTTTCAAACCAAGCGCCGCGGCAAGGCAGAAATTCACGCCCTCCGGCGAAGAGTCCCAGTTCGTGTGCGCGGCGTAGAGCGCTACCCCGCTTCGGATTGCCGTACCGATCGCCTTCGGCCCCGGGAAACGGAATACCAGATTCTTCACAGGATGAAAAATAATCGGATGATGCGAAAACAAAAGCTGACAATCTGCCCTGTCCGCCTGTTTCACCGTATCCTCCGTCACATCGAGCGCCAGCGCGACGCGGTCGATCTCCACATCGGGATTCCCCACCGCAAGACCGGGATTATCCCACTCCTCCGCCCACGCGAGCGGCACACGCCGTTCGAATTTCGCAATCAGTTCGCTCAGTTTCATATCAAAAACCTCCGCAATCTTCGAGCTACACTGTGGTATTTTAGTACATGCGGCGAAGTGAGTCAAAAAATCCGACTAATCTAAAGTGTAACTTTAGATTAGTCGGATTTCGGCATTCTGCAGGATAAAATTATTTTTTCAAATTCCTCTCTTTCCCCCGCTAGGGCGT
>JAJDJB010000067.1 GCA_030266985.1 Synergistaceae bacterium OttesenSCG-928-D05
GTCCGGGTTGATTGCGAGCGCCTGAACGGTTGCGGGGTCAAAGATGTTCACTGCTCCCGTCAACGTGCTGCTGTCAAGCGTAAGAGCTAGCGTCCCCGCGGACGTGCCGTCATGCAGGACATCCCCCGCAAGCTGGCTGTTTTGCGCCGTGACCGTTCCGCCGCTGTTTGTAAACAGGAGTTTTTCAGAAGCGCCGGGAACCAGTACCTGGTCGAGCGAAATCGTTCCGCCGCCCACAACCGCCATATGCCATGAACTATCCTGCGCGGCCGAAAGCTGCCCGTCAGCCATTGAAATCATGCCTGCGTCACCGGAGGCATAGAGACCATACGAATTCGCCCCCATTGCGGCAACGTTACCCTGCAGCGCGACAGTGCCGTCCCACACAGCAACGCTCATTACGTCGTTCCCGTGCGTTTCTGCGCCGCCGCCGACCGTCACTTCGCTGCCTGTAATCGCAACAACGCCGTGCGACCGGTCACCCAAAGTCGTAACGCCTTTGCCGACCTCCACACGACTGTTTTCCCCGGAAAACACGCCCATTGCGTCGTTACCTTCCGTGCGCACAAGCCCCATGACCTGCGCAAAGCTATCGTCCGTAGCGGATACACCCAACGACTCGTCGCCATAAGTGCGCACATCACCGCCGACATCCACACTGGACTCGATGATGTTGACGCCGCCCGCATCGCTGCCTCGGGTGATAACGTCTTTTGCCACGGAAACAGTGCTGTTCGAATAAGCTGCGACTCCATAAGAATCGCCGTCCGCGCCATCCCCATACGTATAGACATTTCCTCCCACGGTTACAGAAACATTTTTATCCGCATGTACACCGCGAGAACTTTCGCCATACGTGGCGACGTCTCCGCCCACTTCCGCATTGCCGTTGTCGACGTCTACTCCATAAGAGTATGCGCCTAAAGTCGTCACATCGCCTGAGACTTTGACCGTCGAGTGAGAAGAAGCCACACCATACGCAAAATCGCCGCTTGTAGCAATACTGCCGCCGACCGAGATAGCGCTGTTTGCCGCTGCAAGCGCGCCGTACGCGTTGTTGCCGTTCGTTTCAATGCTGCCCGTGACGACGGCGATGCCGTCCATTCCATTTGCGTATACCCCATGTGCGGACTCTGACAACGTTTTCACGTTGCCCGTCAGCGTAATTGCCCCTTCATCAGCGACAAGGCCGCCCGCGTTCACGCCGCTCGTCTCAACGTCGCCGCTCGCAATAATCCTGGCGCCGCTTTTCGAGATAAGAGCATCCGCGCCTTTGCCGCCCGTTGTAATATTTCCCGTGACGTATACGAGGCTGCCGTCTTTCTCCGCAAACACACCATTTGCATCGTTCGACAGCGTTTTCACGTTGCCCGTCATCACGATCGTCCCGCCATTCGCATAGAGTCCGTTCGCCCCGCTGTTATTCGTCGTGACGTCGCCTGATAACACAATCGTCCCGCTGTCACGTGCGTTAAGACCGTTTGCATTGGCGCCATTAATTTCGACATTGCCCGTCATCGTAACCGTTCCGGGGCCCTCTGCGTAAAGACCATGCGCCTGTGTGCCAAAGGTCGACATGTCGCCCGTAATATCGATGCTGCCGCCGCCCGATGCGTATGCGCCATACGAGCTGTCGCCGCTCACCACAATCGTGGACCCCGCGCCGAGTTTCACCGTAGAACCTGCCCCCGCGGCGCTCACACCGCGGGTATTGTTTCCCGTCACGGCTATCTTCGCACCATCGCCGGTTTCCACAAAAGCGCCATACGTCGTATCAATGCCCCGGCCGTTGTTTCCCGTGACCGTGACCTTTGTATCCTCACCCATTGTGACCCTTGAATTGCCCTCTGCCATGATTCCGACACCCGTGGCTCCTTTTGTCGTGACATGGATATCTGCGTTATTCCCGACCACGATGTCCACGGAAGCAACTTTCGCTGCTTTTTCGTATGCTCGTATCCCATATGCGGTGGTATCCGAGGAAGCATAAACCGTTAAATTATCCCCGATTTGGTAGTTGGCATGATTCCCATTTGCGGTAGATGCCGAATGAACACCGGTCGCATGGTTGGGGCCTTCTACCATAATAGTGGCGTTGTCGCCAATGTCCATGCTCCCGTTCAGCAAGTAGAGACCTCGTGCAGCGCTCGTGCCAACGGCTTTTATTTCTAGGTTTGCCCCCACGGTGATCGTCGGAGACTCGTTACCGCCCGATATTCCAACCGCATCATAGCCACGGACGTCCAGGGACGCATTCGTTCCTATCGTCGTAGTGCCCTTATTGCCGGCGTAGATTGCGTGAGAGCTCTCGTTAGTGTTGTCTCCAAAGCCGGAGACGACCACACGCAGCCCGTTTCCAATTTCGACAAGCTCCGAGAATTTATATCCATAAATGCCATCCGCCCCTCGGCCGGCGGCCGTGATCAGTGCGCCGTCGCCGATACTTAGGACGCCGTTTGCAAAAACACTCTGTGCTTCGCTTCCGGACGCGGAAATTTCCGCGTTTTTGCCAAAAACGACCGTGCCGTACCTTTCCACATTGATGCCGCGCGTCTTGTCGCCGGACATTGTGATGGACGCGCCGTCGCCAAATATCGCGGTGGCGTTCTTCTCCACCGTCAAACCATAGGTGCTGGCTGCCGCATCAAGGCTCTCAATTTCGTAATTATTACCGAAATCCCGGGATACCTCCGCGGTCGTTACCTTCTGCGGAGCATTTGCCGCGAAACTTGCCTGCGACGTAAAGAGCACGACGCAAAAAACAAGAGAAAACAGGAAAAGCGCTTGTCTGGAGATGGTTTTCGCGCCTGTTGCGCACGGCGCATGAAAGAAATGAACTGATTGCTTCGTTACCACACGAATCCCCCCTGAAACTTGATGTAAAGAACATAGACTGATACAGCTGTATAGAAAAAGGCCCGATAAGCCCTTATTCCGTAAATTATTGTTGCCGCGCTCTTGGAAGCAAAATCTACACAAAATACCCGCGCCCTAAAATTCTTGCCTTTTGCTTTGTTACTTTTCTAGATTTTTAGTACACTTTATAGCAAATTATTATAACGACTTTTTAATAATTGTCTACTACTCACAACATTTTTTTACAATAGCTTTCGCACATATCTCGTGCATTTCATATAAATATAGAAAAACGGGCGCGGCATACGCGCGCCCGTTTCCCCGCCCCGTTGCCTTACCTACAGACGGTTTTCTACATACTTTCTCCTACTGAAGTTCCCTTTGCGTCCCCAAAAAGAAGCGACCGCGTCTTCCTGCGAATACGCGCAAGCCGCCTTCCCACCACCTGCTGGGATACGCCAAGCAGTTCCGCAATTTCCGCCTGTCCGTACCCCACCAGAAGCGCGTCAGCAACTTCCAGATCCGTATCCGACACCGCATGCCGCAGCATATCGCGAACTTCCATTTCGCGAATCCGCCGCCACGTCTCGGACTCAGGCAGAATATCTTCCAATTCCCCAAGCCCGGAACCACCCGGCAAAAGTCTCCTAGCGGCACGCCGAACTTGCTGCGGCATACGCTGTTTCATTTGGCGCGCAAACCAATTTGTGTCGCTGCACCTCCACTCCGCCTCGATTACCGCGAGACACCCCGCCTGAAACAAATCCTCAAAAGGCACGCCGTGTATCTTTGCATAATACGACGCGTATTTCAGGACGATCGGCAGAAACGCCCGAAGGGTTTTTCCGCCCTTCCCCGCGCGAAGCTCCTCAATCACATGCGTAATGGCGTCATCCATACCGGACTCTGCGGTGTCAAATCGCCTGAAATTGACATCCATCCTGCCAAATTCCGTTTCCACGAAGTCAATTTCATCCTCTTCCACTCCACAGTCAAATACTTCATCTCTTTCATAAGTCACTTCGGATGACCCCTTTCTCATAAAAAAACAAATTCCGCGCGCGCCCCATTTTTCAGAGACACACACGGATATGAAGACATGCAAAACAACAACACGCCTTAAGAATGAGCGTTATCAAGCGGACTTATGAAAAGAAGTCGTATTGCGGAAAGTTCACAAAATGACCTAAACCACCATAGAAGAGGTGGAAGCATTGAAATTCCAACACTGCTGTCTTCCTCCTCATTGCCTTGCGTGCTTCACTGTGCGAACACAGCAAAACACGCCTGCCGTCTTTTACCGGGAAAGCATTTCTGATGCATAATGGACACGCCCTCCCCGGCAAATCATAAAGACA
>JAJDJB010000069.1 GCA_030266985.1 Synergistaceae bacterium OttesenSCG-928-D05
GATTGCGGCACGGCGTCGAAACGCTTGCGGGATGGGACGCCGAGTGCGGAGAGCATAAGCGCCATCATAAGCATTAATTGGCATCTTAGATTCAGAACCAATTGCGTGGGAAGAGGTGGTTTCGATGGAAGCAGCGAGCGGGAACAAAATCAAGCGATGCGTCATCATCACGGGAATGTCGGGGGCCGGTAAATCTTCCGCGTTAAATATCTTTGAAGATCAGGGTTTTTATGCGATCGATAACCTTCCGCCTTCCTTGCTGCCGCAGCTGCTGGATGTGCTCGAAGGTCACCAGTCTGCGGTTTCGAATGGTGTGGCTGCGGTCGTGGACGTGCGCGGCGAAGAACTTTTAAAGGATCTTGACCAGGTCATCGTGAAACTGCGTGAACGGGTGCAGCTCCTTGAAGTTGTTTTTGTAGAGGCGTCCGACGGCAGTCTTGTCCGGCGTTTTGAAACGACGCGCCGCAGGCATCCGCTTGGCGGCGAGTCGACGATCCTCGGCAGCATCGCGTCCGAGAGAAAACTCGTCAGCCTCTTAAAAAAAGAAGCGGATGTTGTAATCGACACTTCCGACCTCAATGTCAGCGAGTTCCGCACGCGGCTGCTTTCCGTTATGGGCGTTTCAACGGAGGGGCCCACGATTTTTTTCAGCTCATTCGGCTTTAAGCACGGCATCCCGCAGGACAGCGATTATGTTTTGGACGTGCGGTTCCTTCCGAATCCAAATTATGTGGAGGAACTGCACGCGCTTTCGGGCAAGGATGAGGACATTCAGAATTATCTGCGCGACTTTAAAGAACTCGACCAGTTCCTCAGCCTTACTAAGCCGCTGCTCGAATTTATCCTTTCTGTGTACGGCAATACCGGAAAAAACCAGTTCCACGTTGCGGTCGGATGTACGGGCGGCAGGCATCGCTCGGTCGCGATCGCAGAAATTTTAGTGGAGCATTTCAGGAAGGAAGGACATAAGGTTCTCGTTTACCATCGCGATATCGATAAGGGGAATTTGTGGTGAACGCCTATTTGATTCTGATCCTGGCCGTTCTGATTGCCGTCGCTTCCGCGTCTTTTTACGTGATGCAGAACCGTCGCAGGCAGCGCAAATCTTTGGCGAACCGCCAGGGCATCATGACGAATGCGGTGGAATACCGGCTTTCGCTTGGCCCCCGAATCGTAACGATCGGCGGGGGGACGGGGCTTTCGACGCTGCTTTCCGGCCTCAAAGGCTACACGCGCAATATTACGGCGATTGTTGCGGTCACGGATGAAGGCGGCAGTTCCGGGCGTCTGCGCCAGGAGTGGGGCATGCTTCCGCCGGGCGACATCCGAAATTGTATCGTCGCACTCGCGGAAAACGACAGCTCTCTGAACCGTCTGCTGAATTTTCGTTTTGACAGAGGAGAACTCAAGGGGCACAACCTTGGCAACCTGATTCTGCTCGCGACGACCGAAATGATGGGAGATTTTCAGAAAGCGGTCGAAGAATTGAATAAACTGCTCGCGATTCGCGGACAGGTTCTGCCGGTTACGACGGAAACGGTTACGCTTAAGGGCGAGACCGATTCCGGCGAGCTTGTAAGCGGTGAGCTTGCCATTTCCGAAAACGGAAGTCATCTTGAAAAATTATGGATCGAGCCGTCGAACGCCGTGCCGCTGGACGGCGTGAAAAAAGCGCTTTCGTCGGCGGATATCATCGTCCTCGGACCGGGCAGCCTTTTTACAAGCGTACTGCCGAACCTGCTGCTGAAAGAGATCGCCGACTTCCTGAAGGAATCGCCGGTGCCCATCGTCTATGTTGCAAACCTTGTGACGCAGCCGAAAGAGACGGAGGGGATGAATATCCTTGCGCACGTCGACTGGATCGCAAGCGTGCTGGGTGCGGTGCCGGATTATCTGATTGCCAACCAGGCGCAGATTCCGGAGGAGTTTTTAAGGCGATACGGCAAGGTCGGAGCCGAGCCGCTTTATCTTTCCATGGAGGAAGAAAAATATCTTGAGTCGCTCGGGACACAGATTATTTACGGAAATTTAGTGACGATCAAAGACGGCGTTTATCTGCGGCATAATACGCAGACGCTTTCAGAGACGATCATTCATCTGGCGCGCGAAGCGAAAGAGCAGAGGGATCTCTAACGTGGACGAAAAGGGCCGCCTCCTCTGGGACGAATGGACCGCGCTCCCCGTCGTTTCGCCCGTCGAGGACGAAATCGCGGGGATTCTTGACGGTTTGCCCTATACGCGCCAGGGGCAGGATTATCTTTTCAAAACAAACCGCCTTTTCACGCTGCGGCGCCTCATGCACCTCTGGAATGAATCGACCGAGCTGCGAAAGGAGCCCGAGACGGGTATTCGTCTAATCTATTCAAAACAGCAGAAGAACAAACCCGCCTTTCGCGTATCCGCTGAAACGGCCGAGAAGTTTTTCGCGCACAGCGTGGCGTTCGGAAGGCGTACGCGAAACTGGAACTGGGTGCGCGGGCTCTGGGGTGCGTGCGGTGCGCTATATATTCCAAAAACCGGATATTATTTGATTCTCCGGCCTCCGCTGCGCGGCAGTGTGGCGGACCGCCTTCAGTCCGTGCTTCGTTCGGCGAATTTTACGATCGGAGTCCGGAAGCGCGCACAGGCAAAAGAACTGATGATCAGGGATCAGCAGCAGATCACGACCTTTCTTTCGCGCCTTGGTTTTGTGCAGACGATTCTTCAGCTGGAAGAGACCGCGATTTACAGGCAGGTGCGCAGCCACGCCAATAAACTCGTGAACTGCGACTCCGCAAACATCAATAAAAGCCTGGAGGCGGCGCAGAACCAGCTCGCGCTGATTCAGCAACTGGAAGCGGAAGGGGTGGTCGAAGAACTTCCGGATGCATTGAAAGAACTTATTTTTGCAAGAAAAAATAATCCAAGCATGTCGCTCAAAGAACTTGGACAAACATTGCCAAGACCAATCAGCAAAAGTACGGTAGAATATAGGTGGAGGAAATTAGAATCCATACTGCATAACCTTATGAGAGGGGATGGTCGCTATGTACTTGGGAAAGGCAGACGTTAACACCTACGATAAGGGAGCGGGCAGAGAGTTCCTTGTATCGAACGGGCGCGGGAGTTACGGCTTCTCATCGGTAATTGGTGCGAACACAAGAAGGGAGCACGGCCTTCTGGTCGTCCGACCGGAAGGCGAAACGAAACATCGCGTGCTGATCAGCAAAATCGAAGAGACTGTCTACGACGGAAAGAAAAAGAAATATCAGCTATCGACCAACCGCTACAAAGACCTTATTTATCCGGACGGATACCGTTATGTCCAGGAATATCAAGGCAATCCATTCCCCAGCATCCTATTTGTCATCCATAGTATTCTGCTTAAAAAATCTATTTTCATGCCGCAGGGAAAAGCATGCACTGTGGTCAAATATGAGTTGCTCGCTTCTCCTGAAAAGGTGAAACTGGACCTGCGGCCGCTCTTTGCGCACCGCATCAACGCAGAAATTAAAACCGAAGCGGAAAAGCAAGCCTTCAGCGTGATCTCGCAAAACGGCGGAAGCCTTGGCGTACAAGGCAGGAGCTGCACAAGCTATTGCTCCGCCACGAGCGGCGCATGGGTATTGAAGCCCCTTTGGTTTGAGAATCTCATATACGAACAGGACGAACGCCGCGAGGCGCAGCACGTCGATAACCTCTGGTCGCCGGGCTATGTCTCGAAAGAACTGTCCCAGGGCGAGACGCTTTACGTCGTTCTTTCCGACACGCCGCAGAGCTTCACGATGGAAGAACTCCAGACAATGGAAAAAGAGGCGGCCGGACGTTTCGAAAATATCCTGGAGCAGGCGAATCTGCCCGCGTTTTCGAGCGCGGAGCAGGATATGATTTTCTCTTCCTACCACCTGATCGACGACAGGCAGGACCCGATCCCGCAAATTTATTCGGGATATCCTTCCGTCGAATTCAAGGCGCGCGACACCTTTGTTTCGCTTCCCGGCCTGACGCTTGCGACTGGCAGAGAGGCGGTCGCGGAGCGCGTACTCCATTACTGGCTCGACGTATGCAAGAAACACGAATGGGC
>JAJDJB010000007.1 GCA_030266985.1 Synergistaceae bacterium OttesenSCG-928-D05
ACGGTAGAAAAGGAACGGAGGAAAAGGATTGTTTTATAGAGATTTTTTTGCAGCGCTTTGTTTTATTGTTTTTGGTGCGGCACTTGCGTTTCAGCATCCATATCTTTTTTTTGCAGCGATGATTTTGGCCTGTTTTTCGCGCACGGCGTCGCGCAAGCATTGGCCGAATCCGCCGTGGGCGGAGCGTGTGTTTGAGCGGTGGTATGGCGAAAGCTGGACGGATGAAGAAAAACACGAAGAGCTGGAATAATGATTGAGAAAGAGGCGGCGGAAAAGGCCGCTTTTTTTATTGGTCAATTTTTCGCTTGACAAACTCATGAGTATGTTTAAAATAAAGCCATTGTAAATCAAAATAAAAAGGAGCGGAAGGCGAATGGACTTCGAAAACAGAATATGGCACTTTTATCGTACGGTCTGTGTCTCGATAGAAAATACGTTTGAACCGCTTCTGACCGAAGAAGGACTCAGTTTGATTCAAGCGAGAATCCTCTTTGAAATTTTGAACCAGGGAGGGCTTTCGGTTGGCGAATTAAGCGCGTTGATCCGTATGAACGCAGGCAACTGTTCCACAATGTGCAAAAAACTTGAGGCACGCGATTTTCTTGTCCGCGAACGGAAAAAGGACGACGAGCGTTATGTTGTGTTAAGTTTGACGCCCCAGGGAAAAGCGTGTGTCAGCAGAATTTTTGAACGGGCGAAAGATCGTCAGAGAAAATGTCTCTCAAAAATCGGCGCAGCCGGAAGGGAAGAAATTTTGATACAGCTGGGCAGGCTGGAAGAAATTTTTGCTGGATTGAATGAAAGCTGCCTCGCGCAGCAGGAGGAAGAAAAAAATGGAAAATAAAACAATGCCGCAAAAACCGTGGTTCTACTATTACTTTGTGACGCTCCTGATCGTGCTCTTTTTTAACGCGATGTTCGGGCCGCGCATTCTTGAAAAACAGGTCACGGAGGTCGGTTACAACGAATTCCTGGAGAGGGTCGAAGAGGGAAAGGTCGAACAGGTCGCAATGGACCAGACACAGATCCTTTTTACGGTCAAAGGGGACACAAAAGATATTTTCAAAACCGGAATCTGGCCTGACCCGTCGCTGGGAGAACGCCTGGAAAAAGCGAACGTAAAATTTGCGGCGGAGATTCCAAAAGAAAACACGCCGCTGCAGAATTTTATCATCTCCTGGGTGCTGCCGATCTTGCTGTTCATTGGGCTTGGTCAGCTTGCGTCCCGTTATATGATGAAGCGCATGGGCGGAAATGCAATGACGTTTGGCAAAGCGAACGCCAAAATTTACGCGGAAAAAGAAACGGGAAAGACATTTGCCGACGTTGCAGGACAGGATGAAGCCAAAGAGGCGCTCTTAGAGATCGTCGATTTCCTTCACAACCCGACAAAATATACGGAAATCGGCGCTATGATTCCGAAGGGCGCTCTGCTCGTCGGCCCTCCCGGCACGGGTAAAACACTGCTTGCGCGTGCCGTTGCGGGCGAAGCGAAGGTACCTTTTTTCTCGATTTCCGGTTCGGAGTTTGTTGAAATGTTCGTGGGTATGGGCGCCGCAAAAGTGCGTGACCTTTTTAAGCAGGCGAACGAAAAAGCGCCGTGTATCGTCTTTATTGACGAAATCGACACAATCGGAAAGAAACGCGACGGTGCGGGCATGATTGGCGGAAACGATGAGCGCGAGCAAACTTTGAACCAGCTTTTGAGTGAGATGGATGGCTTCGATGGACACAAAGGTGTCGTCATCCTAGCTGCGACGAACAGGCCGGAGTCGCTCGACCCCGCGTTGCTGCGCCCGGGAAGATTCGACCGCCGCATCCCCGTTGAGCTGCCCGACCTTGCAGGGCGTGAAGCGATCCTAAAAGTACATGCGAAAAACATCAAAGTACATACGGACGTTGATTTTCACGCGGTAGCACGCGCAACATCCGGTGCGTCAGGCGCAGAGCTCGCGAACATGGTAAACGAAGCGGCGCTTCGCGCGGTCCGCATGGGGCGCAAGATGGCGAACCAGTCGGATTTTGAAGAAAGCGTCGAAGTGGTTATCGCGGGTTACCAGCGTAAGAACACGATTCTGTCGCCACGTGATAAGGAAATCGTTGCGTACCATGAAATTGGCCACGCGCTCGTCGCTGCAAGTCAAAGGGATTCTGCGCCGGTCACGAAGATCACGATCGTGCCGCGTACCTCGGGCGCGTTGGGTTACATGATGCAGGTCGAGGAAGAAGAAAGCTTCCTCATGAGCAAAGAACAGATCGAAAACAAAATTGCGACGCTTGCCGGCGGCCGCGCGGCGGAAGAAGTGATTTTCGGACGCATTACGACGGGCGCATCGAATGACATCGAACAAATGACGAAACTTGCGCGCTCAATGGTTTCCCGTTTCGGCATGAGCGAGGAATTCGGAATGGTCGCGATGGAGTCGATCAACAATAAATATCTGGGCGGCGACGCAACGCTTGCCTGCTCTGAAGCTACGGCGGGGAAAATCGACGAAGCTGTAATGACGCTCATCCGCAAAGCGCACGAGCGCGCGAAAGCAATTCTGGAAGACAAGAAAGAAAAATTGCACGAACTGTCGAAATATCTGATTGAGAAAGAGACGATCACAGGAGAAGAGTTCATGGAGATTATGAAAAACGGAAAACCGAAAGCATCGGCGGAATAGTTGAAATATAAAAAAAGCGGCCCGAAAGGGCCGCTTTTATCGTCTACGATAAATTTTTGAAAAGATCCCCAAGCGTGACACCCGGTTTTTCCTCGCGTTCTTTCTGTACTTTTATCGCTGCAAGCACCGATTCACGGATTTGCCCTTGCGAGTAATGCTGCGGAAAATAAAGAGCCGATGCGTCACCATGTCCCCCGCCGCGCACTTTTTTGCCATCTTTAAGTAGCGCGAGCACACGTCCAGCGAATCCGTCGCGGCTGCGCAGCGAGAGCGCCCAGTCGCCGTTAAAACGCTTTGCGCAGACGGTTGCTACGAGCGGCGGATTGGGATCGCGGTCCAGCAGCAAGCCGCAGAAATCGGAAACGTCGCCGAACTCAAGGACGCCGTCAAGAACAAACGCCAGGTCGTTACCAGTTCGGATTACAGATTCCCTTGCAATGTCAAAACGCATTTCCTGATGCGCGACGAACTGTTCGGCCGCTTTGCGTTCCGCCTCGGAAAGCCCCGCGGAAGGATTCGCGGTAAGTCGCGCAAACGTGCCCCAGTGCCCGCAGAGTGTAATGAGTCCCTGCCAGAGACGGCTTTCAGGCATTTCCCCAAGCCATAGATCGCGGTCATTTGCGACGCGGACGATGGGCCCTACTTTTTTCAACACTTCAAGAATCCTGCCGTCCGGGTTTTGTGCCATGAGCCAGTTCCAGTAAACGAGCGCGCCGCAAAAGCCGGTGTCGATCACAGCCCATTTCCTATTGCCGAAACGGTCGAAAGTGCTTTTGTGATGGTCAAACAAGAAAGGCTGAACACCGTCCTGCCAGCTTTTATCTATCTCGTCTACGGTCTGCTCACGCTGACAGAATAGGTCCAGCACGAGCGGCTCCTGCCCGGTACGCTGCGTTTCCAGGATCAAATTATCGACCTCGCCGTAGCTTGCGAGCGAAACTTTGCACACTCTGCCCTGTGTCTGCCCGATATGCCAGGCGAGCGCGGCCGCGGCTACGCCGTCCAAGTCCGTATGGCTGATGATATGTAAAATTTTCTCTGTCATGTCCTCACTCCACAATCAGGGCCTGCGGTGAGCGCAGCCATTTTAAAAGCCAGCGCAGGAAGAAAAGGCCCAGAATAAACCCGAAAAAGTCCCCCGTCGGAAAGGACATCCACACGCCCCAAATGCCGAAATAGCGCGGCAGGATCAAAATCGGGATAAACATAAAAAACACGTGCCGCACAAACGAAATCGCGAGTGACGCACGGGCCTTGCCCAACCCCTGAAGCGCGGCGTTCGTGATAATCGGCAGCCCGATAAAGACAATCGCGCAATAGCCGATCCGCATGCCCGGTACAGCGATCGAGAGCAGTTCCGGATCTCTATTGAAGAGCATGACCAGCTGCGGCGCAAAGATTTCCGCGAGCAAAAAGCTACATATATAAAAACAGGTCACGCCGATAATCGCAAATTTGATCGTCGCCACCACGCGCTCAGGTTTTCCAGCGCCGTAATTGTAGCCGATAATCGGTTGCGCTGCTTCGCCTATTGCGAGCGACGGCAAAAAGAGCAGCGAGTCAATGCTGAAAAAGATTCCGACCGCAGAAAGGCCGATGTCTCCGCCGTATTGGTGGATCGTACGGTTCATGATTGTCATGTAAAGCACAAATGAAAGTTCAACAAAAAAAGGCGCCATCCCCACCGCCATGATGCGCTTCACAACCTTGAGCCGCGGGCGCAGAATAAAATGCAGCCGGATGCGAAGCGGCGTTAGCTTGGAAAAGAAATAACCGATGCCCATACACGTCGAAACGAACTGTGCCAGGATTGTTCCCCACGCGGCGCCTTCGACACCCATGCCGAGATGCGCGATAAAAAAAGCGTCCAGCACTACGTTCGTCAGAGCGCCCGTAACCTGCGTCGCCATCGCATAGCGGGGACTGCCGCATGCACGCACGAGCGAGTTCATCCCAATACCGACCAACGCGAACGGACCGCCGATCAGAATGATACGCAAGTAATTTCTTGCCTGCGGGATTACGTCGTCACTTGCACCCGAGAGTTTGAGCAGATAATCGATCCCGCCGCTCAGCGCGAGAAAGACGCCCACACATCCGACGAGCGTAAGCATCATAAACGCATGTGCCAGAACTTGTTCGGCTGGCCGGTGCTTCTTTGCGCCGCGCAGAATCGCGACGCGCGAAGAACCGCCGACGCTGATCAAAAGTGACAGCGCGAACATGAGCAGCATTGTCGGGAAACAGATCGTAATTGCCGCGAGGCCGTTTGCTCCTACGAAGCGCCCCACGAAAATACGGTCAACGATGTTATAGATTGCACCCGCAATCATGCCGACCATGGCAGGGATCGCGAAGCTCAGCAAAAGTTTTGGGATTTTTTCTTCGTCGAGTTTGATTTGTGAATTGTCCATAATTGCCATAATATTGAATACTCCTTTTAGACAGCCCGGCAATTATACTACAGATAAAAAATTTTGTACGCAATGTGAAAATGAAAGAATTTTTCGGGTATCTTGATTATGCAAATAAAAAAACCGCGCATTGCAAACGCGCGGTTTTATCTGCTGTGTGAAATTGGTGCGGTTTTCTATTTTTCGAAAACGACTTGTCCATCCTTGACGACAACACAAGGTGAACCAAGGACATCCCAGTCTGTGAAAGGATCTCCTTCAACCAGCACGAGATCGGCAAGGAAACCTTCCTTTATTGCACCCAGGTGATGCGCCTCGCCCAGGATTTTTGCAGCGTCAAACGTAGCCGCTTTGAGGACGTCTTCCTTTTTTAACCCGCCTTCGGAAAGCGCCTTGATTTCTTCCAACAAAGAAGGATGCGGGCTGAAACAAGATCCCGCGTCCGAACCGGTCCCAATCGTGACGCCCTTTTCATAGGTCCAGCGCAGCGCGTCGCGATGCTTGCCGATGATTTCTTTTGATTTCTCCCTTGCGTACGCAGGGATATCCTCGCTGTTCGAAAGATGCTGATAGATATAGAACGTCGGAACGTAGGCGATTTTTTTCGCAGCCATTTCTTCGGCCATATCTTCCGTGATGCAATGGCCGTGTTCGATACAGTCAATGCCTGCCTTTAGGCAACCCCGAACACCTGCTTCGCCGATAGCGTGCGCAGTGACCGGAACATTCCTGCGATGTGCTTCGTCGATGATCATGTCGACCTCTTCCTGACGCAGTTCAACATCGTCGACGCCTTCACCAACCTCACGTCCGTATACGCCGCCCGTCGCTGAAATTTTTATGACACGCGCCTGTTTGGCGACTTGCGTTCGTACGGCCTTGAGAACTTCATAGGGTCCGTCCGCCATGATTCCGTGGAAAGGGTCATGCCCCCCGGTCATGATGATGGACTGTCCGCTGCCGTATATTCGGGGACCCTGGAATTTGCCGGCGTTGATTGCTTCTGCGACGATCAAGCAGCAGTCCTCGGGCGAACCCAGGTCGCGGACGGACGTGACGCCCTTCGGCAGGTATTGCATGGCGCTGCCCACCGTAACCATCAGATGTTCCGCAAAAGTTTCATGGCGTATGTCCGTTGCCGGATCTACGCCGCCGTTCCAAGTCAGGTGCACGTGCAGATCGATCAGGCCGGGCAGCAGAGAGAGCCCCGTCCCGTCGATTACTTTTTGATGCCCGCTTTCAGGCAGAGGTGAGTTTGAAATTTTAGAAATGACGCGGCCTTCCACAAGAAGGTGATACCGCTCCGGCAAACGCTTGGTACCGTCAAAAATCGCGACGTTTTTGATCAAAATCGACATGGCGTCGAATTCCTCCTCTAGCTATGCCAAGTTATGGAAACGTATTGTCGGAAAAATTCTCGAAGCACTCTTCCAGGCAAAGCGGACCGTTTTCGAAATGGAGTTCAAGCGAGTGTTTCAATGCGGTGAGATCCTTTTTCTCCAGACATTCGATGATATATTCGTGGTCGGGCACGCAGATTTTGAAAAAGTGCTCCGTTCCGGCCATAACGGTGCGCTGGTACTTAATGGTGTCCCACGTGTTTTGTAGGACGCGCAGCATCACATCGTTGTCGTAAGCGGTGAAAATAAGCAGGTGAAAGCGGTCGTTCTCTTCCTGCAGAAAATGACCGAGTTCTTCTCTTGGCATGGTCTCTATCGCATCTCTCATTCGCCCGTTGCTCTCTCTCAGCAAAGCGATCCGTTCCGCGTCAATAAATGGAAGCGCTCTTTCCGCAAGCGCCGTTTCCAAAATGATCTGCAGCTCCCGCTGCTTTAAGAAATCTTCTCTCGAAAGTTTGGGAACGCGCCATCCCGCTCTCGGAATGTAAAACGCGAGTCCCTCCTGCTGTAATTTTGTCATCGCTTCGCGTAAAGGAGTTGCGCTGATACCAAATTCCGTCGCGCACTTTTCAAGATTGATCCGTTCTCCCGGAAGGATCTTCCCGTAAAGAATTTTTTCTTTTATCAGATCATATGCAATTTCCTGGAGAGTCGGATGTGCAATCATGCGGGCCACCTTCACTTCCTATGCGCTTCCATTGATTTTATAGAATATACGATTTCTTCCATGTACGATTCATTTTACCTTAAAACATGAGCAGCAGGCAATCAGTGAAAGCACGGGGAGATAAGTTTTTGTGTTATCTCCCCGCGGTGTTGTGATGTCGTTTACAGCATTTTCTTTGCGAACGCTCCGTCCTGCATGATGACGAGCAGGTTGTCGCGGTTTTGGAAGAGCGCGGGATCTTTCAAAGGATCGCCCTGGACGAGCAACAGGTCTGCGGCTTTGCCCGGCTCGACAGTACCGATTTTCTTTTCCTGTTTCAAGAGCTTCGCGTTTTCAAGCGTCGCGGAGAGGATTGCTTTCATCGACCCCATGACCTCCGCTTTCAGCGCGATTTCAGTCGCTTTGTGGAATTGGCCGGAACCAACGACGTCGGAACCGGAGCCGATTTTGACGCCCGCTTCCATCGCGTTCGCAACAGCTTCCATCGCATATTCGCGCACGAGCTTCATCTTCCGCAGGAAGTAGGCGGGAATGCCAAGCTCTTCGCCATGCTCGGACATGAAGAAATAGGTCGTCATTGTCGGTACGAGCCAGCAATTCTTTTCTTTCAAATACTGAGCGGTTGGCTTGTCGAGGTAGTTTCCGTGCTCCATGCTGTATACGCCTGCGTCCGCGCAGAGGCGCATGCTTGCGTTCGAATAGGTGTGCGCCAGTACTTCCTTGTGCACGGCCTTTGCCTCTTTGACGGCGGCCTGAATTTCTTCAAGCGTGTACTGTGTGGTGTCGGGCTCGTCCGCGGGGCTGCCGCATCCGCCGCCGGCCATGACTTTAATGTGGTCGACGCCGCGGCGCAGCTGTTCACGCACAGCTTTTTGCACCTCAACGACCCCGTCCGCCACAACGCCCGTAGGCACAGGTGAGTAAGCCGGCGGCGCTATTTCGGTGGAAAGGCGCATGTCGGCGTGCCCGCCCGTCATCGTTACAGACGTGCCGCATACGGAGATTTTCGGCCCCGGAACCATGCCCCGCTCGACTGCAACACGGAAACCCGCGTCCGCTCCGCCCGCGTCACGCACGGTGGTAAAGCCCTGCTGCTGCGTGTCCTTCAGAACCGCGAGACATTTTACAAAGTGCATTGCGGGGTAGTCTCTGCGGTGTAGCTCACCAAGGTCATTGTCGAAAAGATGCAGATGGATATGTGCATCGATCAGACCGGGCATTAGCGTGTTGCCTTTGCAGTCTACGACCTCCGCGCCGGAAAATGATGGCGCCTGTCCCTGGCCGATTTCCCGAATCGTTTTATCCTCGACTGCCACCCATGAGGAAGCGACCGGATCCGCGCCTGTACAATCCAAAAGCGTAGCGTTCTTAAATAACGTGATCATCTTCTTACCTCCTTGATTCTTGTTGAACTAAGCTTCTTCCGTCTGCGGTTTACCTGGCACCATAAGGCTGAAAACAATAAGTGCTGCGACTGCGAGAGGAACAGCGACCACGATTCCGTTCAGGCCGTAGGGGCGTTTCAGGAACATGTCCCAAAGCAAGATCGCTGCGCCGCCCGTAATAACGGATGCCATTCCACCGGCAGGGCTGACTTTTTTCCAGAGGAACGCGCCCAAAAGCGGGATCGTAACGCCGGCGCCGTAGATCGAATAGGAGTACATCTGCATTGCGAGAACTTCCGGGAGATATACTGCCATTACGTAGGAGAAGATACCGACGCCGATAATCGTGTAGCGTGTACCTTTAACGAGCTGTGCGTCCGTCATGTCTGGTTTAAAGTACTTTTGCACGATATCGATCATGATATTCGTAGAGGCTGAAAGGATGAACGAGTCGCCCGTTGTGACGAGGAACGCGACGCAGGCGCAGAGAATCGGAGCCCCGAAGATGTAAGGAACATAGTCGATTGCCATACGCATGATAGCGGTGTCTCCAGGAATACCGGGGAGAAGCTTAATCGCGCAAAGGCAATAGCTGATGACCATGAAAATTACGACGAGCATGCCGCAAAATAGCATCTGAGCCGATTTTCTAGCTTCAGCGGGCGTTTTTGCACAACCGTAACGCTGCAGCTGATTCTGGTCACCCATGTAAAGGAAGAAGAGAGGCAGGGAATAACCGGCAAGCTGCGTCAATGTAAGGCCGCCGGTGACGCTCGACTGTGCCGGCGTTAGTGCTGCATATGCGCTGGAATAGCCGCCCGCAGAGGAAACGGCAAAGTAAAGACCGCAGCCCATACCAAAGAAAATCAAACCCGCGCTGAGCGCGTCTGTCCATGCAACGGAATTCATTCCCGCAGTCACGGCGAGGAAGACCATGATGAAGGCCGCGATAATAACGGAATAGGACTGGTCAAATCCCGTCACCAGGTTGACGATGTACGCGGCGCCGGTAAAGTTGTAAGAAACAATACCGGTGTATGCGAGAAGAACGCAGATAGAAGCGAGGAGTCTCGTCTTCGAGCCATACGTTCTTTCCAAAATTTCGGGAACGGTATATTTCGAAAGCTCGCGAATTTTTGGCGCAAGTGACATCAGCACGATCGCACCGGCGGGCGCGCCGATGAAGAAGAAAATACCTGCCCACGGCCCCATTTTATAGACGAAATTTGCGCCGCCGACGACAGTTCCGCCGCCGAACCACGTTGCCAGGAGAGTTCCAACTAAAACAATAATGGGTAACTGTCTGCCCGCGAGAAGAAACCCGTCTTTGTCCGCTTTTGCTTTCTTCCCAGCAACCATACCGACAACAAGCATAATGACTAAATAAACGACGATTGCGATTGCATATTCTGGTCCAGCAAGTGCTTTTTGCATTGTAAATGCCTCCTTCGAAACAGTATGTTTTTGGGTTGGATAAAGTTTTTGTGTGTGCGGAAGCGAAAAATCCCTCCTTTTTCTCCGCGGTTGACGTAAAGAGACTTTTGGAATGGGCGCGCGGTTCAATTTGCTTTTGAAAAATGAGAAAAAGCCGACGGCAAATATGGGACATAAAATCCTATAGAATATATTTTATATAATATAGAGGTTTGGAAAATTGTCAATAGTACGCGAAAAAGAAAAAAATAAATCAAACGACAAACAAGCCGTTTGATTTTCAGAAAATGAAAAGAACTCTAGTGGGAAGGAAGGATATCGCTTTTTTGTAAAGACAGGTATCGCAATCAGCGGACACGCAGCAGAAAAACTTCCTCTGTGCCAAAGACGGGTTCGTAATAATGGTCGTAGGCTTTGGCATGAACTGTGAAAATTTTTCCGTAGAGAGACTTCGGCAGCGCAAATTCGTGGCGGAACTCGTAGATCGAATCGGCCGACCATTTGCCGCTGCTGTCTTCGTACTTGCGCGAAAGTTCTACGGGTCTTTCGGCCGCATAAAGGATCTCGCCGCTAGCGCCATCAATAAATTCATAGCGCACCTTCGCGATGCGATTTCCGATCGTGTAGGTGCCGTCATCGTTCGCCGTTACTTCGGAAAGGTGTGGTTGGATAGGCGTCACGACGCCGTAAATACGAAAAAGTTCATCCTCACCGGTGTCTATTAAAACAACAGGCGGCCATTCGACGCGCTCCGGGTCATATGGCTTGTAATCGAAAGAGGCGGTTTCTTTTGGCGCGTAAGAGACGCGCGTGAAGGCCAGCTTGTCGCCGTGGTTGAAAGGGACGAGTTTCCCCTGTCGCACTGTAGTGCCGCCGAATGTTTTGTGCGGCACGAAAGGTTCCCCGACGTCGTAATGGTAATAAATAATCTCATCGCTTTCGAGCCAACCCTCATAGGCGATGTGTCCGAGCTCGACCTCTTGTGTCGCGCTGCGTTCTCCGCGGATATTGTAGATCATCGCGTGCACGCGTCCGGTCACGTATTCAAGAGAATTGTTGCGCCGCCAGCGAAGAGGGATCTCGTAGGTCCGGGACAGACCATAGTTCCAGTAGCCGGGGAAAGAATTTTTATAAATACGGTAGCCATGCTCTTTTGCAAAGGCCTCTACATTTTTTAAATGTTCCGGCGGCGAAAAACGGGAAAGAACTTTATCCTGAACCGTGCCGAACATAATATCCATTTCACTCTCGGTCAGAACCTGATCCCCTGAAATCGCAGCCACAAAAACACGGAACAGTTTCCACTCGAGGTCGCCATCGTAGTGGGCCGCGTAATTGGTGTCGAAATTCTTCGTGACGCCGCCCTGTACAAGGACCGCGAAAGAGTCCTCCGTAACAACCGCCTTGAGGCTCGGGTCGTAAAAACTTTCAATGTCCGCGAAACGGTAAACAAGATCAGGCGGCGGAGAATTTTCGAGCTCTGCGCGCGGAATGTCGATCCAAGGCGCTTTACCTTCGTAGGTGAACATAATATCGCGCATCGGCGTCACTCCTGTTTTTGGATCGACGCGGCTCAGCACGGTGCGGACGGGAATTCGTTCTCCCGCGCGCACGAGGCCTGTAACAGCGACTTCAACACGGATATCGAAGGGCGTTTCCGCGGCGGTTTTTCCCTCGCGGTCAATTTTTCCAATCACATAAAAATCGCGCCCCGACTCCATAACCGTCTCCCAGACGGAAGGCTCGAGCACGGAAATTTGCACCGCCTCCGCCGCGGGATGGGCGAAAATAATTTGAAAAAGGAAGGCGAAAAAAAATGTGGGGCGGAAAGTTCTGGTCAAAAAAATCATCCCTTCGCAACAAATCCATTTTCATCATACAGCAAACAAAGCAGAGCTTCAATCTGTTCTACGTATAAATTCCCCCCGAAGATACGGAAAATACGCTTGTGTGCCTCTCCTGTTCGGCGTTTAATAAGGACGGATCATTAGAAAAGGAGGCCAACCTCATGGCAAAACGAAACATTTTTGTATTGGTCGGTGGAATCAGCAAGAATTCCCTGAATCAGCAGTTGTTCGAATTCGTGAAAGAATACGCCGGCGGCGAAATGGCGTTCGATCAGGCCGATATCGCAGCCCTGCCCTATTTCTCGCAGGACATAGAGAACGATCCGCCAGCGGTCGTAAAAGACTTTCAGGCGCGCGCGGCGAAAAGCGACGCGGTGCTCGTCATCACGCCGGAGTACAACCGCTCATTTCCGGGCGTTTTGAAAAACGCGATCGATTGGGGTTCCCGTCCGCCGGGAACGAACGTTTGGGCCGGAAAGCCCGCCGCGATCATGGGCGCAACGCCTGGCGCGATGGGGACGTTCGGCGCGCAGAACGAGCTGCGCCAGGTACTCTCGTTCCTCGGACTGGCAGTAATGCCCGCGCCGCAGTTCTACTTCACTTCGACCGGAAATGTCGTCGACGAAAAGCTGACGGAAAAATCCGCGGAATTTTTGAAAAAATTCCTAAACGCGTTCGAAACCTGGATAGACAAACTGAAATAAAATCCGGCACAAAATCGAAACAATAGGGGCGGTGGGATTTAGCACCGCCCCATTTTTATGTCCGATTTTTATAATCCAGCTTTTGCGGAAAAACTATATTATGGAAGAAAATCGTGCGGCATAATCCTGCGAATTGGATTATGCCGCGCGCGTTGATTTAAGAAACCGTGTAACATTGTGTGGAATTATGCAGTTTCAAATCGATCGAGCGTGTTACTTTGTGTTGCGTTTTTCTATTTTCAGTTCCGCAAGCTGCAGTTCCAAGATGACGTCCGCAAGTTTGCCCTTTGTGAGCGGTTTGTCGTCGTTTAGCGTTACCGTGATTTCCCGTACGATTTTGGGGTTGTCCGCATAAACTTCGTTCAGCCAGTCGCTGAAAGCCTTTAAAGTAACCACCTCGAACGCGCTTTTCTTCGGTGTGCCGCGGGCACCGAATACTTTTCTGAACATGTCGCGCACTTCCGCCCAGTGCATCGGTTCAAACGCGCCGAAATAATCTTCCAGCACAGGTTCCATATAGCCGTAGTTCACCGCCGCCTGTACGCCGCCCCACGAGACTGAATATGGAGGAACATCTTCGAATTTATAGATCGAAAGGCTTGTTTTTGCGCGCCAGAGCGCGTCCTGCACTTCGAGCGCCGGGAGCGCCCGCGGTTCTACGCCGTTTTGTACGGCGAGCGCAGCTACTGCTCCCGCAGCCTGTCCCGTCAGCATTGTGACGGGTTGGAGGCGCGTAGAGCCATTTACGACACGCGAGACGGAAATATTTTTCTCCGCCGCCAACAGGCCGTCGATTTTTTCCGGGATTAGAACGCCGAGCGGGATCTGGAACAGCCCGCCGTCGCCCTGCCAGTCGTTTGGTAGTTTGTCTTTCGTCTCGCCGAGGTCAGCTTCCAGAAAATGATCGTCCGTCTTGCCGTGGATGTCGGTCGGATACTCGCCGAGGGCAATCGCTTCGGGAATGCTCGTCAGCGTCCGCTTTAGCGCCGGATCGCGTTTCACATCGTCGATCGTCATGGTTGTTATGCCTACAATACGCCTGCTCTCACGCACGTAAGGAAAAGGCGGGAACAGCGAGAGGATTGGCGCGTAACGCTCATCAAGCACGTCCCATTCCTGCCAGTCGTTTGAGAACCACGTGCCGAATCCCTGGCGGTCGTCCACCGACCAGTCCGACATGCCGAGCTCAGTCTGCATGTAATAGATGAAGCAAAGCGTTTTCAGCATCGCCTCGCGTTCGATTTCGCGTCGGTAATCGGCGTTTTCCAGAAATGCGATGGAAAGCGCACGCGTTTTTTCATGGTAAAAGGGGTAATCGTTGCCCGGATAATCGTTTGCCCAGTTGATCGCCGTCTTTGTGATGAACGGCCACGTGTAAGCCTCACCGCCCAAGACCAGAGCGCTGCCCGCAGGGTCCGGCATCGCTCGGTACGCGTTGTGCGTCGGCACGTTGAACGGATAATTTCCCGGCCACGTGTCCCCGTCTGGGCGTACGATCGAGCGGAAATAGAAAATATATTCGTTATAACGCGGCGGCGGAACTGTCACGCGCAAGCGCGGCGGCAGTCCGTCGGGATATTTTTTTATAACGGCAGGGTAAGTGATGTCCTGAATGATGCTCTCATATTTTTCGCCGCTGGGGAAAAGGCTGTTGCCCGACCGGTAGCGTGCACCTGTAAGCGGGATGAAGTCCCCGTGCTCTGTCGCGTCAATGAAAACTTTTGCTGAGAGCATGACCTCTTTTCCGTCGATCTTAAACACGGCGGAAGTAATTTTATCTCCCGTTTTTTTAACGGAAAGCGGCGTTGCCTTCAAATATAAATCGATCTTCTCCGTCTCGCGGATCATGTCGAGCAAGATGCGCTGCCCCGCCCAAGGCTCGAACGCAATCGTGTCGTTGCCCCAATAGCAGACATTTACGTTGCGGCCGTATCGGTCGTAAAAATCGCGCACTCGCGTGATGAACTCGTTGTAAATTCCCGTTCGCGTCATCGTTTTATCGTCCATCGTGCTGACCGCCGCGCCCGTCATCTGTCCGCCGACCCAGTCCGAACGCTCTGCCAGCGCGACGGAGACGCCCATGCGCGCGGCCTGGATCGCCGCGGAACAGCCGCCGCTGCCCGCGCCTACAACGACGACGTCATAACGTCTGGTTTCCATTTCGGCAGCCACGGCACAGGGAAGGAAGAAAAGAGAAAAAAATGTCGGCACAAAAACAAAGAGAAAAACAGCGCGCGCTCCTCTTCGCAAAAAAACGCCTCCAAACAAAGGTGAAATTTTCACAACCAGAATATTGTATCCAATTACGGCCGCTTTTGCCTGCGTAGTTTCTTCAAATGCCAAAAATCAATTGATTTTAGACGAAAATCCCGCGCCCGAAACGCAACGAAGCGGCAGCGAAAATGCGCAAAGCCGCATTGTGAAAGCAAAACGTAAAAAAGAGGCGGCCAAAAAAAAGCCGCCTCCGGGTCTGTTCGCGTTGCCGCGGTTGCCGCGACAGGGTGTTTCTCGCGCCGTGCGCGTTTTTCAGTTATTTTCTGCGGCGTCCGGCAACGAAAGGCAGTGCCGCCAGCGTCAGCAGGCCGAACAGGCCGGGCAGCGCCGAGCAGTTGCTTGAACCGCTGTGCCAGGGGTCGTCCGGGTCTACGACAAACACCGCGCTGACGAGCTGGCCTTCCGGATCGTCGTCTTCGTCCTCTTCCCCGTCTTCGAGGATAATAATCCTGTCATCAGGGACACGCGGATTACCGAAAGCAATCCGTGTCGAGCCGGTTTTTGCGCCTGTGACGGTAACGGCATTCTCGCCCGCCTCCAGCGTTGCCACGGATGTGTCGTTAAGCGTCCACGTGAGTTCGGGTATGAACGCGTCTTTCGTGCCGGGGAAGGAAACTACAGAAAGTGTTTCCGTTTTGCCCTTCAGAATGGTTGCGATTTTGTCGATCGCATAGGTTACAGCGTCCAGCGTCTCCGGATCGTCCGTCGCCGCGAAAGTTGTAACATCTCCGGTCGTTTCCGGATCTTCATCATCGCCGATTGCGTCTTCAGCGATCGTGTCGAGATACCAGACGTCGTCGACCCTGGGCTCTTCTGTTACGCTCGGCTCTGCATCGCCACGGGTCTTCTTATAGCCCGCAACCGCGCCAAGCATTGCGCCTTCGGGCGCGCTCAGCGTGACCGAAGCAGCAACGGATTCAGTAATCTCCGCGCTGCGGCCCAAAGCACCGATCAGGCCGCCGACGTATTGCATGTCGCCGCCCGATACCGTAATCGCCGTGCCGCCGAACACAGTGCTCTGGGAGACGGAATCATCAGCAAATCCGGCGATGCCGCCCGCACAGATAGCGCTTTCGTTAGCCGTTGCGGAGATCTTGAGTTCCGAGACGGAGCAGTTTTCCAGGTAACCGTCATTTCCCGTAATACCGCCGGCGCAAACCAGGGTATCTCCATCCGTACTCTTGGATTCTACGGTGATCGAACCGCCGTAGACCGAGGAATCAAAAACGCGCCTGGGGTCTGGGGCAATGCCGCCTGCCAGAGTATCGCCGTATTCTGAAACGGCGGAAATGACGTTGCCGACCGCCGTGCTGCCATAGATTTCTTGGCCGCCAATACCGCTGGCGCCGCAGTCTTCCATCGCTTCCGCCTTGATGGTGTTATATGCTGAGAGCGCGCCGATAACCTCTGCGCTGCCGTAGCCGCGAATGCCGCCCGCCAGAGCCTCGCCGTTCTCTTGCGTTGCGCTTACAGTAATAGTGTTGCCGATGGCTCGGACGTTTTCATAGCTTTCGCCGCTGCCGTCGCCGGCGATGCCGCCCGCTGCCACATCATCGGGCGCGGAGATTTCGATTGTACAGCCGTTGACCGCACTGTCCTTAATGAAGGAGCCATCAGAGCTATATCCGGTGATACCGCCAAGCTCGGCGTGTGCACGCGCCTCTTCTGAAAGGATTTTGAGCGCAGTGCCCGTCACGCGGCACAAGGCAACTGTCGCCCCCGACATCTTCCCGACGACGCCGCCCGCGTATACGCTGTATAACGCAGAGATTTCGCTCTCCGTCACCGTGCAGTTTTCAATCAGGGCGTGCTCTGCCTCTCCTGCGATTGCACCGAGACAGCCGCCGCCGTTTTCGTCTTCGTTGGCGTAAGACACAACGGCTCTTTTGATGTGCAGGTTTTTAACGACAGCCAGCGCCTCGTCCGCATCTGCGGCAATCATACCCAGGGGGTTGAATCCGCTCCCGAGCAGAAAGCCGAAGAATCCGCCGACGTCGTTTTTACCCGTGACCTTGAAGTTAGAGACCGTATGACCCTGTCCGTCAAATTCGCCGCCGAAGTACGCAGGTTTCGCTGCCATCGCCGCCAAATCTTCGTTTTCCGGCTCTTCCATACTGAACCCGTCGCCGATGGGTATCCAATCGACTCCGCCGAGATCGATGTCCGCCGTCAGCTTTGCGTTGGCATCGAAACTGCCTCCGTTGACCGCGTCACGGAACCATTCCAGTTCCTCCGCAGTACCGATCATGTAATACTTGCCTTCCTGCGCGGGCTCCTGTGCCGCCAGCGGCGAAGCAAGCAGTACCAAAAGGAAAAGAACCGCAAAAAGTTTTACCGCATATTTGCTCCTCACAATAACGCCTCCAATTTCCCTAGAAAAAGTACTCCGTCCATCGTTACAATTGTTTATAACGAGCGGGACGAAACCTATACAAAGTATAAAATACGCAAGTTGTAATTACAACACAATATTTATGCGTATCGCAAATGTTTAAAATATAATTAAGATAAAATTTACAATAGAAGCAAAAAAAGAGATATTGAAAAGCATAAAAAAGAAACGAAGCGGAAAGAAAAAAGGCGGCCAAAAGGCCCCCCCGCCGTAACAATAATGTGAAAAGCGCCGAAAGCGCTTATTTTTCCAGGACGACCTTGAACCCGGCGCCCTCCGGCTCGAAGCTTCCTTTCCAACCCTTGTTCGCGCCGAAACGCAAAACGTTCTCACGCGACGTCACCGTATCGACGAGCACCTCTACGCGCCCGCCGCTTATTTTATCCAAAACGCGCTTCGTTTCCACCACTGGCTGCGGGCAGGAAAGTCCGCGCGCGTCGATCGTTGTCGTTTCCATTTTAATCTCCTCCTTAGTCGATCCGGTTCAGGAAAACCGTACCGACGCCAAGACAGAAAACCAGGCCGATGATCGTTGCCGGTATGCCGAACGCGCCCACGCCGTTACCGGAGCTTGCGAGACTGAAATTATGCGCGAATGCCGCTGCCACTAGCATGCCGACGAAGAAAACGCCCGCGTCAGAATCGCCCTCGCCGGACATGATGAGCATGCGCCCGGGGCACCCGCCCGCAAGCGTGAACGCCAGCCCTGAAAGTACCATGCCGAGGAAATTCCACAGTTGCATCGTATGCGCCACAGGCTGCCCCGCAAACCCGGCCTTGAACTGACCGAGCGCCAGGTTTGTCACAAACGCCGCAAACGTGAACGCGACAATTCCTTTGAAAAGGTGCGAATCACGCAGCATGATCAGATCGCGAAGTGCGCCGACCGTACAGAAACGGCTGCGCTGTGCCAAAAATCCTACGACAAGTCCCGCCGCCATCGAAATCCAGACGGGCGCGTGCATCGAGCCGGGCCCCGTCGTCGAAAAGAATACCGGCCCCGTTTTTTCCGGGCCGAACAGAGGTTTTCCAAAAAGCAGCGCCAAAATCGCAAGCGCAATCAGCGGCATCACAGCGCCCGCCCATTTCGGACAAGGGCGCGCGGCGCCGAGGCTGAACCCGCGATACAGGAACGCGATGCCGATTGACGTACCGGCCACAAGTCCCGCGATGCCAGCGAGCGCGTTCCAGTCGCCGCCCGCGAGACGCAAATACGCGCGCCAGGGGCAGCCGAGGAACACAAGGGCGCCGATCATCGAAAAGAAACCAAGCCCGAAGCGCACCATCGGGGACGAACCGCCGCGCGGACGATACTCCCCGAAGAACATTGCGGAAGCAAACGCGCCCAGAATAAATCCGGGAATCTCAGGACGCAGATACTGCACGATACCTGCGCGGTGCAGGCCGAGAGCGCCTGCGATATCGCGCGTGAAACAGGCGACGCAAAACCCCATATTGCCCGGATTGCCGAATTTAACAAGAAACGCCGCGATTACACCAAGAATCAGGCCCGCAACGGCGGGACCGTTTTTAGACATCAGAATACGATTCATATTTCCCTCCAGAAAAAATGCAAAAATAGAAGAACCTCCGAGAAAGAGGCTGCCTGCTTAGAAATTTAAAAAGAGAAGACGTGAAGCGAGGAAAAACTTCCGAGACAGGACGACAATAAGCGACGACCCCCGACCGGGGAAACGGAAACCCTAGATCACGTCATTGCCGAACCTCCTCGCAGCTTGTCACTTGCGACAAGAAATAATTTTATAAAAATATTATACAAGTTTGTAGACGCTAATTTTAAAACGGCAGTCCGCAAATCCCGTTTTTTCCATGTTTTATGCAAAAATCGACCTGCGCGGCGGCGTTTTTTTGCGAGAAAACAACAAAAAAGCCGCCCAGCGGGCGGCTTCTTCAGTATATAGAAGGAAGTTCTTTTATTCAGATTTGATCAAACGGTAAAGCGCGAACGCGACCGCCGCGCCAACAATCGGACCCACGATGAAGACCCAAACGTTCGTCAGTGCCGCACCGCCCGCAAAAAGTGCTGGGCCGATGCTCCTCGCCGGATTGACCGACGTCCCCGTGAGCGGAATGCCCACGATGTGGACGAATGTCAGCGTGAGGCCGATCACGATACCAGCGACGCTCGCCTTCGAAGCATCCGCCGTAACGCCCAGAATCGTGAAAATAAAAATCGCAGTTAGTACCACTTCAACAAAAAGCGCACCCATAACGCCGCCCGCATTCGCCACGCCGTTTGAACCGAGCCCGCCCGTCAAGTCCTGCAGTCCGAAACAAAGCAACGTTTTCAGCGCGGCCGCCGCGATGATTGCGCCTACTACCTGCGCCGCAACATAGCCAATGAAATCCTTTCCGTCCAGCCGCCTATCCAACAGCATCGCGAATGACACCGCGGGGTTGATGTGACAACCCGAAACACCGCCGATCACATATGCCGCCGCCACGATCGAAAGCCCGAACGCAAACGCGACCGCAAGGTGTCCGCCCGGCGCGCCCGTGCCAAGAAACATGGCGCTCGCGCAGCCCATGAAGGTCAGGATAAAAGTTCCGATACATTCCGCTAGATATTTCTTTGAATTGCCCATAACAACAACACGCTCCTGTGGTGAAATCAAAAACGCTGTCTAGTATATTGTTCCCGCCTCAAAAATAAATCGTGGTTTTCACGGAGAATACGGCATTTGTGTTTAAAGACATTTAAACAATAGACGCCGCAAAATTCAAACATCTGTTTGAATTTGTACTTTTTCAAAAAACGCGTAGAAAAAATATCGCAGCCAAATTCAAACATTTGTGTGAATTTAAAAACGATAGCGCAGGAAATTCAAACATCTGTTTGAATTCGTGCTTTTTCAAAAAACGCGTAGAAAAAATATCGCAGCCAAATTCAAACATTCGTGTGAATTTAAAAAACGACAGCGCAGGAAATTCAAACACCTGTTTGAATTCGTGCTTTTTCAAAAAACGCGTAGAAAAAATATCGCAACCGAATTCAAACATTCGTGTGAATTTAAAAAACGACAGCGCAGGAAATTCAAACATCTGTTTGAATTTGTACTTTTTCAAAAAACGCATAGAAAAAATATCGCAGCCAAATTCAAACATTCGTGTGAATTTAAAAAACGACAACGCAGGAAATTTCGAACATCTGTTTGAAATTGCGTTTTTCAAAAAATCTGTGAAACAAAAATCCGTAAGGAGAAGCTATCGCTCTAAAATTGCCTCGCTTATCTCATATATACAAAACCGCCGCCGAGAACGGTGCTGTTATACCAGATTGTGAGGTCGATGCGCTTTGTTTTTCCTTCGTCCATGATCTCGATGTATGCCTGACCGCCTTCACGTTCAAGCGACAGCACCGTGACCCAGTGCCATTCGTCGAGGTTTTTTTCTTCTCCGCTGTCGAGATTCAGGTACGCGACGGGAATGTCGCGTTCGAGCGCTTCTTCCAGAAAGTTGACAACGGTGGTGAAGCATGGGCGTTCGGACGCGGGGTTGTGCATGTCGATGATTGCGCAGCGGCGCACGCGGAGTCCGTTGTCCTGCGCGTAGGCCAGCAGTCCTTTGTAGAAAAGATCGGTCGATGGCAGACCGCGCTGGCGGGATGGCGTGACGTAGAGCCACAGTTCTTCCATCAGCGAGAGGAAATGCGCTTTATCGACAGGGCCGGAAGCCCCGGTTTCGGAAGCGAGCGAGTATGAGACGAGGTTTGACGCAACGACCGGGCCGCAGCCGGCGTGGCGCTGAAATTCGTCTCTGTACCATTCCTGGTTGCCGCCCAAATGGGTCTCACCGGTTACCATGTCCACGATGTTAAAGAATTCCGGGTGCTTCAAAGCTACTTTTTTTATTTCACTCACATCCCTGATTGCCGAAACGAGGGGGTTTCGATTTCTTTTCTGCGCCCCTATATTGTAACAAAAAAACGCATTGGCCGTGCTGGAGTTCGCGTTACTGCTTCTCCGTGCCTCCGCTTCTGACTTCTACCTCGAAATCGACGTGCGGCACGGGGCGCTGCTCTTCTTCGCCCTTGAGGCGGCGGACTTCCCGGCGCAAGGCGTGGATTTCTTCTTCCATGCGCAGGATGTGGGGCCATATTTGCTCCGGGCTGACGCAGACGAGGTCGTCTTCGGTGCGTTTCCCGTCGATTTTGATAATGCGCGCGCGCATGCCTGTGACGGTGGAGTTCGCGGGTACGCTTTTCAAAACCGCGCTATTCGCGCCGATGCGCGAATTATCGCCGATGGTAATGGGGCCGAGTATTTTTGCGCCGCTTCCGACGAACACATTGTTGCCGAGCGTCGGGTGGCGTTTTTTTGTTTTTTCGTTGCCCGTGCCGCCCAGTGTCACGCCCTGGTAGAGCGTCACGTTTTCGCCGATTTCCGCGGTTTCTCCGATGACGATACCAGCGCCGTGGTCGATGAAGAATCCCGGTCCAATCTCCGCGCCCGGATGAATTTCAACGCCGGTCCACCAGCGCACGAAGAGCGACAAAAAACGCGGCAGCACAGGGATGCCGAATTTTTTATGCAGAACGTGTATTCCGCGATGGCACGTGATTGCGAGGAAACCCGGCGTACAGAGCAGGACCTCAAGCGTCCCGCGGAACCCGTCTGGAATCGCGGGGTCATTGCGTTTTGCTGCCTCGTAATCGCTTTTGATATATTCCCATGCCGTCATGCTGATCACTCCAGTTTGTCAAAATAAAAAAACCTGCCATTACGCGGCAGGTTTTAATTACAAAAGTAAATTTGGTTTGCCGCTTAGCCTGTTCCGCCGCGGCACGCGCCGATGCGGGTCACTCGATGAGAGCACCCGGACAACAGCACGCGATTGTGATAATGGTGAAAGTCGTATTTGTCATGAGGGTAATTCTAACCTGCTTTTCCGGAAAAGACAAGTAAAAAAGCGGCTCTGTGCGAGCCGCCGTAAAAATGGTGTCAAATTTGCGTTTATTTTTCCTTGTGTTCGTTCCAGAATTTCACCGCGCCAGGGTGTGCCGCAACGGTTTCGGGCAGCGCCGTTTCCGGGGAAAGTTCTTCTACGTCCTTGGCGACCAGTTCGATTTCGCCCTTGTACTGCCAGAGCGTTTTGCACAATTCGTAGACAATGTCGTCCGGCAGACTTTTGCGGACTGCGAGGCAGATGGGCAGGCCAACGGTACGAATCGGAATGGAAATCCCCGCGTGCATGCTCGGATTCAGCACGGCGGTCGTCGTTCCGTAGTCGCGCGCCAGCGAGCGCAGGGAGCTGTTGTCTATCTGCAGTATTTCATAATCCACGAGCCCGTCGAGCTGACGAAGCGCGGCAACGTTTTTACCCAGCACGAGCACGAAGATGTCGACGTGCCCTTCCACCAGCATTTCCATTCCCGCTTCGTAGGATGTGTATTCGACGCGTCCGCCCGCGCTTTTAATGGAATCGTAGGTCACGTTATAGCATTCTTTGAGAAGGCTTCGCAGGACGGATTCCACGCCTGTCCCCGGCTTCAGCGTCGCCATACGCACCGGCAGTTTTTTGTCAAAGAGGTCGCTCAGCAGGAAAATGCGGTTTCTTTCAACAAAATCCTTGCGCGCGATGAAGCAGATGTACTGCTCGAACAGATTTGTCATTACGACGACGTCATCTGTCTTCGAACTCGATCGGTCGGTATTTCCGCGGCGCATGGACTCGAGGAACGGAACGTAGGTTATGCCAATATCGCCCTTGCCGTTTTTGATGTCCGTGAGGTTCGAAACCGCGCCGCCCATCAGGCAGTTCGTGGGCAGGACTTCTTTTGCCCAGACGCTGCTGATTGCACTGCCCATCGTGGTCCAGTTGCTGCCCGGAGAGCCCGCCAACAGAGTGAGTTGTTTCGGCGTGTCTGCAGATGGCGCAGCCCATGCGCATCCGGCGGCAATGCCGAGCAGGAATAAAAGTAAAATTAGAAATGATTTTTTCTTTATCATTGGTCTTCTTCGCCCCGTTATAATCGATACTTTTGATAATGTTTGCTCAACAACTAAATATTATAACGCTATAAATCAAAAAGTAAATGAGGGGATATTTTTTTGTATATAAATTAAAAGACCCGGATCGCGATCCGGGCCCTTTCGCCTATTAGTTCTCCGCGACTTTGTCCAGCACGCCCGCGAATCGTTTGCCTGTGTTGAACGTGTGTACCATCATCTTGGAATCGGTGATAACGCTGCCTTTCGCGGGATCTGAACGCAGGTGTCCGACGAAATCCATGCCCGCGAAGTCTGCGATAGACTGGAACGTGTACGCTGCGATCTTTTCTCCGGGCAGCGGCGCATCTTCCTCGTACTCTTCAAAATAGGCGGTAATCAAAAAGAGCGGTTTGCCGCCGAAATAATCTTTTGTTTTGTAGCCGTACAGCCTGTCGATGAAGATTTTCATCTGTGAGGACATTCCCGTCCACCAGACCGGCGTCGCCGCGACGACCGCGTCCGCTTTTTTTACGGCCTTCATGACGTTTGTCATGTCGTCCTGGTGGACACAAAAATCGCGCTCACCGCACTCGCACTGATTGCACGCGTCGCATGGCCCGATTTTTTTGTCCGCCAGATTCATAACTTCCACTTCCGCACCGCCCGCTTTCATGCCGGCAGCGAACTCGGACGCAAGCACGGCAGTGTTTCCATTTAATCTGGGACTTCCTTGTAGAACGATTATTTTCACGCGTGACTCCTCCTCGTTGCGCCCCTTGCTATAATGGGATCAGAATGCATATATTCATATAGAAAGGAACATGCTCATGTCGCTTGTGAATATTGGAACATTTAACGTGAACTCTGTCAAGAGCCGCATGCCAATCCTTGAACGCTATTTAAAATCCGTGGAAGCGCCCGATATTTTGTGTTTGCAGGAGACGAAATGCCAGGACGCGGATTTTCCCGTCGATTTTTTTAAAAAACTGGGCTACAAATGTGCCTACAAAGGAATGAAGTCCTACAACGGGGTCGCGATCGTTTCGAAAAAAGCGCCTGACAGCGTTTCGTTCGGGCTCGGCGATGGAGAGGCGGAACCCGCGCGCGCGGAATCAGAGTTAGCGCGCGTTGCAGTGGCGCGTTTTGGCGACTTGAATATCGTGAACACCTACATTCCGCAGGGCAAGGAGATCGACAATCCGGATTTTCCGTACAAACTGCGCTTTTTCGAGCGCGTTCGAGCGCTTTTCGAGCGGGAGTTCAAGCCGTCCGACAAGGTGCTTTGGCTGGGTGACCTGAATGTCGCGCCGACGGACATCGACGTGACGAACCCCAAAACGAAAAAAGACCACGTCTGCTTTACGCAGGCCGTGAAGGATACGTATGAAAACGTGCTGACGTGGGGCTTCACGGATATTTTTAGAAAATTCAGGCCGAACGAGGGCGAGTTTTCCTTCTGGGATTATCGTGTGAAAAATTCGCTGGAACGCAACATCGGCTGGCGCATCGACCATATTCTTGGCACGGCGCCGCTTGTTGAAGTGAGCCAGGACGCATGGGTCGTGCGCGAGCTGCGGGCCATGGAGCGGCCGTCCGATCATACTGCTGTGGTTGGTTCGTTCAAAATGCAGTTATAAGCGCTATTAACTTCACAATACAAAGCCCCGGGATCCTTAGCGTAGAGAAAAAAACGCTTTCGATCCCGGGGCTTCGCATTGCATCGCTACTGGCACTTCTAACTGTTGAGTGAAGACGAAAAGGCGAAATCAAAAAAATTAGGATCATGCGCAGTGATGTGAAAAAGTTCTTCCCGAAAAACGCGAGAAACGAAGTATGATGTGAGTATGATGGAGATGTATATAAGAAGAAGCGAGGGGATTTGGAGTGATGGATTTGGAATTGCGACCTGAGCGGCCCGCGGATTACAGCGAAACGGAAAATATGACGCGGGAGGCGTTTTGGAATCATTACGCGCCCGGCTGCTGCGAGCACTATCTGCTGCATGTTATGCGGGACAGCGCCGCGTTTGTGCCGGAGCTGGATTTTGTCGCGGTGCACGACGGCAAAATCGTCGGGAACATTATTTACATGAAAGCTGTCATTGAGGGTGACAACGGGGAAAAATATGATGTGCTGTGCCTGGGGCCGATTTCGGTTTTGCCGGAGTACCAGCGCAAGGGCGTTGGTGGTCGACTAATCGAACATACGCGGCAACTGGCGCGAGAGTTGGGTTTTCGCGCGATTTTTCTCTGCGGGGATCCTGAATATTATTCGAGGCAGGGTTTCACCCCGGCGGAAGCATTCGGAATCCGCACGGCTGATGATATGTACATGAACGCGCTGCAAGTATGCGAACTGTACGACGGAGCTCTCTCAGGCATGAAAGGGCGCTATGTCGAAGATTCAATCTACGAAGTCGACCAGACCGCCGCGGAAACGTTCGACAAAAATTTCCCCCCAAAAGAAAAAATAATCGGCACATCGTCGCAGCAACGTTTCGAGGAGCTGGTAGTCATGCGTCGCCCCGCTCTCTGAAAACGCAGTTATAAGCACGATAGACTTAACAATACTTGCCCCGTGATCCTCACTAAAGGTTACAAAGATACAGTGTTTTTTGTTAAGCAGCAATGACAAGAATATAGTAAGGAAGCCAGTAAAAAACCGAACAACATCGAAGGAGACTCTTCTGGGAAATCTCCGTCTGATGTTGCCTAATACCAGCCGCCCTCGTGGGTTCTGAATACCCTACACCGCACCAATCCCGCAGGTTGTCCCAACCCTTGCGTGGCCTTATGTTCAACTAGATCATGATACGTCGAATTCTTTCGCCCAAACACTTAGCAATATCAAATGACAGGGATGGAGATTGCCACAGTAGTCCATTTTTGTTTTTATTGATACCGCGATGCCAAGGCGAGAATGGGTCACAGAAATAAATAGACAGATTTCTCAAAGTAGATGGATTTTTCCTATGCGATGCAAACGCCTCGCCCCTTTGGGGTGGCAAGGAGCACATAGTCTCTTTTGGAGTAACAAAAGAGACTATGGCGAGTACTTTGAACAAATAGCTAGCTTTGTATCTCACGTATGTTGAGTCCTTTAGAATATAAGGACAAAACTCGTTTGTCAAAACCGCTTACGCGCTTCAGGCGTTTCTTTACTAACAGCGACTCAATGGTATGGAGTTATTACAGACAGACCCTTCAACGCCGATCGAGTTCTAAAAGCGCCGCGAGTAATAGTTCGCCGCCGTGCGCGATTTCTTCGGGCGACGTATATTCTTCCTTCGAGTGGCTTACGCCGTTTTTGCTCGGCACGAAAATCATGCCGGTCGGAATCACTTTCGCAATGGCAGCCGCGTCGTGCGACGCGCCGCTTGGCATAATTTCCGCCGGCCATTGTTTGGCTTCGCATATCGAGGAGAGCAGTTTGACGATCTCGCCGTCCAAAGCGACCGGCGCTTTTGCTCCAAGGCTTTCCATATGTCCCTTGCAGCGCGGTATATCGGCAATCAGCGTTTGCATTTCGTCCGCGGCTTCTTTCAATTTTTCTTCGGAGAGCGAACGCAGTTCCAGGCAGAAGGTTACTTTTTCAGGTACGACGCTTACGTGCGCTGGCACGATATCAAGCACGCCTACATTACAAACAAGATCATTCTGAAGATCCATATAGAGATACCATTCGTGGATGAGGTCGGCCGCAGCCCGCATCGCGTCGCTGCGTTCCCGCATCGGCGTTGTGCCGGCGTGATTTGCCGCGCCCTCTATCACGACATTGTAGCGCGCGATGCCGACGATTCCGGATGGTATCCCAAGCGGCAGACCTTTACGTTCCAGATAAGGCCCCTGCTCGATGTGCAGCTCCAAAAAAGCCGCATAATCGGAGCGTTCCGCCTTGCTCGCCGCAACGTCGTCATCGCTCAGTCCGAAGCGCTTCAATGTATCGTTTTTATACCCCGGTGCAATCATACCTGCAAAGGCCCTGCTGCCGAAGGTCCCGCCCAGCGGTTCGCCTTCTTCCGCGATAAACGCGGCGACTTCCATCGTGTGTTTCGGGACATATCCCTGTTCCTTCATGGAGCGAAGCGCTTCCAGCCCTGCGGCGATACCGAGCGGTCCGTCGTAGATCCCGCCGTTATAGACGGAGTCAAGGTGCGAACCGGTCAGGATTTTTTTTCCGTTTTCGCCGGGCAGAACACCGAACAGGTTTCCGACCGAATCCACTCTCGTCTGGAGTCCGGCGCTTTCCATTTCGCGGCGCAGGAAAGCCTGCGCTTCGAAATAAGCCTCCGTATAGGCCGGGCGCTGCAGGCCTTCGCCTTCAACCCAGCCGATTTCTCCAAGTTTTTTAAGCGTTTGGTTCAACCGCTGTCCATCGATTTGCAGCAATTTAGTCACCTCTTTTGGAAACCCAGCGGCCAAAGCCGGGTTCGACTTTACATTCGCCTTCGTCCCAGACGACCTCGCCGCGCACGATCGTTTTGCTGATCGGGGCTGCAAGCTCCCATCCCTCAAAAACTTTCGCCGTATCCCGGGACATTGTCTCCATCTTTGACGCGTCGACAATCCACGTCTCTTCGGGGGCGCAGAGGATAAAGTCTGCGTCCGCTCCGACGCGGATCGCGCCCTTTTGCGGGTAGAGGCCGTATGCTTTCGCCGGATTGACGGAGAGCAGCTCAACCGCGCGCTCCAGGGAAATACGTCCGTCGCGCACCGCTTTCATCATAAGGCCGTGCCGCGTTTCCAGACCGGGGAATCCAGCCGGCGCCAGGAAAATATCCTGCGGATTTTTTTCTTTTTCTTCTTTCGTAAAGGGCGCGTGGTCACTGCCCACGGTGTCAATTGTACCATCCATAGTGTACGCCCACATCTGCTCGACGCGCGCGCGGTCGCGCAGCGCAGGGTTGCATTTTGCGTAGGGGCCGAATTGTTCCAGCGCTTCTTCTGTCAGATAGAGATATTGCGGGCACGTTTCGATCCATATTTTCATGCCGCGTTCACGCGCGGCCTTCGCAGCGGCAACTGCTTCCGGCGTGGAGATGTGGACGAGGTAAAGATCGCCGCCAACCGTTTCCGCAATTCGGATTAGCCTGTCGACCGCCATCGTTTCCGCGAGCGCGGGGCGCGAACGCGCGTGCGCCATCGGCCCCATGTCGCCCTCTTTGCGCAGAGCCGCAATGCCGCCTGCAACAAGATCATTGTCCTCTCCGTGCGCCGCCATTGGGAGCCCCGTCTTTTTTACCTCTTCCATCACTTTCAAAAGGTCGTAGTTCGTCGCACTCGTCAGGCCCTCAAATTCTTTTTCGCGCCCCTCGGGTGCGGCGTGCAGGAAGGTTTTATAACCGACAACGCCGGCAGCCGCAACACGCCCGATATCGTCAAGGTGTGCGCCGCCCGCAGCGCCGAGAAAAGCGACGTCTACGACGGCCTGCTCGCGAACCGCATCGATACGCGGCTGGAGCGTCTCAGGGCTGTACTGCGGCGGCGTCGAAATGGGATGCTCGATGACCGTCGTCACGCCGCCCGCTGCCGCGGCACGCGTCCCCGTCACAAACGTTTCCCTGTGCGCGCCGCCCGGATAGCGGATGTGTACGTGCGGGTCTACTCCGCCGGGAAGGAGCGTCAGCCCCTTTGCGTCGATCTCTTTCGTTCCGGCGGGCGCAGAGCCCTCTCCGAGCGCCGCGATTCGCCCCCCGGAAACGGCGGCCCAGCCATAGAACGTTCCGTTTTCCGATACGATTTTTGCGTTTTTAATAACCAGATCATACATTGTTTCGTCCTCCAGTTCGGACTTTTTATTTTTTATAACGCAGCTTTTTACTGATTGAGAGGCCTGCGCGAACCAACCCCTCCGCAGTGATTAGGGCGCAGATCACCCCGTCCAGGACCGGCACGCCCAGTGTCGCCTGCATTTTTTTATCGAGTCCGGCAAATCCGGCGCAGCCGAGAACAAGCACTTCAGCGCCGTCTTCTTCAACGGCTCTGCGTCCCGCTTCGATCAGCGCGTCGTCACCCTCGCCAAGTGCAGGCCGCACTGACGCAGCAAATCTGCGCAGGCCGTATTTGTCGATCAGCGCCCATTTATTCGGGATACCGCGTTCGCCGGGTGCAACGACAGAAAAGGAATGTCCCAGCATCGTCGCCATTTTCATGGATGCCTCCGATATCCCGACAACGGGTTTTTCGGCGATTTCTTTCATCAGATCCAGATTCGGATCCGCATGGCATGCCACGATAACGGCGTCGTACTGGTCTTCGTTTTCCCGATAAAGCTGCACCATGCCGGGAACAGCCAGCGCATGGTCCCGGTACGTCGCGACAAACGGACTTGCGCCGGGCGTACTGAGTGTATGGACGAACAGCCTCTCTCCCGCATACCGCGCCGCATTTTCCTGAATCGCGCGCGTCATTGCTTCGTCGCTGTTCGGGTTGATGATCAGAATCTTGATTTTCTCCATTTCAATACACCTCCGTTTTTATCAAAACTGTTTATACGTTGAAAAATTCGTCGATTACTTCCTGCGGGGGCGGAGGCGTAAGGAGACTTACGATAATGTATGCCGCCAGCGCAGCGAAAGAGCCGGGCAAGATCGGGAAAAGGCCGAAGGGTTTATCGAGCACCAGCCAGACGAGCGCAACGATAACACCGGTGACCATCGCAGCCAATGCGCCCTGTGCATTCGCCCTGCGCCACGCAAAAGCGCCCAGCACAACAATGGAGAGCATCGCGCCCAGAATCCCGACCATATTCGCCTGAATCCACATGACTCCTGAATTCGTATAGAATGAGAAAACAATTCCCAGAACGCCGATCGTCAACGTCGCGATACGGGAAGTACGCAGGATTTGCTTCGACGTATACTCTTTTTTGCTTACCTTAAGAAGAATGTCGTTGACAAAGGTAGTCCCTGCCATCAGCAGTACGGAATCCGCCGTCGAGATTGCAGCCGCGAGAATGCTTGCCATCATGATTCCGCCCGTCCAAGGCGAAAGCAAATGCTTGATTATATATGGCGTAGCCTGATCCGTCGCCGGGATACTCGGGAAAAGCACGATCGCGGCAAGTCCGATCAGCATCAGCGGGATAAAAAACGCGAGCGAGGCGACAGAAGTCAGGGCCTGGCTCCATGCCGCAATTTCCGGCGTTTTTGCGGAGTTGATGCGCGTCACAATGTGCGGAGAGCCGTAATTGCCGATTCCCCAAGTCAGAATCCACGAAACTGCAATTCCGATGCTGATCTGTCCGCCTGCCCACGGATCCAGCGCGGACGGTTTAACCTGCGCAAGGGTTGTATGCAGATTTCCAATGCCCCCGACTTTTCCGAGCGCGGTAAACATTAGAATCAGTGTTCCGAGAAAAATCACGGCGCTACAGAACGTATCTGTCCATGCAACCGCTTCCATTCCGCCGCTCACAGTGAAAAGAATGAAAATCGCGCCGATAACCAGAATTACGATATTTCTATCTACGTCGACCGCAGCAGTAACGATCGCGGCACTGCCGACAAGCTGCGCCGAAACAAAGAAAAGCATGCCGACAAAGATGATTACAGAAGCGATGATCGCGTGCACTTTGCCATACCGTGCCTCGAGCATTTCCGACATCGTCCGCTTGCCCAGCCTGCGAAGTTTCTTAGAAAAGAAGAGCGCGCCGATTATAAAAGAGAGGATCGATCCGCCCCAGTTCCACCAGCCACCCCAACCCATCTGGTAGTAGTAGCCGAGATATCCAATCAGCGAGACGGTGCTCACCGTCGTAGCAAACATTGTTCCGACAAGCGGCAGCAGTCCAAGGCTTCTGCCGGCAACAAACCAGTCGTCATGCGTTTCGATTTTGAGCGAAGTATATACGCCTATCAAAAATAGAGCGACTAGAAATACACAGATACAAACCAAAGTTTCCATTTTATTTCACTTTTCCTTTCCTATCCTGACAAAGTAAGATCAAACATGGGACAAAACATGCGAGTCCGTAGCAACACCAGAAAATTTTCAGTGATGTGGGGACAACGTGCATTACGCCACCTCCTTTCGGCAACAAAATATCAGTACCGCAGAAATGTTCTTTTTCGCGGTTCAGCTCTATATGTATATGTTTTTCGTGCAAAATTTATTTAATCGGCTTTGGTGCGCCGACTCGATGCCTGATTTCTTCGACCGTTTCGCAAAGTTTTTTTATATATTTCGCGACAACCGCTTCCGTCGCCCTGTTTTCCGGCATAATCAAACTGACGCTTCCATAGGAGCGCTCGCGCGGAAAATAAAGCGGGGCTGCAATCGCCGTAACGCCTGCGTCAACCGTTCCCCTTGTTACAATAAAACCGTCCTTCCGCGCCTTGAGATATTTTTCAAAGACGCGCGCGGGGTCCGTTTCGGTTTGCTCCGTATACTGCTTAAGCGGCGCACGTTCCAGAATGCGTTTCGCCTGTTCCGGCGGCATCCCCAAAAGTACGGCGAATCCGGTCGCGCCTGCGTGAAAGGGGAAGTCCTGACCGACGTTCGCAGAAATTTTAAGCGTCTGAAAAGACTCCACTTTGTCAACGCAAGTCGCGGAGATACCATCCGACATGCATAGCGCCACTGTTTCGCCGCTCAACGCCGCAAGTGTTTCCATAAAGGGACGTACGATCTGCTGCGAAGAAATTTCGTCGTCCGCAACGCCACTTAGCGCAAGAGCCTTCAGGCCCAGCGCGAATTTCTCTGTATCGGGAATTTTATGAAGCCAGCCCGCGCTCTCCAAAGTGACGACAAGACGGTGAACCGTGCTGCGGTGAAGTCCAATTTTCTTGGAAATCTCTGGAATCGAAAGGTGTCTCGAATCCATTGAGAAGGACTCTAAAACCTGTAGAGCTCTTAAAATAGATTGGTTCAGGTATTTTTCCGCATCCATTTTGATCGACCCCTTTGTCTCATTATGTGAGACGCTATCTTATCAAGCAATACATTATAGCTTGCTAAGATGGAATCCGTCAATACAAAAAAAATCCTTATGTAACTATCGTGTAAAGATAATTAAAAAACTGGGTGCACAAAAGGAGGGCCCGACGATGTCGAGCCCTCTTTTTTTACTTTCTCTTCGATATTATATTATTGCTCCGGCGCGCACTCCGCACAACAGCCGTAGACCACGAGCTGTTTGCCTTCGACTTTAATTCCCTTCGGGACCTCAACGCGCGGCATATGCTGCTCCGGCAGGCAGACCATTTTCCCGCAGTGCAGGCAGAGGAAGTGCGGGTGGTCGCCCGGACAGCCTTCCATCCCCTGATCGTGCGCGCAGAAACGCCACACACCGTCCAGTCCCTGCACCTGATGCACAATCCCCGCGCTTTGCAGCGTCTGAAGCGTCCTGTACAGGGTGACTTTATCAAGCGGCTCGGCGAGCATCGACGAAATTTCGGAATGTGAGAGCGGAGAGCCTTTTTTAATAAGAAGCTCCAGCACCACAACTCTTTGTTTCGTTGCGCGAAGGCCCGATTCGGATAAAATTTTCACTGCATCCATATTGTGATCACCTTCCTGTACTTTCCTTCATACTATTATTACCCGCTTTTGAAAAAACTGCAACACTCCTGCAATTGCAAAAGAATGAATTGTGCGAAAATTTCCGTGATAGTTGACATTTCATTGCATTACTATTATTATGTCCCCTAATGTGGCCCGGACATCGGTAAAACAGGGTCATTACGGCTTCGGTCAAAGAAGGGTGGGAAACGCACATGAGAAGAAACGGCATAATCATCGACAGCCTGTCAAATCTGGTTCTCGTACTCGTACTTCTTATTAGCAGCGGGTCCCCCTCCGAGGTGGCCGGCGCCTAGTCGCCGCGTTGCTTACGGACCGGGACCCGCTTAGGGTTCCGGTCTTTTTTTGTGTTTTTTTAGGAGGATGATTTCTTATGAGGAGTACGTTCAGCATCACATCGGAGGACAACCCGGGCGTCCTTATGCGGATTGCGAGTCTTATTTACCGCAGGGGATACAACATCGCCAGCATGAGCGTCGGACGCACGCACAAGAAGGGGATTTCCCGCTTCACGGTCGTGGTTGAAGGCGGAGAGGGCGATTACGAGCAGGTGCGCAAGCAGCTCAAGAAATTGGTGGAGGTCATCGAGGTGCGGAGTCTTTCGCAGGAGGGGCCTTTCGTGGAACGTTGGCTCTCGCTGGTCAAGGTTAACGCGCCGCTTGAAATGCGGCCGCACGTGCTCCAGACGGCGGAGATTTTCCGTTGCCGCGTGATCGACTTGGGCGCGGACGCGATCACGCTGGAGATTACGGGCGACCACGGTAAATTGAACGCCTGCATCGAAGCGTTCAAGCCCTACGGCATCATCGAGATCGCGGGCTCCGGCTCCGTTGCGCTGTCTCGCTCCGGTTTCATTACGGAGAACATGGAGAAATAATAAACCCGTATGACAGGTCTTCTTGGATTTTTATAGGAAGCCGCATAAAAATAAATCAACCTAGTCAATTTTAACGCCCGAGAAAGGGCAGAAGGAGAGTTTCACAATGGCAAAAGTGTATTACGACCGCGATGCAGATCTAAGTTTTCTTGAGGGCAAGACCGTTGCAGTGTTCGGCTATGGCAGCCAGGGACACGCCCATGCGCAGAATCTCCGCGACAGCGGAGTGAAGGTGATTATCGGACTGCACGAAGGCAGCAAAACGCGGGAAACAGTAAAGAAGGACGGCTTTGAGGTTTATACGGTAGCGGAAGCCGCAAGCAAGGCGGACGTCGTGATGTTCCTGATGCCTGACCACCTTCAGGCGGGCATTTATAAAAATGAAGTCATGCCGAATATTAAGAAGGACGCAAAACTGGCGTTCGCGCACGGTTTCTCGGTGCACTTCGGCCAGATCACGCCGGGACCGGACCACGACGTATTCATGATCGCGCCGAAGGGCCCGGGACACATCGTCCGCCGCATGTATGCGGAGGGAAAAGGCGTACCCTGCCTGATCGCGGTTTATCAGGACGCGTCGGGCAAGGCGAAGGATTTTGCGCTCGCGTACGCGTCGGCAGTCGGCGGCGGCAGAGCGGGCATCATTGAGACGACGTTCAAAGAAGAGACCGAGACGGACCTCTTCGGCGAACAGGCGGTACTCTGCGGCGGTGTTAGCGAGCTGATGCAGGCGGGATTTGAAACGCTCGTCGAAGCTGGATACCAGCCGGAAATGGCATACTTTGAGTGCATCAATGAATTGAAACTCATCGTAGATATGATTTTTGAAGGCGGCATCAGCTGGATGCGCTATTCGGTCAGCGACACAGCGAAGTACGGCGATATGATCGCGGGGCCGCGCGTCGTCACGGAAGAGTCGCGCAAAGCGATGAAGCAGCTTTTGAAGGAAATCCAGGACGGAACGTTCGCGCGCGACTGGATCCTCGAGAACCAGACCGGACGTCCCCGTATGAAGAAGTGGGCCGAAAGGGCACAGAGTGCGGAAGTAGAAACGGTAGGCAAGGAACTCCGCAAGATGATGCCCTGGATGGAGAGCAAAGAGATTCCGAAATTCTAAAACCATCGCACCGCCGGAGGGCGGCATTAAGAAAGGGTAGATTGTGAGATGACTGATCAGGTACGAATTTTCGATACGACATTGAGAGACGGCGAACAGGCCGCACGCATCAACTTGAATAAGGGCGAAAAATTGCAGATTGCGCGTCAACTTGCACGCTTGGGCGTGGACGTGATCGAAGCGGGTTTCCCAGCGTCTTCGCAGGGCGATTTCGAATCGGTGCAGGCGATCGCGCGTGAATTTAAGGGCGGACCAATCATAGCGGGCCTTGCGCGCACGAAGAAAGAGGACATTGCACGTGCGGGCGAAGCAGTGAAAGACGCGGACCGTCCGAGGATCCACACCTTCATAGCGACAAGCCCGATCCACATGGAGTACAAGCTTAAAATGACGAAAGAGGAAGTCCTCAGTGAAGTCAAAGAAGCTGTGGGGTTTGCCCGTACTCTTGTGGACGACGTCGAATTCTCTGCGGAGGACGCGAGCCGTTCGGAAATCCCGTTCCTGATCGAAGTCTTTAAAACGGCAGTCGAGGCCGGCGCCACGACCCTGAATATTCCCGATACAGTCGGCTATGCACAGCCGGATGAGTTTTATAACTTCGTCTTCGAAATCATCAAGGGCGTGAATCCACCCGCGAACGTGATTTGGTCTGTGCACTGTCATAACGACCTCGGCCTTGCAGTCGCAAACTCGCTGGCTGCGGTGCGCGCGGGCGTACGGCAGGTCGAATGCACGATCAACGGGCTTGGTGAACGCGCGGGCAACGCCTCGATGGAAGAGATTGTCATGGCGATGAACACGCGTACGGACCAATACCCCGCCAAGGCGGGCCTGGACACGACAAAGCTCTACAGCACGAGCAAACTTGTCGCGAGCCTGACGGGCGTCGTGGTGCAGCCGAACAAAGCAGTCGTCGGTCAGAACGCGTTCGCGCACGAAGCTGGTATCCATCAGCACGGTATGCTGTGCAACCGCGCGACGTATGAGATCATGACGCCGGAAACGGTGGGCGCGCCCTCTTCGGACCTTGTTCTGGGCAAGCACTCGGGCCGCCACGCGTTCAAAGACCGCGTCGAAAGTCTCGGCTACGCACTTTCAAAAGACGACATGGAGGTCGCATTTAAGGAATTCAAGGATCTCTGCGACAAGAAAAAGGACGTCTCGGACAGCGACATCGAAGCGATGATTCTGGACCGCGTGCTCTCTTTCATCCCGGAGCGGCGCTACGAATTGAAGGACTATGCGGTGCAGGTCAGTACCGGCAGCAAGCCAACCGCAAGCGTCACGATGACTTCCGGAAACGTGGACTACACGGAAGCGGCGGTTGGGAACGGCCCGGTGGACGCGGTTTACAACGCCGTGAAAAAAATCCTGGGTTTCATCCCCGAACTGAAAGGCTTCCGCATCGGCGCAACGAGCGAACGATCGGATGCAATGGCGGAGACGCGCATCATCATTAATTACAAAGATATCCAGGCGCAGGGCCGCGGAACGAGTACCGACATCGTGGAAGCTTCGTTGCGCGCTTACATAGACGCGGCGAACAGGCTTTACGCCGCGGCGGCCGCCAAGGAGGTAAAGCTGAATGGGCATGACGCTCGCTGAGGCAATCATAGCGAAACACACAAAGGACCCGGTCGAAGCAGGCGCGATCTGCCAGGTGAACGTGGATTTCGCGTTTACGAACGACATCACGGGACCTCCCGCAATCAAGGAATTTAAGAATATGGGCGCAGAAAGGGTCTTTGATAAGACCCGCTGCGCCATCACCCCGGACCATTTCACACCGGCGAAGGACATCGCCTCGGCGGAACAGGTCAAAACGTGCCGCGAATTCGCGCGCGAGCAGGGCATGCTGTTTTGGGAAGTCGGCCGCGTCGGCGTGGAACACACGTTCCTGCCGGAAAACGGCCTCGTCCTGCCGGGCGAGATCGTGCTCGGCGCAGACAGCCACACCTGCACGCACGGAGCGGTCGGCGCGCTCGCGACCGGAGTTGGCTCTACCGATTTGGCGGGCGCGTGGGCACTCGGTGAGACGTGGCTTCGCGTTCCGGAGACGATGAAGGTCGTTTACGAGGGCACGCCTTCGGATTACGTTGGCGGAAAGGATATGATCCTTGCGCTGATCGGCAAAATCGGCGTGGAGGGCGCGCGCTACATGGCGCTTGAGTTCCACGGTGATGCGATGTACGGACTTTCTCTCGATGACCGCTTCACGCTTTCGAATATGGCGATCGAAGCGGGCGGCAAGACAGGGCTCATAAACCCGGACGAAAAATTGCTTGCATACGCGAAGGAACGCGCCGCTCGCGCGTTTGAACCGCTTTTTGCGGATAAGGATGCGGTTTACGCGAAGAGCGTGACGATAGATGTATCGAACATGGAACCGCAGGTCGCGATGCCGCATCTGCCCGAGAATGTAAAACCAGTTTCTGAAGTCGCCGGCACGCCGGTCGACCAGGTTTTCATCGGCTCCTGTACAAACGGTCGTTTGCGCGACTTGGAACTTGCAGCGAAGGTGCTTAAGGGCAAAAAGGTCCATCCGAACGTGCGCCTTATGATCATCCCTGCATCTTACGAAGTTTACCGCGAGGCGATGAAGCGCGGCTGGTTCGATATTTTCCTCGATGCTGGCGCAGCGATTTCTACGCCTTCTTGCGGCCCCTGCCTCGGCGGTCACCTCGGCATCCTCGCCGCGGGAGAACGCTGCGTTTCGACGAGCAACAGAAATTTCGTCGGCAGAATGGGCTCGCCGAAGAGCGAAGTGGTCCTGACAGGTCCGCTCGTGGCAGCGGCAACGGCAGTGGCAGGACACATCTGTCACCCGAAAGAATATGTGTAGGGAGGCCGGAAGAATGGAGTCGAAACTCATGGGCAAAGCGTGGGCGTACGGCGACAACGTCGACACGGACGTCATCATCCCGGCGCGATACCTGACCACAAGCGAACCTGCTGTCATGGCGGCGCACTGCATGGAAGACATCGACGCCTCATTTGCGGGGTCGGTGCAAAAAGGCGACGTCATTGCTGCGGGAAACAATTTCGGCTGCGGTTCGAGCCGTGAGCACGCGCCGCTTGCGATTAAGAGCGCCGGTGTTTCATGCGTAATAGCGCCCTCTTTCGCGCGCATTTTTTACCGCAACGCGATCAACATCGGGCTGCCGATCCTAGAATGCCCCGACGCAGTAAAGATCGGCAAAGGCGATGAAATCGAAGTCAACCTGAGCACGGGCGAGATCCAGAATCTCACAAAGGGCGAAACGTATCAGGCAAAGGCATTTCCCGCGTTTCTGACGAAGCTCATCGGCCAGGGCGGACTTGTTCCCTACGTCCGCGCAAGGCTTGGCAAGTAGGAGGCGCACAATGCAAAATTATAAAATTGCAGTTGTAGCTGGAGACGGCATTGGACCGGAAGTGATCGGCGAAGCGCGGAAAGTGCTTTGCCGCGCGGGCGAAAAATTCGGTTTCTCGTTCGAATGGCAGGAATTTCCTTACGGCGCGAAACACTACCTAGCGACCGGTGAGACGATTCCCGAAGAAGGGTTCGCGGCGCTTGAAAAGTGCGATGCGATGCTCCTGGGCGCGATCGGCGACCCCGCTGTGAAACCGGGTATTCTGGAGCACGGCATTCTGCTTGCGCTGCGCTTCCGTTATGACCAGTACGTGAATCTACGCCCCGCGCTTTCTTTCCCGCGCGTACCGACGCCGGTACCATTGGGCGAGAAACGCATCGACTCCGTCGTCGTGCGTGAGAACACCGAAGACCTCTACATGGGAATCGGCGGAATCGCGCAGAACGGAAACCTAGGCATGGCGATCGACGTGAAACGCGGCGCTTACAGTCTTACGGGCGAGCTGAACCTCTCGACGGACCCCGCTTATCCGCTCGCGGGGCAGGTGGCGATCAACACGCGCCCGTCCGTCGAGCGCATTACGCGCTACGCGTGCCGCCTCGCTGAAAAACGCGGCGAAAAGAAAGTTACGGTTGTTTCAAAGTCGAACGCGGTTTCGGCGCTCTACGGATTCTTCGAAGACGTTGCCAAAGAGGTCATGGCAAAAGAATATCCCGACCTCACTTATGCGATGGTCAATGTGGACGCGCTCTGCTACCACCTCGTGCGCGACCCCGCTGCCTACGGTGTGCTGCTCTGCCCGAACCTGTTCGGCGACATCATCAGCGACCTGCAGGCAGGGCTTGCCGGCGGTCTTGGCACTGCGGCGGGCGGAAATATCGGCGACGGGCTTTCCATGTTTGAACCGGTACACGGCTCCGCACCCGACATCGCGGGAACCGGCAAGGCAAACCCCGTTGCGGCGATTCTCTCGGGCGGCCTTCTGCTGCAGCACCTGGGAGAGTTTGAGGCGGCCTCCGCGCTCGACAAAGCGGTCACGGAATTTCTGGTAAACGCATCCGCTGACGCACTGCCGTTTGAGTTCGGCGGCAAAGCGACCTTCGCACAGGTCGGGGACGCGGTGGCAAAAAATATTTAACGATTGATATCTGCGGCGAAACATTGCCGCGCGGCTTTTTTGATTTTGATCAAAAAATAATGAGATAACGCGCAGACAAAGCATTGCGCAAGGGAGTTGACGATATGACCAAAATGAGCGGCGCCCAAATGGTCGTGAAATCGCTGGAGGCCGAAGGAGTCAAGACGATGTTCGGCCTTCCCGGAGGCACGGTAATCCATCTTTATGACGCCATTTACGATTCGAAAATCAACCACGTGCTCATGCGGCACGAACAGGCCGCGTCGCACGCGGCGGACGGCTACGCGCGCGCGAGCGGCGAAGTCGGCGTCTGCATCGCAACCTCCGGGCCGGGCGCGACAAATTTGGTAACCGGGATCGCAACGGCGCAGATCGACTCAGTACCGATGGTCGCGATCACAGGCCAGGTCGCGACAAGCGCGATTGGCTCGGACGCATTCCAAGAGGCCGACATCACGGGTATCACGCTTCCGATCGTCAAACACAGCATGCAGGTCCGCTCGCCGGAGCAAATTGCGCCGGCAATAAAAAAAGCGTTCTATATTGCCTCGACCGGCAGGCAGGGCGTCGTCCTTGTCGATGTGCCCGCAGATGTTCAGAAGGCGGCGGGCGATTTCATCTATCCAGATGAAGTAGAGGCAATGCCCGGTTACGATCCGAAAAAAAACATCGACCTCGGACAGCTGGATAAGGCTGTCGCCATGCTGGAGAGCGCACATCGCCCCGTTATCTTTGCGGGCGGCGGCGTCATCCGTGCGGGCGCATCCAAAAAACTGACAGATTTCGCGGAAAAATATGAAATCCCGGTCATCACTTCGCTGCTCGGCAAAGGCGCGATACCGGAGTCTCACCCGCTCGGACTTTCGCTTGGTATGGCGGGCATGCACGGTCACCCTGTTGCAAACCGCGCAATTCTGGCCGCAGACCTCATAATCACGGTCGGCGCGCGCTTCAGCGACCGGAGCACCGGCAGACGCAACCGTTTCGCGACCGAAGCGGACATCATCCACATCGACCTCGACCCGGCCGAAATCGGCAAGGCGATCGGATCGGACGTTTTTCTGATCGGCGACGCGGGTTTCGTCCTCGACGCACTCCATAAATCAATGAAGAAACGCAGTTTCGACCGTTCCGCATGGCTGGAAGACATCCGTCAGATGCGCGAACGCGAGCCGATGCCGAAAAACGATATCGAAGGCACAATCTCGCCCTGGCAGGTGATCGAAACTCTGCGCGAAGTGACGGGCGGAAACAGCGTGCTCACGACGGAAGTCGGACAGCATCAGATGTGGGCCGCGCAATATTTCCGCGTTGAGGAGCCCCGCCGCTTCCTAACGTCCGGCGGACTTGGCACGATGGGCTATGGCTTTCCCGCCGCAATCGGTGCGGCGTGCGCCTGCCCCAAACAGCCGGTCTGCTGCATCGCGGGGGATGGCAGTTTTATGATGAATATTCAGGAACTTGACACCTGCGCGCGATATAATATCCCCGTCAAGGTGTTCATTCTCAACAATTCCTGCCTTGGCATGGTTCGGCAATGGCAGCAACTTTTTTACGACCACCGCTATTCGAACACGCTTTACAACCGCAATCCCGATTTTGCAAAAATCGCGGAGGGCATGGGCGTCGCGGCTTACACCGTAGCGGAACCGGGCGCGGTAAAGAAAACAATAGAGCAGGCGCTCGAAGTGCCCGGTCCGGCGCTCGTGGATTTCCGCATCCCGCAGGGCGCGCTGGTTCTCCCAATGGTACCGGCGGGCGGCGCACTCGACGAAATGATACTTCGCTAGGAGGGAAAGCATGATCAGCGACAAGGCGAAAAAAGGTTATCAGAGAAGCCCGCACCGTTCGCTCATGAAGGCGTCGGGGTATGCGGATTGGGAAATCGACCGCCCATGGATCGGCGTCGCGAACGCATACAATGCGATCATCCCCGGCCACATCCACCTGCGCACAATCGTTGACGCGGTAAAGGCCGGTATCTACGCAGCGGGCGGGCTGCCGCTTGAATTTCCCGTAATCGGCGTCTGCGACGGCATCGCGATGAACCACGAAGGCATGAAATACTCGCTCACAAGCCGTGAACTGATCATGGATTCCGTGGAAGTTATGACGCGCGGACACGCGCTCGACGGCCTCGTGCTCGTGCCGAACTGCGACAAGATTGTGCCGGGCATGGCGATGGCAGCCGCGAAAATCGACGTTCCATCGATCGTCGTCTCAGGCGGTCCAATGATGGCGGGTAATTTAAAAGGTAAGGTTCTCGACCTGAACAGTGTCTTTGAAGGCGTCGGCAAAAAGGCAGCTGGCGCAATCTCGGACGAAGAACTGCTCGAGATTGAAAACAACGCCTGCCCCGGATGCGGTTCCTGCTCCGGTATGTTCACGGCAAATACGATGAACTGCATGATGGAAGCGCTCGGCCTGGCTCTGCCCGGAAACGGAACAATCCCCGCCGTGCACGCCGGGCGCATCCGCCTCGCGAAAGACACGGGGCGCATGATCATGACGCTCGTTGAAAAGAACATAAAGCCCACTGATATTTTGACAAAAGAAGCCTTCGAAAACGCGGTCGCCGTCGACCTGGCGCTCGGCGGCTCGAGCAACACGGCGCTGCATCTGCCTGCAATCGCGTGGGCCGCTGGGCTTAAGCTGCCGCTCGAAGTATTTAATGAAATGGGCTGCAAAGTACCGCACCTCTGCTCCATGAGTCCGGGCGGTCAATACCACATTGAAGATCTATGGATGGCAGGCGGCGTGGAAGCGCTCATGAAAGAACTGCTCGACGCAGGCAAAATCCACGGCGAAGTGCTCACCGTGACGGGAAACAGCGTTGCGCAGAACGTGGCGAAGGCGGAAGTCGCGGACAGTGAAGTCATCCGCCCGCTCGACCGGCCCTACCACGCGGAAGGCGGCCTCGCATTCTTGAAAGGTACCCTTGCTCCGCTCGGCGCGGTCGTCAAACAATCTGCCGTTGCACCCGAAATGCTAGTGCATGAAGGTCCCGCGCGCGTATTTGACAGCGAAGACGCGGCGACGCAGGCAATCCTCGACAAAAAAATCAACGACGGCGACGTCATCGTGATTCGCTACGAAGGACCGAAGGGCGGCCCGGGCATGCGCGAAATGCTCACGCCAACCTCATCCATCATGGGGCTCGGAAAAGGCAATACCGTTGCGCTCATCACGGACGGACGCTTCTCCGGCGCCACGCGCGGCGCGTCCATCGGCCACGTTTCGCCAGAAGCGGCAAGCGGCGGACCGATCGGCCTCGTCGAAGAGGGCGATATCATTTCGATTGACATCCCAGCGCGAAAACTTGATCTGAACGTCAGCGAACAAACGCTCGAAGAACGCAGAAAAAAATTCACGCCGAAACTTCAGAAAGTCGATTCGCCATTCCTCTCGCGCTATCGCGCGTTCGCGACATCCGGCGTCGAAGGCGCGGTCTTAAAAGACGGCGATTCCGTCTGCGGAAATTAATTTTTTCGCGGACAAGAAATACGGAAGCAAACGCAACGCCGCACGAAAGAACCACGTTCGTGCGGCGTTGTGATTTAAGGAAGAAAGCTGAAATTAAAACTCCGTGCGCAAAAAAGCAATTCAGGGTCTCCCCATCATTGACACCGCGCACATTTCCTGTATAATTACTAACCGTCGAGCTTTGGAAGGGCTTATGAGACTCCCAATTTTCGCATCGAGTGGTAGGATGGCCGAGTGGTCAAAGGCAACAGACTGTAAATCTGTCGGCGAGAGCCTACGTTGGTTCAAATCCAACTCCTACCACCATTTTTATGCCCTTACCGCAGGCCGCCTTAGCTCAGCAGGTAGAGCACATCCATGGTAAGGATGGGGTCTCCGGTTCGAGTCCGGAAGGCGGCTCCAGAAGACTACAAGCCCTTGCTATTGCAGGGGTTTTTCTTATTCGATAATTCCTGAAAATCCAACTATAGCAAGCCCTCTGCGTAAGCAGAGGGCTATTTTTGTTGTTAACTAGAAAGAGGATATGATGTAAACCCTTCTCTCTGCCATACGCCAGAAAAACCCTGTCCGCCAGGTAATAAGCCTATTCTTATTTTTTTAAACAAATATTAGAAAATAAAAATATCCTTTATTGACAAAAAAATCCTTTTTGTATAAGATACACACTAGTGTTGTTCTAATTTAACTTTTAGTGCGAGGAAGTAATCAAAAATTATTTTATATACAATGGAAATAAATCAAGAAAGAGAGGTCAATAATTCGTTCCTTTTTAGCGCAGGGTTTTCGCGGTTGGCGCATGTGAAAACTTAAAACAAACTATAAAAATGTATCAAGGGGGTAATGACATGGCGAAAAGCCAAAAAATGTGTAATGATGTATGTTTTGTCAACAGAAAAAGGGCGCTCTGTATTTTCTTTTCTTTACTACTTCTGTTTGTTTTGACAACTCAGGTCCACCCTAGCTTTGCAGACGATCGGGTTATCGCGTCCGGCGATGAGGTGCGTGATCTGGGAGATAACTATGTAGTGGATATTACTGCCGGGCCGTACGGCGCCAACGCTGTTACAGCGAATGACACTTCCACGATTAAATTCGGCACTAACGGGAAGGTCGCCATTTCTGACGATATCCAGAGCGCCGTCTCAGCTTCCGGCGCGGGCTCCACGATTACGTTCGGGAATAACGCGGACCTCTCCGCCATCGGAAATGGTATTAAAACTGTGCAGACCAGAGGGGATAACTCGGAGATTATCATCGGGGATAATGCAAAGATATCAGCAACGCTGGCTAACGGCATTGTGAATCCGATAACCCCTGTCTATGCGGTATATGCCGCTGCAAAGGACACGACGATTACGATCGGAAAGAGCGCGGATATCTCCGTATCCGCCAGCCCTACAGGAAGCAAAAACCTGGGCTCTGCGGTTTATACAACATCAGAGGGAAGCGGTTCCGTCATTGATATTGACGACGGCGCAAAGATTTCCGCGACAGGATACTCAATGCATACCGTCGAGGCACGTGCAACTGACTCTACGATTTCAATCGGAAAAAACAGCACAATCACAGCTAGCGGCAACACCACAACTGGTCTCATGTCATGGGGGAAAGACACAACCATCACGCTCGGAGATAGTTCGAAGATCTCTGTGTCCGGAGACCAAACTTATGGTGCATATAGCGGCGCAAATGAAAGTGCATCAATCAACGCGAAAATCGAACTCGGAGACGATGTAGAAGTGACGGTGACCGGCAATTCCGCGAAAGGCGTTGCGGCAGCGTATGGCACAAACAGCCAGATGATAGTCGGCGACAGTGCGAAGATAACCGTAACAGGAGCAAATGCAACAGGAGCGAGCGCTTCAATGGGTGCTCTCACAAGCATTGGAGATTTTTTGACGGCATCTGCAAGCGGCTTCGGCTCTAACGGCATAGGAACAAGTGACAACGGGCGGATCGAGGTCGGTTTGAGCGCCGATATTTCCGCTTCCGGACAAGATGCCAGCGCTGTGCGAATTCAGAGCGGCGGACTTGCGGAAATTGATAAGTGGGCAAATATATCCGCCACAGGACAAAATGCCAAGGGAGTATTGGCAGAAGGAAAAGACGATCTTGGTTCCGGCGAAAAATCGAAAGTGATCATCGCGGAAAATGCAACGATTGGCGTTACCGAGACGGCGAATGGGACGTACTCCGCTGCTGTTATTGCCACGAAGGACGCTGAGATCGAAATCGGGAGCAAGGCTCTGATCAAAGCCGCGGGCAACAGCGCCAGCGGTGTGCGTGCGGATACTCTTTATTTTGAAGGAGGCACGAGCGCAACAGTTTCTTTGTCGGAAGACGTGCGCGTAGAGACGACGGGAAACAACGGGTATGGGCTCTATGCACGCGCTGCAGGCTCGAAAATCGACGCGGCAGAAGGGCTCCAGATTGAGACATCAGGAGTCGGCGCAAGCGGTATGTTCGCTTACTGGGGCGGCAATATTGAAATAAAGGACCGTGCAAACATTGAGACGACCGGTAGCCAAGCCCATGGTATGAATGTTACGTACGGCGCTTCTGTAAAAACCGGAAAAAGCCTGGATATCACAACATCGGGAGATGGCGCACACGGTCTTCAAGTATGGAGCGGCGCAGTCTACGCTACTTCTTCCGCGGATATCGGGGATAATGCATCAATCACTACAAGCGGTAGCGCTGCACACGGTGCTTACGCGACAGATAACGCAGTGATCGGATTTAAAAACGACGCGACAATTGTTACACGCGGGACAGGCGCATATGGTGCGTACGCATACTACAACGCTTCCGTTCTGCTGAGTGATGATGCTACAGTGCTAACTTCGGGCGACTCGTCGCACGGGCTTTACGCCGGGTGGCAGGGTAATATAACACTCGGAGATGAGGCCCTTGTCCAAACGACGGGAAAGACCGCACACGGCGTTTACGCAGAATATGGCACGTCTGGAGTCACGATTGGCAGCAGCGCGGATATCCTGACAACGGGAGCCGGATCTCATGCTGTTTATACAAATAACATGAATAATAATTATGGCCCTCTTGAAATTACAATCGACAAGAACGCAAAGATTGCGACAGCAGGCAGTGCTTCCCATGCCGTCTATGCGTTAGGAGGAGAAATTACGATTGGTGAAAACGCCGCCGTTTCGACTGTGGAAAACGAGTCCTACGGGCTTTACGCCAATAAAGGCAGCATCTCCGTAAGCGACGATCTGCTGCTCTCGACAAAAGGCAATGGTTCAATCGGCGTTTACGCCTGGTTCGGCGGACAGGTTGATATTGGAAACAGCGCTTCGATCTCCACCGAAGGGACAAACAGCTATGGAGTATTCGCCCAGCATCTGTCCGGAGATGTACGGATTGGCGACGACCTGACCGTCCGGACCACAGGCGAAAGCGCACACGGATTGGTCGCTAGTTCACAGGCAACATTTGAAGGAAGCACACTGACTGTCGGGGATTCCGCAGATGTAAGAGTCTCCGGAAGCAAGGCAGCTGCTGCGTATGCTGAGCTGGGCGGAAGTGTGACAATCGGCGAAAACGCATATCTGGAAGCAAGCGGCGCTGAAGCTTCGACCGTTGGAGCAATCGATGACCAGTCGAAGGTGACCGTCGGCAACGGTGCAACAATCCTTGCAACATCAAATGATTCCTACGCGGTTTCCGCAATCTACAACGGCGAGGTCGAATTGCTTGGCGATATGGCGATCGCTTCCCTTTATGACCAGGATGCAATCGCACTTTTTGCAAACGGCAGAAACGCAAGCAACGATGTTAACGCGAGAAACGCGAGTATTCACGCGAACGGCAAACTGGATATTCTTGGCGGCATCGTCGCGGGTGACTACAGCAGCATCGACCTGACTTATCTCGATGGATCGTCCCTCGTTGGCTTCACGCAGGTTTCTGCGAATGATTCGACGATCGCGATGGATATGTCCGCATCTACGTGGGATATGACGAAGAGTTCCAGCCTTACTTCGCTGACCGTAAACGACGGCACGCAGGTCAAGTATGGAGATTTCGACAATCCTGCTGGTGGCAACTTCATGACGCTTACCACAAAAACATTAAGCGGCAATGATGGTCGTTTCCTCATGAGGACTGATATCGTGAATGAGACGGCAGACCGTATTATCGTTGAAAACGCCTCTTCGGGCAGCCATGCGATCACCGTTGTGAATATCGGCGGTGCGGCGACGACGGGTAAGGAACGCACGACGCTTGTCGAGACAGCGGACAAGGGCGCTGATTTCACGCTCACGAACGGCGCTGTTGATTTGGGCGCTTGGACTTACTGGCTGCGCAATAACGACGACGGGCGCGGACAGTTCGACGGTACTGGCGGACAGCACTGGGAGCTCTATGCGCTTGGTGGCGGCAGTACGCCCGACGACTCCAGCAATCCGGGAAGCGATGCGGTCAATACCTTCATCGGCAGCTACTACCTCGGTTATGCGGACACAGATACCCTCATGAAACGCGTTGGCGATCTTCGCAACAATACCTACCAGCACGGCGCATGGTTCCGCGCATACGGCGGTAAGTTCGAATCCGACGCAAGACAGTACGTCAAAGATTTCGATCAAGACTACTGGGCAGTGCAGGTCGGTTACGACAACAAGTTGGATCGTAATCGTTCATGGTTCAAAAAAGGCGATACCTACGTCGGTGCATACATCGGTCTTGGCAACAGCGATCTTGACTTCACGTCGGGCGGCAGTGGCGAGATCGAACAGCACACAATGGGCATGTACTGGACGTATATCGGCGACAGCGGATTCTACTTCGACGCGGTAGCCAAGTATGTCTGGGGTGAAAACAAATTCCACTCGTTTGACAGCGCGAAAGACTTTGTCGACGGCGGTGAGATTAACTCCAGCGGCGCGGGACTCTCGTTTGAAACAGGCAAACGCTTCCGCTTCAACAAAAACGACAAGGGCAACTGGTACGTCGAACCGCAGCTTCAGCTTTCCTGGCAGCACATGAGCGGCGGCACGTTCCACGCCAGCAACGGCCTCAATATCGGTGTAAGCGGTTGGGATTCGCTCATCGGCCGCGCTGGTGTTCTGCTCGGTTACGAAACTGGCCGGACAAACTTCTACGCGAAAGCATCGTACCTGAAAGAATTCGACGGCGATATGAACATCCACGCAAACGGCGTCAACATTTCTGAATCGCTAGAAGACAAGTGGTGGGTGTATGGCATTGGTCTGACGCACCAGCTGAACGCAAGAAACGCACTTTACCTAGACTTCGAGCGTGCATCTGGCGGCGACTTTACGCAGAAGTGGCAGATCAACGCAGGCTGGAGAATCAGCTTCTAAGGAAACAACTATCATAAATTAGGCCAAAAAAATTCATAATCAAACAGCGGGAAGTTCCGACCTCGGAATCTCCCGCTGTTAAATTTTCAATACACTTAGAATACCTTGAGCGCTTCGGCAAAATGCCTTCGCGTCAAAAAATTTACATTTACAGAAATAAATATTAACAACAAAAAACATCGCGGCTTGCTAACTCCCCCACTACATCACAAGAATTACTCCCATATAACATCCATAATTTCACGACCATACTTTTACAAATATTTTACATAAGCATAGTATATAAATTATATATCTCAGATCATTTAAATATTTTATTAATATAATATTAAACATACAATTGTCAAAACATTACATAATATTTACAAAGATTAATTGACATTGTATACAAGCTTATATATAATCCTCGCCATAAACTATAAAATGCACTTTTATAATTACCTTCAAAAACCAATCACACATAGAAAGGCGGTAGATTTTGACGCTAAAAGCTTATCAAATCAAAACGTTTTGCCCTCATAGCTTATCAAAATGTTAAGTTGCAAGTGCACAGCGTCAATATAAATTACAGGAATTGCACAAAAAACATTGTACTATCTAACATTTTCGTTGTCTGCACATTTTGTTCACTTTTGATATTTCATTGAGAATGGGTCGTTCAATTTTATATATTTTGTTTGGAGGAAATCGAATGGATCACTTGAGAAAATTTTGTTTTGCTCTTTCTTTGTTTATTGCTGGCATATACTGCCTGACGCCTGCGTATGCCGTAGATGTCGCACCGGTGTCCGTAACGGACGGTTCAACTACACGCTGCCGGATAATGCTGTCATTAAGGCAACGGGAGCAAGTCAGAGCGGGATATATATCAGTATTCCAGATGGTGGAACCGTAAAAGGAGGAATCGTCTCTATTGACGTAGGCGGTGACTCTGCATATGGAATCCGTACAATGACATTCCAGGGTTCAACACTCTCTGATGGCAATGCCACTGTAGAATTAGGACAAACGTCTATTCGGGCAAACAAGACCGCTGTAGAGGCAATTTCGTCTCTCGCTAGCGGCTCTGCAGGATTAAAATCGGAAATCCATCTGGGTAACAATTGCGATATCTACTCTGCAAAAAATTCAGCGCTCGTGGCCAATTCCGCTGGCTCCAAGATAACAGTAGGAAACAATGCTGTAATAATAGGAAATCCCACCAGCACAACAGGGGCGGCTGTTACTTCAGCCAAAGGCGGGATCGTAGAGATTGGCCACCACGCGGTCATCGGCCATAATGACGATCTTGACAGGGGGGCAAACGGCGCCGCCGTTATCTCTTATAACCTCCCTGTCTATGCACCCGGCTATGTGAAAATTGGAGATGACAGTACGATTTTCACGAAAGGGGACAGATTCGGCTCACATGCAGTAAAAGCAGGATATCTGAGCCTCCTTGTCGGAGCATCGGCAGAAGCAGCCCCGGGAGACGTCAGAATCGGCGACAGAGCGAACATTAGCACGCTTGGCGACGAGGCATTCGGTCTTTACGCGGTCTCTGAAAGCTCGACGCTGACTATCGGCAAAGATGCGATCATCTCCACACAAGGCGAAGGCGCTTCCGCGATCCGCGCAGGGGATATAACAAGCAAGTACGACATTACGGCAGGCGGCGGCGTTATCTCTGTTGGGAAAAACGCCATAGTTACGACGTCCGGAGATCATGCGTACGGTGTTGACGCACGTTATGACGACGCGAAAATTGACTTTGATTCCGATGTTTTCATCAAGACAGTAGGAGCAGAAGCGCATGGCGTCTTCGCTTCGCTTGGCGGCGCCGTAGAATTGAACGGAGGCTCTATTGATGTAGATTCCAGCAAAGGCTCCCTTGCCATCGCCGCAATAGACGAGGACAGCAGCGTTTCCGGCGGCGGCGTGTATAACATCCGGGGCGATATTTCCGCACAACAAGGCGCAAGTATCGCACTTTCTCTGGATGCCGGGTCGTATTTCCGCGGAACTGCCTCGGCGGATGCGGATTCCACCCTTTCTATAAAGATGAACGGCGGCCGCTGGGCTGTTATGGAAGACTCCATGCTTACACATCTCAATACAGACGACAACACTGAGATCACGTTCGGCGATTACGGAGCGGTCGGCGCACTTGAAAACCCCTTTCTGACGCTTAGGGCGCAGAAACTTTCCGGCAGTGCAGTGTTTAAAATGCGTGCGGACGTAAAGGAGAAAATTTCCGACAGGCTTTTCATTGAAGAAACGTTATCCGGCACGCACACTCTTTTTGTTGAGAACAGAGGCGACGCAGCTGTGGACGGCACAGAAAAGGTGCGGCTCGTAGAGGCGAAGGACGGTACCGCTGAGGGCAACACATTTGCGTTGGAAGGCGATACTGTGGAATTCGGCGCTTATAAATACACTCTGGGCAATGGCGCTGGCGGATATTATGCGGACGGCCAATATTGGGAGCTGCAGGGTACAAAAAATCCGGACCCCAAGATTGATCCTACCCCCGTTAAAGACAAAGATAAAAGTGCAAGTAACACAGGCTCGGCAGCAATCAATACTTTCGCGGCAAATTACCTCTTAAATTACGCGGACATGAATACCCTTATTCAGCGCCTCGGCGACTTGCGTGACAACGCCTATAACAGCGGCGCATGGTTCCGCGCTTACGGAGGAAAATTCAAGAGCCTCGAAAGGGAATATGTGAACGACTTTGATATGGATTATTGGGGCGTACAGGCCGGTTATGATCGCAAGCTGGAAAAGAGCTGGTTCAAAAATGGAGATACTTATCTAGGCGCATTCTTTAGTTATGGTAATGCAGATCTTGATTATCTCCAATATGGGCACGGAAACGGCGAAGTCAAAAATAAAACGCTCGGCCTTTACGCAACATACATGAGAAACGACGGTTTTTATGTGGACACGATCGTAAAACACGTGTGGAGCGAGACAAGTTTCAATGTTCTTGACAGCCAGGGAACGATGGTGACGGGAAAAGACGTGGACACTGGCGGGCTTGGCGCGTCGATTGAAGTTGGCAAACGCTTCCGTTTTGGCAAGGAGAATAACGCGAAAGGCAGCTGGTACATTGAGCCGCAGGCACAGATTACGTGGCAGCACATGGGAAGCGGAGCTTTCATGGCGTCGAACGGGCTTTGCATCGGGCTCGACAGTTACGATTCTGTGCTTGGGCGCGTCGGATTCCTTCTTGGATACCAGACCAACAATACGAACTTCAAAAGACGTGGACACTGGCGGGCTTGGCGCGTCGATTGAAGTTGGCAAACGCTTCCGTTTTGGCAAGGAGAATAACGCGAAAGGCAGCTGGTACATTGAGCCGCAGGCACAGATTACGTGGCAGCACATGGGAAGCGGAGCTTTCATGGCGTCGAACGGGCTTTGCATCGGGCTCGACAGTTACGATTCTGTGCTTGGGCGCGTCGGATTCCTTCTTGGATACCAGACCAACAATACGAACTTCTACGCGAAAGCATCCTATATGAAAGAATTTAACGGAGACCTGAATATCAACGCGAACGGCGTAAATATTTTTGAGACGTTCGACGACAACTGGTTTGTGTATGGAATCGGCGTGACGCATAAGATTAATGATCGCAATTCCCTCTACTTTGATCTCGAAAGGTCTACGGGCGGCAAGTTCGAGCAAGACTGGGCGATTAACGGCGGCTGGAGAATCAGCTTCTAGTAAAACACCTAACGCATATCAAGTTTGTTGAGCCACCGGCTTGGCAAAACACCGCAAGAGGCGGTTTGACTCCCCCTCGGGCCGCCTCATACTGAAACAAAACAGCGGGAAGTTCCTGTCTTTGGGACTTCCCGCGCTCATTTTTGATATACTCTTTATTTAAATAAAACAGCGGCGCCAGAACAGGCCGTGGGTTTTGGAGATTGCTCCGCGCGCGGGCCAGATGGCGCTATTTCGGAAAATTTTTTGTGGGACCGTTCTCGCGAAAGAAAACGAAAGCTGTTTTTACATTTTATAAATTTCCAAGGATTGACTTTCTGGCACTTTATTATGATAATAATGCAACTAATTCTGGACTTTTAGTGGGCTCTATGTCCTAATTGTGAAGAAAATTTGAGGCATCATCGTCCTTGCTGTGGGGGTAATGAGTGTGAGCGAAAACAAATTTAAAATTCTGGTCACGGAGCATCTCGGCGAAGAAGGGGTACAGATTTTACAGGATGCTCCGGACGTCGCGCTTGACATAAAAATCGGCCTTCCAAAAGAAGATTTGCATAAAATTCTTGGCGATTACGACGCGATCATAACGCGAAGCGGAACGCCGATGGATAAAGACGCGATCGACGCGGCAAAAAAAGCGAAGGTTATCGCGCGTGCAGGCGTCGGTGTGGATAACGTCGATCTTCAGGAAGCCAGCAAACGCGGCATTATCGTCATCAACGCGCCGACGGGTAATACGCTTGCGGCGACGGAACAGACGATTGCGCTCATGCTTTCGGTGATGCGGAACACACCGCAGGCGATGCGTTCGCTGAAGTCGGGCGTCTGGGACCGCAAGCGCTTCACGGGACATCAGCTCAACGGTAAGAAGGTTCTGATCATAGGATTTGGCCGCATCGGAACGCAGGTCGCCATACGGCTTCGCGCCTTTGGCATGGAGATCATGGCCTACGACCCCTACGTCTCTGAGAAAAAAATGCAGGACGCCGGGGTGCAGAAAATCGAAGATCTGGCGGGCGGCCTTTCTCTCGCCGATATCGTTACCGTCCATATTCCGATTACAAAAGAGACGCGGGGTATGATCAGCGAAAAAATGCTGCGCGCGATGAAGCCCGGCGCGTATCTCGTAAATTGCGCGCGCGGCGGCATCATCGACGAAGAGGCCTGCGCGAAATATTTAAAAGAAGGGCACCTTGCGGGCGCCGCATTCGACGTATTTACGCAGGAGCCGCCCGCAGCGGACCATCCGCTGCTCGATGACGCCATTGCAGATAAAGTCATCGTGACGCCGCATCTGGGCGCAAATACGTTCGAAGCGCAAAGCGAGGTCGCAAAAATCGCGGTGGGCAACACGCTTGCGGCACTGCGCGGCGAAGAGTACGGGCACGCGGTCAACCTGCCCTTTATGGAACAGAATCTGAATTATAAACAGAAAAATTTCCTGCGCCTCACGCGCAAGATGGGAATTCTTGCCGCAAAGCTGATCGAACACGACGGCGGCGCGATATCAAAGTGCAAAGTCATGTTGCGGGGTCCGTTTTTGAACGACGAGGACACCCCCGCGAACAAGATGCGTCCCTACACGGTCGCCGTTATAAAGGGCTTGCTCGAAGTTACGCACGGTCCCGATGTGAACTATATGATCGCGCCGATCCTGGCCCAGGAACGCGGCATCGCGATCGAGGAGAGCACGGGTGAACCGCAGACGTACCGCAACAGCATTGAACTGGAAGTCGAAGCGCAGAACACCACGGTGCAGATCATCGGAACGATTACGGAAGAGGGCCGCCAGCACATCGTAAAAGTCAACGATTACTGGATTGACTTCGTACCGCACGGTCAGCTTCTTATTTTCCAGAACCACGACCGCCCGGGCGTAATCGGAAAAATCGGCAAATTGCTTGGCGATTCGCAGGTAAATATCGCGAACTTCACGCTCGGCAGGAAAAACGGCAGCGGCCTTGCGCTTGCAATCATGGAGGTCGACGGCCTGATTTCAGACGAACTGCTCGACAAGATTGAAAAGGACGGCGACATGATCTGGGCCATGACGGTCAAATTCCGCGGGGTTGACGAATGAGGCTTTTTATCGTCCGGCACGGCGAGACGGACTGGAATCGCGAGGGGCGCTTCCAGGGACAGCGGGACACCGACCTCAGCGAAAAAGGCCTTGCGCAGGCGGACCTCGTAGCGAATTTTTTGGCGGACCGCACATTCGAAGCGGTCGTGAGCAGCCCGCTGAAACGCGCGCGCGTCACAGGCGCGAAAATCGCGGAAGCCTGCGGATGCAAAACGTTTGAAATAATGGAAGAGCTGACCGAAATCCATCACGGAGATTGGGAAGGATTGCTTTCGACGGAAGTTAGCGGAAAGTGGCCGGGGATTTTGAAAGAATGGCACGCCGCGCCGGAGCGCGTCACGATGCCGGGTGTCGGCGGAGAATCCCTCGACGATGTGCAAAAACGCTGCATTTTGGCCTCTGAAAAAATCGTAAAAAAATATTCGGGCGACGTCTGCGTCGCGGCGCATGACGCCGTAATAAAAGCATTGCTCTGTTATTACACAGGCGCACCGCTTTCGAGTTTCTGGAATTTTCAAATCGCGAATTGCAGTCTGACGATCGTTGAACTTCGGGACGGAAAGCCACCTCGCGTCAGCCTCATGGGAGACGCGCATTTTCTGGGGGACGGTTTTGACTTGCCCGAACAAAAAGGAT
>JAJDJB010000070.1 GCA_030266985.1 Synergistaceae bacterium OttesenSCG-928-D05
GTCAAAATCGTTGACAAAACAGGCTATGCGAACATCAACATCTGCTCCCAGTGCGGCGCGTGCATCGGCGTGTGTCCTACGGAGGCGCTTGAGCGCGACGCGAACGGCGTTGTGCAGGTTCGTAAGGATAAGTGCACGTCCTGTTTGATGTGCGTTGGTTTCTGTCCGACCGCCAGTCTGCTTTTCGAGGGTTCCAAGCAGACGGAGCCTTTCAAGTGTATATCATGCGGGATATGCGGCAGGAAATGCCCCACAGGCGCGCTTGAGCTGCTCAACGTTCCGGAATCGAAGTAAGGGAGTGACGACAGATGGAATATGAAATGAAGCCTATGAATTTGCTGGCCGAATTCACGTTCGAGCCGAAGAAAATTCATCGCGGATACTCAAAAGAAACGCTCCACATCGGACTTGGCAATAAAGACGGTAAATACAGCATTGAACAGCGCCCTGTCTCCGAGGATATGATCGAAAAGTTCACGGGCGGCCGCGGTTTTGGCCTGCGCCTCCTTTGGAATGCGGTAAAGGACGATACGAAGTGGGACGATCCGGAGAACGAAATCGTTATCGCGGGCGGTCCTTTCTGCGGCATTACGCAGTATCCGGGCGCGGGGAAATGCTACTCTGTGTTCCTCTCCCCTGCCACGAAACAGACATATAACAGCAACGCGGGCGGCTATTTCGCGCCGTTGCTTAAGTTCAGCGGTTTTGACGCTCTGGAGCTCCAGGGCAAGGCGGGTCGCGACGTGGTCGTGTTTATCGACGGCGATAACAACAAAGTACAAATTTTCGAGTCGACGCTCGACGACATCAACGCCTATTACGTCTCCGAAGAATTGCATAAGTATTTCTCGAAGGACGAGAAGGACCAGCGCACGGTTTCAGTCATTTCTTCCGGCGAGGGTGCAAGGCACAGTTACTGGGCCGGCATGAATTTCAGCTTCTACGACGTGCGTCGCAAGGCTGTTCGTCTGAAGCAGGCCGGACGCGGCGGCGGCGGTACGGTGCTGCGCGATAAGGGCGTAGTCGCGATCGTCGTGAAGCGTACGCATTTCACGGGGCTTGAGAACGACCCCGCAGATGTCTCGGTAATCCAGAAAGCCGGCGCAAGCCTGCACAAACGTATCCACGACCATGACGACGAGCAGTGCCGTATGCGTTCGGCGGGAACGGCGCACTTGACGGAGATTATGAACGATTATTATCTGCTGCCGGTCAATAACTATAAGTTCGGACGGCACAAGGATATCGACAATATCAGTTCCTGGACCTACGTGAAGCACTTTACGCAGGGCATGGCGGACGGCTGCTGGTACGGCTGCTCGCTGGCGTGCGCGAAGGCGGTCGACCACTTCCACCTCCAGACGGGGCCGTGGAAGGGCAAGGAAGTTATCGTCGACGGACCTGAGTACGAGACAGCCGCAGGGCTTGGTTCGAACGTCGGGATTTTCGACGCGCTCTGGACGATCGAGGCGAATTTCTATGCGGACCACTACGGGCTTGACACGATTTCGCTCGGCACGGGTATCGCGTGGGTGTGCGAATGCTACGAGCTGGGGCTGATCAATAAGGAGCATACGCACGGACTCGACCTGCATTTCGGCAATAAAAATGACATCATGGAACTGATCCACCGCATCGCGTACGCGAAGGACGATTTCGCGCTTGCGGTCGGCAAGGGCATCGCGGAAGCGCGCGTCTATTTCCACGAACACTACGGCGCGGACCTTGAGACGATGAAGAAGATCGGTATGGAGTGTCAGGGGCTTGAAGCTTCCGAATACCGCTGCCAGGAATCGATCGCGCAGTGGGGCGGCTACTTCCTGACGCTCAAAGGCCCGCAGCACGACGAAGCGTGGCTGATCTTTATGGACATGGTCAACAAGCAGCTTCCAACCTATGCGGACAAAGCGGAAGCACTCTACTTCTTCCCGAATTTCCGCCTCTGGTTCTCGCTGCAGGGACTCTGTAAGCTGCCGTGGAACGACATCGAGCCAACGGACAACGGCCTGAAGTATAAGGGTCTTGAAGCCGCGAAGGTTCCCGAGCACCTTCAGAACTACCTGAACATCTTCGAGGCGATCACGGGCAAACCGCTCACGGCAGAGGAAATGATTCGCCAGTCCTCACGCGTCTATAATTTCGAGCGTATTTTCAACCTGCGCATGGGCAAGGGTACGTCTGCGCACCACGTCGCACCAGACCGCGGCCTCGGCCCGGTGTGGGAAGACGAGTGGAACGAGCGTCCCGAGTACTTCGACGGCAAGCTTGCGGAGTTCGGCGTCGATATCGCAGGCCTCTCGATCCGGGAAAAGATCGATATGCTGCAGAAGTTCCGCCGCGGGCAGTGGGAAGAGCTCAAGACCGCTGTTTACAAACGCCGCGGATGGAACAAAAACGGCATCCCGACGCTCAAGACGGTTCGCGATCTCGGCATCGACTACCCCGAAGTCGTGGCGCTGCTTGAGAAACATCTGAAGCCGGAAGACGAGTTCGAAGCGGAATAAGCATAAATCAAAACGTAAAACAGGAGAGATATGGATGATCACATTGAACGGAAGTCCTTCTGAATGGAGCGAAGGCATGACGGTGCAGGATTTGCTGGACAGAGAACATTTTACGTTTAAGATGCTTTCGGTCTGGATTAATGACAGCGCGGTCGAGAAAAAGGCTTTTGCGACGAAGAAGATTCCAGACAATGCCATTGTCCAGGTTATACATAATATCTCCGGCGGTTAGAAATTAAAGCGCAGACTACTCGGCGCATTAGCGATGTTTCATGCAGAAAGCGGATTCAAAGGCGTATTGGTTATTACGTCGATGAATCCGCTCTTTATTGTCATGAAGCAAACCCCTGTTCGCATTTTTGCGAACATTCAAAATTTCTACGGGGGAAGCTAGTGCAGGATGCGTTTCTCTACCGGAGCTAATGCGCTGCCATGTAGTCCGCGCTTTTTATTTAATCGCGAATATAGTCCCTGTCCACAAACTCCGAGGTAAAGGCCTGGAGCATGGCGCCATAGCGGGTGAAGGCAAAGTATTCCGTGTCGCCGAGTTCCGGTTTCTCAACCATATCTTCGATGTCGACGATCATGTGGTCGCTTGAGCCGCCCAGGATTTCAATGCCGTTGCAAATCGGTTCTAGTTCTTCGATTACGACGTCCTGGCGTCCAAGCGCCAAAATAGCGCGCAGACGGTCGCCGCGATCTCCAAAAGATGGCACCTTGCCGAACGCGTCCACACCGATATTGCCGTAGGGCTTCGAAGGTTTCTTTGCGATCTCCACAAATTCTGCCTCGATGCACATCGTGTCCTGCCGCAGTCCGGGAATGTCGTTGCCCTGACACATGCCGCGCAGAAGCGCGCCACCCGGCCTAATGTGCGTAATGCCGTTCGGGATCGTTTGCGGGCCGGGCCATGCCATGTCGTAATAGACCTGGGAACCGCCCGCGGAAATCAGCCATTTTTCCGCACCGAGTAAAGTACGCAGTTCGGTTGCCAACGTAATCAGCTGCCCCATATTTTCTTGTGACGGAAGTACGCCGCCAAAGCAGCCGAGGTTCGTACCGAGGCCGATGCATTTTACGTATTTGCATTGTTTGATGACTTCGGCGGTTTCGGAGATCTGCTCGGGAAGGATTCCTTCGCGCAGGTCGCCGAGATCGGTCATGAGCAGGATTTCAAAGTCTTTCCCTTCGATTTTGCATTTTTCTTCGATTTGGCGAATCACCTCGGGCATCGAAACCAGCGCCCAGTCGCAGTATTCGATCATCATTTCGAGTTCGCTCATCATCGGGATGCGAAGCAGCCCTATACGCTCGGTGATGCCTGCTTTTCTCATTCTGATGATATTTTTGAGCCGGCTGTCCATGAAGGAAGTAATACCGCCGTCTATGACCGCACACGCGATCGTGGGGTCTCCGCACACGCCTTTCAGCACAGCGTCGACTTCCATCCCCCGCTGTGCGCACATTTTTTTGATTTCCGAAGCGTTGAAGGAAATTGCGTCAAGATTGACGACTACTGTAGGATTCATTAGTTTATACCTCCGTTTC
>JAJDJB010000071.1 GCA_030266985.1 Synergistaceae bacterium OttesenSCG-928-D05
GAAACGGACGGGGCTTTATGGGATCTCGCCGCATACGCTGCGGCATTGTTTTGCAACGCATATGCTCGAAAATGGAGCGCCGCTGCGCATTGTTCAGGAGATGCTAGGGCATGAAAGCATCGCTACGACGCAGCGATATCTGTCGATCACGACAGAGCAGATTAAGAAAAGTTATATGCAGGCACATCCCCGTGCCCGCGGCGGCGAATAGCCGGAGTTGCTGTATTTCAGGGAGGAATAGAGATGGATACACCGAAAGAGTTGATCGAAGCGCGGCCCAAAGTTCAGAATCAAACCGCAATGGAAGACTTGCTTGAAAAGACGCGTGCAGTAAGCCGTGCGCTGCAGATCAGAAGGGAACGCAACATACCGGATTACCAGAAGCTCGCAAGGCTGATGTGCGACCTTTCGGCCGCGAACGTCTATATTATAAACAGGGAAGGCAAAATCCTTGGCTACGCATGGATCAGCGAATACGATTGCCCGATCATGGCGGATATGCTGATCAATAACGCAATGCCCGCGCCCTATGTGGAAAAGGTCAACCAGCACCAGGAATCCGTGCTGAACCATACGGACCACGGTCTTTGCGCATATGCGGACCAGCCGTGCACGTACTCGAACAAGCACGTGCTGATTGTGCCGATCAACGGATCGGGCGAGCGCCTCGGCACGCTGATTCTAGCGCGCTTTGGCTGTCAGTTCGACACGCGGGACCTTGTGCTCGCGGAGTACCTTTCGACTGTTGTCGGGCTTGAGATTTTGAACGAGCGCGGCAAATCGATTGAGGAACGCGGCCGCGAACGCCTTGTCGTCCAAATGGCAATGCGCGCGCTTTCCTACTCGGAAGTCGAATCGGTCAAGCATATTATTGAAGATTTGGGCGGCTCCGAAGGTGTCGTCGTGGCAAGTAAAGTTGCGGACCGTGTCGGCGTGACCAGAAGCGTAATTGTGAATGCGCTCCGGAAACTCGGCAGCGCAGGAATCATCGAAAGTCGGAGCCTCGGGATGAAGGGAACCTATATCAAAGTCCTTAGCCCGCTGTTTTTGGAAGAACTCGGAATACCAGCACACTAAATATCGGTAACACTAACATCTACAAAAGGAAGCGATCGCATGAGAGCAAAAATTCTGATTGCAGAAGATTCTGCGCATACGAGGATGATCTTAAAGGATCTGCTGCTGCGCAGCGGCTACGATGTCGTAGGGGAAGCTGAAAATGGCCAGGAAGCGGTCGAAATGTACGACAAGCTGAAGCCGGATATCGTGACGCTCGATCTTGCGATGCCGCTGATGAACGGGATCGAAGCGCTCAAGGCCATAAAGGGGAAGCATCCGAAGGCGAAGGTTGTCATGGCCGGCGCGCTCGGTCAGGAGATGCAGGTCATCGAAGCGATGCGTGCAGGGGCGGATGATTTCTTCATCAAACCTATGCAGGCGCAGCGCGTTGTAGAGGTACTGGAGGACGTTCTTTAACACACGTTAAAACGTACTCCTTTTGTACTCTTTTGTACTGGAAATTTTTTAGATTTGTGATAAAATCGCACACGCAAGAAAGAAAAAAGTTCCTTTCATAGGAACGAAAACTATCTGGAGGTCAGATCTGCATATGTCGGAAAAAGCGCCGGAAACAACGGCCGTAAGCGTTGGGGATGTGGTGAACGGCACAATTGAACACCTTGCCGCGTATGGTGCGTTCGTGAGACTTGAATCGGGTCAGAAAGCAATGGTACATATATCGGAGCTTTCACACAACTACGTCAAAAAAGTCGAAGACATCCTTGAAGTCGGGCAAAAGGTTTCGGCAAAGGTGATCAAAATCGACGACAAGGGTAGGATAGACCTGTCGATCAAGGCTTTGCAGGTCAGGGAACCACAGCCGCGTCCTGTGAACAGGGAAGACGATTTCGAGAAGAAGCTGGCAGGGTTTATGAAATTCAGCGACGAAAAAATCGCCGACCTGAACAGCAAGTCGAAGGACCCCAGGGGATCCAAGCGGCGCAGCACAGGCGGGAAGAAATAACTTTGGCGCCAATATCGAAAGGAAAACCGGAGGATTTCGATCCTCCTTTTTTTTGGACGCCGGTCTGCGAATCGGATGTTGAATCACTCTCCGCGCAATGCGCAGGAAGGCGGTTCGACCCTTCTATCGTGCGTTTTGTCGCAAAACGATGTGCATACGGTTTTCCTCAGGTGATCGTATGCCATCCGCTGGCAGGAGCTTCTCCTTTCCCCACTCTCTTCTGGCTCACATGTCCGTATCTGGATAAAAAATGCGGTGCGCTCGAGTCCGAACAGAAAATACATGAACTGGAAAAAATCTTTGCCGCGGAGGCTCTCCAAGTTTTAGAGTTTCATAAAAAATATGCGGAGCTTCGCACGAAGCTGATCTATCCCGAAGAGCTGGAAAAAATTCGCGCGGAACACCCGGCCTTCCTACAGAGTTTATCTGAAACAGGGGTTGGCGGAATCAATTATTCGGTAAGTGCGACTGCGCCGAAATGTCTGCATCTGCAAACGGCTTCCTGGCTTGGTATGGGTGAACACCCTGCAATAGACTGGCTTCATGAGGAATTAGGGGAGCTCGATTGTCCGGAAAATTTATGCGCGGGATTCTGTCGCGGAAAATAATTTATATCTTTTTTACTGTTTTGTGACCGCTTTCTTATTGACTTTCTCGAAAAAAACTGTAAAATAACCCTTCGTGAGATTGGTTGAGTGAGCTGTTAGCTCAGTTGGTAGAGCACCGGACTTTTAATCCGGGTGTCCCGGGTTCGAGTCCCGGACGGCTCACCACTTTCGCGGTCCCATCGTCCAGAGGCCTAGGACACCGCCCTTTCAAGGCGGCGACACGGGTTCGAATCCCGTTGGGACCGCCAATTTTGAAAAAAATTGAGGCCGCCGGAGTAGCTCAGTTGGTAGAGCAGCGCACTCGTAATGCGCAGGTCAGCGGTTCGAGTCCGCTCTCCGGCTCCAGTAATATCAAGACTTTTGCGAAGGTTCGCAAAGGTCTTTTTTTATGCCCCAAATAGCACGTACTCCAAAAGCACTTCACTCCGTATAAAAACTTCTCGAAATGCATCTGTATGTACCGAAGAATGTGCCGGCATGCTAAAATAGCCTGCGGTTAGAGTTTGCAGCAGTCGGAGGTTCCAAATGAATCAGGAGAAAATCCATACGACAGAAGAAGCGCCGGGGCTTTCGCCTTCTGCCGGAAGACGTATCTTTCTGGTGCGGCACGGCGTTACGGAGTGGAATAAATCGTTCCGCTATCAGGGTTCGACAGATATTCCGCTTTCCAGCGAGGGGCGCGAACAAGCGCGCCTGACGGGAAAACGATTTTCGAAAATCAAAGTGGACGCGATAATCTCAAGCCCGCTCGTACGCTCAATGGAGACAGCGGAGATTATCGGCTCGGCCTGTGGGGTGCCCGGTGTGCAGACGCTGGAGACGCTGCGCGAGGTCAATTTTGGCGATTGGGAAGGCTTGACGGTGCGTGGAATTGTTGACCGCTTTAGCAAAGAAACGTTTGAAGCATGGCGTGATTCGCAGATAGACGTGACCCCATCGAACGGGGAGACGCCCGAGGCGGTATTCGCCAGGGCAAAGCAAGCGTCCGACCACATCTGCGGAATGCGTGAGGAGAATTTGATTGTGGTTGCGCATGGTGCGATTTTTCGGGCGCTTCTGCTGCATCTGACAGGATTCCCAAGGAGTAATATATTCTGGCGTCTGCGGATGGATAATTGTTCGATCTCCCTTTTGAATGTGGACAAGCATGGGATTCGATCCCTTTCTTTCTTCAATGACGTGACACACTTGAAAATACCGGAAAATTTTATTGATATTCTGCCGTTATAGCATTTTCTATATCGTTTTATGGTAAAATCATGGAGGCAGCACGGCCTA
>JAJDJB010000072.1 GCA_030266985.1 Synergistaceae bacterium OttesenSCG-928-D05
GGGTAGTATATTATTCTTCCGCTCTTTCGTCAAGCATTTTTTTTAACTTTTTTGCGATTTTTCGCATAGGACACACGGGCTCGTGAACAGGTTTTTGGGCTAAAAATCTTGTTCTGGTCTCTATGCCTTTCACAATCCCTTTCCGATTTTTACATGTGAAAGTGGCTGAAATTCTTTTGCCGCAGAGACGCTATAAAGCCGGTAGACACAACTACTGCGCCCGAAACAAAAAGAAAACTGCGCCGATCATACACATGGAAGCCCATAAATAATTCAGCGTCAACTTCTCTTTCATGATAAAGAGAGAGAACCCAGCAAAAACGCACATCGTGATAACTTCCTGCATAATCTTGAGCTGCGCGAGCGTGTAAACCTGATATCCAAGCCTGTTCGCGGGAACCTGGAAACAATACTCGAAAAAGGCGATCGACCAGCTTGCAAGAATCGCAAACATCAGCGGCCTGGCGTCCATGTATTTCAAATGTCCATACCAGGCATAGGTCATGAAGATATTCGATACAAAGAGCAGGACAACCGGCATAACGTAACTGTACAAACAAAACACCCTCCCGCGGGATATAGTTTCGAATCGAGCGTAGTTTAGCATAGTTGTACAAAATGCATAACAACATTCTTTTTTCGCATACAATTTGCCGCATTATCTCTGCAAACTTCTGTTACAATCAGCAGACAGGGGATCTTGTTTTTCACGGGGGCTTTCATGTGCTGGCGAGACGAACGAAAATCTATGCGGGGCTCACCGCTGCCGTAGCAATTTCAATGCTCGGCGTTGGGATCGTAACATCGGGGATACCGGGGCGCGTCATCTATCTGAGCGGTGGAGACAGCTCTCTTGTCGGCCTTGTCGCTTCGTGCTACGCCCTGCCCTTCGTGCTGTTTCAAATCCCATTTGGGAATCTGGCGGACCGATATGGTTTCAAACCCTTCCTTCTAATGGGGTATATTTTAGCCGTCCTTTCCGGCCTGATTTTTTACTTCGGCAGAACGCCCGCAATGATGTTTCTGGGACGCGCGGTACAGGGCACCGGGGAAATTCCCGTGCTCTCGATGGCGGTCGCGCTCATTTCAATCGAGTACCCGGAGAAAAAAGGAAAAATGATCGGCATTTACACCGCCGTAATCTACGTGATGCTCGCAATTGGACCGCTGCTTGTGCCCGCCTTGCCGCACGTCTTCGGCGAAACGGGCGGTTTCCTCTTCTTCAGCGCGCTGAGCGTGCTTTCCGTTTTCATCATTTTTTTCACGCAGGAAAACCGCGGCCCGGTCGTGGAGGCGGATAAAGAATCCTTCGAGCTCAAGCGCGCGCTTGCGCTCCTCTCGGACGCGCCCGTCCGCATCGCGCTCCTCGGAATCCTCCTTTACGGCGCTGGACTTGGGATTATACTGAGCATCATCCCCGGCTGGCTCACGACCGTAAAAGCATACTCAAAAATAGAAATCGGCGCGCTTTTCTCCGCTTACTTTCTTTGTTACGCTGCGGCGCAGTTCGTATTCGGGCCGCTCTCGGACAAATACGGACGTAAATTATTCATGGTAGCGGGGCTCTTGATTTCAACGCTCGGCTGGCTCCTCTTCCCGAACGCGCCAAAAGCCGCCACAATCGGGCTGCTTGCGATCTCCGCGGGCGCGCTGGGCGGTTTCTTTGTCGCGTCAATGGCATTTATGAACGAACGGGCGCCCGACCACCTGAAAGGAACGATCTCCGGCGCTTACTATCTATTCTGGGGCGCGGGATACTTCTTCGGGCCGATTATCTGCGGCCTTGCGGGACGATCCGTCGACCTTAAAAATTGCTACTATTTCTTCGCGATGCTGCTTCTTGCAACCGCAGTCGCAATTATCTTCATCAGGGACAAACGTGCAACACCGATTCACTGACAGATTCCGGGAGGCTTCTTAATGGAAAAGAAACGTCTTTATATGCTGTTGGGAGACCTCGGAATCCTGACCGTTGCCTTTATCTGGGGTGCGACGAACGTCGTCATACGCGACGCGCTCTCCGGCATCACGCCGTTCTGGTTCTGCGCGCTGCGATTTCTCTTCGCCTATGTAACCGTCATGCTCCTGTTCGGCAAACGCGCCTTTGCGCTGCCCCGCAAAACACGCGCACAGGGGACCATGATCGGCATGGTCTTTATCTGCGCATATCTTGTAGGCGCGGTCGCACTGCTCTATACCACCGCAGGCAACCAATCCTTCATTATCTCCATGTCCGTCGTTTTCGTGCCGCTCGCGGTTTGGATCATGACAAAAAAATTCCCCGGCTGGCACATCGTCTGCTCCGTTCTGCTCTGCACCGCCGGAATGGCAGGACTCATGCTCGACTCATCTTTCTCCATCAACACGGGCGACGCGCTCTGCTTCGCTTCAATGCTCTTCGTAACGGCCTATATCCTGCTCGTCCAGAAATTCGTACAAAACGTCGATCCCTACGCACTCGCCTGCTGGCAGGCACTCGGCGGCATGCTGCTCTCCCTGGTCTGCGCGCTGATTTTTGAACCCTTCCCCGCAAACATCGGAAAAGCGGCGTGGATCGCAATCCTTTACGCGGCAACGCTAGGCTTTGCGTTCACGCTCGTACTTCAGAACGTCGCACAAAAATACACGACCGCAACGCACGCCGCAATTTTACTTTCCACGTCCGGCCTATTCGGAAGCGGACTGGGCATCATCTTCCTCGGCGAACCCATGACACTGCGCATCTTCATCGCCTCCGCACTGATTCTTGCGGGCGTGGTGATTGCGGAAGCAGTGCCCGCAGCGCGCGCGCAGGGAAAAGCGTAATAATCCAATCGTCTCTATATTATAAAGAAAGAACATTCGCGGACTTCCCGCCGCTTCGGCATAAAAAAACGAGGGGCGATATAGCAGCCCCTCGTTTTTTCATCCTTATAATTTAAACTAGAAACTAATTCTCCATCCGCCGTTGATGTTCCACTTGTTCTCGAAATCGCCGCCCGAAGCGCGCTCGAAATCAAGGTAAAGCGAATTGCGTTCGTTTAGCTTATGCGTCAGCCCAATCCCGTACGCCCACCAACTATCGTCTAGCGATTCGCTGATGCCGACTCCATTCGCACGGATCGTCATATCCCCTTTAAACTCATTGAGATAGGAAACCTTCGCGTAGAAGTTGGTCCTGTTCGTCGCATAGCCCAGAAGGAACCCGGCGCGTCCGATGAGCGAGTCATAGCCGTCGACTCCGATCGCAAGCCCGTTGCTCGCATGGAACGCTCCGCCGCCCATATGCTGCCACGCAAGCTGCAACTGCGGTTCCACATACCAACTGCCGCCTTTGCCATTTTGCCCGAAACGGAATCTCTTTCCTGCTTCAAGGGAAAGTCCCACGCCGCTCGTGTTAATCTCCCCGCCGTCAACATAGTTTCGCGCGCTGTCGTAAGAGTCAAATTTATTCTGACCCCAGACATATTTCGCGACGGCATCGAAGTAGAAGCCGGAATCCGCAATATACGTCCAATACATACCGAGGGACTGCTGCTCAATCTTGCCGCTGCCGCCCGAAGTATAGTCAAGATCGCTGTTGCCAAGGCCGATAAAGGCGCCGACATACGTGTCGCCCTTCCTGAACCAGCTGCGATCACGATCAAGCCTCGTGTCGTAGCCGAGCTGCACGCCCCAGTAGTCCTGTTCAAAAGATTTAACGAAGTGTCTCGCGTCGGACTCGACTTTACCGCCGAAAGCACGGAACCATGCGCCGTTGCTGTACGGAGAAGACCTGAGATCTCCCATACGTTTCATCAAAGTTTCCGTTTCCGCGTATGCCAGGAGATAGCTGCCAACGAAGGTGCTGGCGCCATC
>JAJDJB010000073.1 GCA_030266985.1 Synergistaceae bacterium OttesenSCG-928-D05
GTCGCTGTTGCCGATGCCGATATATGCGCCGACATAGGTATCGCCTTTTTTGAACCAGCTTCTGTCACGGTCGAGTTTGTTGTCGTAACCGACCTGTACTGCCCAGTAGTCCTGCTCAAAGTCTTTGACGTACTGTCTCGAGTCGGATTCGAATTTACCGCCGTAGGCGCGGAACCATGCGCCGTGCTGGTAGGTGTTGTTGCGAAGGTCGCCAACGCGTTTCATTAAAGTATCGGTGTCCGCGTATGCGAGATAGTAGCTGCCGATGAAGGTATTGACCGCGTCGCTGCCGGTGTTGCTGGAGTCGTCCGGCGTGCTGCCGCCGCCGTGTGCGAAGAGTTCCCAGTACTGGCCGCCGGCTGCGTCAAATTCGCCTTTGCCGTCGCTGTTTTTCCCAAGGTAGTAGGTGAACGCGCCCAAATCGACCGCGCTGTTTGCGAGTGTAAAGCCCGCTTCTTTGTCCGCTGTTTCGACAAGGATTACGCGCTCTTTGCCTGTGACCTGCGCGCCGCCCTGGTTCGCTACGCTGATGCTGTGATTCCCCGCGGACGTGCCTTCGACGATGAGACGGTCTGCCGTTTCATTTGCGATATCGGTCTTCATGACGAAGCGTTCCTTGGCGCCCGTCAGGCTGTTTACCCGCGCGGTCGTGCCCATCGCGGAGCCGCTGAAATCGACTGCGCTGTTCGCGCCCATGCTCAGGAAGCCATTGGTGTGCGAATTGTCCATAACGTTCCATGTGCTATTTTCGAGCGTGAGGTCAATCTTCGCGTTCGGGTTAAGCGCAAGACCGCCGACGTTCTGGTTATTTATATCCAAAACGTTTACTGCACCGGTCAGGCTGCTGTCGCCGGACAGCAATACGGAAAGGATGCCGTCCTTCGCGCCTGTGTGAACGATATTGCCCGCGAGATTGCTGCCCGTAGCCTGCACATCGCCCGAAGAGTCGGTCAAGATCAATGTCGTATCACTGCGCGCGCCCGGCGTCATCGCCTCAAGGAGGACATGAGCGCCCTGTGTAACGAAGATGCCCGCTTTCGCGTCGTCCTCGACCGTTATGCTGCCGTTCGAGAGATAGAGGTAGCTTTGGTCATGGGAAACAAGCACCCCGACTGCGCCTTCGCCGTCTACGGAGATGTCCCCGGATACGAGCGCCTCAAATTTCTCATCGTCATCCATCCGCGTGGCGCCAAAGACCACAAGCCCCGCGTTATTCTTGCCACCTGAGACGATGATATCGCCGTTGATTTCTGCATAGTTCTCGAAGTCCCGGGCCCTATAATGCGCCCCAGTCAAAAGGACACCGATGTTATTCTCCCCGCCAGAAACCTCCACGTTACCGTCAAGGTACAGCGAGTCAAGTTCTTCCAGGCGGATGCCAGTATTGTTCTGCCCACCGGAAACTTCCAGACCATCCAAATAAATGTTGGCTGATCCAGCCCATAAACCAAGGTTGTTGTCTCCGTTCAAAACTTTCAGTATGCCGCCAAGATCAACACGTGCACAATAAAGAGTACCGTCTATTTCGATACCGGTGTTCTCTTTTCCGCCCGAGAGCACGATATCCCCTTCCAGATTCATATGAGAATTGCTGTTGTCGCCACCGTTCAACAAAGAAACACCTAAATTTTTTTCTCCATCCACAAGGTGAATGTCACCCGTCATATCGATAGTGCATGCTTGCAATACTAAAGCCGTACTGCCTTGCCCACCATTGATCACGGCATCACCCGTTAGGGTAAGGTATGTTCTTGCATTTGGATCCTCCGGAAAGGTTGCGCGGTTATAACTGACATTTATACCATCGACGTCATCTGTGTTATCAAGCGTTATATCCCCGTCGATCGTTACATTTTTTACCAATTTGAGTGTGGCACCGACAGTAAAGAGGCTACTATCGGACACCTTGATACCGCCGGAAATATCTATTGAATTAACCGACGTGGCTTCGATACCCTTAGCATAAGTTACGTCGTCAAGTAGTATCCCGCCGCCAACACTTATTGCGTCTGCACTTGTGGCATAAATGCCGAGGTTGAAGTTCTCCAGTTTACCAGCGCCATCGCTCGACACAATTTTGATACCGCCATCTACGGCGATCGTATTCGTTCCATTGCCATTGATGAAAATACCGTAGTTCCCTTTTCCTGCCGATGCAATCTCTATTCCGTCCGTCACGATTGCATGTGTATTGGCGATAGAATCCTTGACCTTTGTACCAGAATGGACACCGTAGCTGAAGGACGCCCCATCGCTGATTTTTATACCACCGGCAATATCGGCAGACGTGTTTGCGTTTAGATTCACACCGCGCCCTGCTGTGACAGCGCCGCCATGAATGTGCACACCGCCCGGCGTGACAAGCAGCGGTGTGGTTAATGTGCTTACAGAGACCCCTGTTTTGTTCGTCGTCACATCAATGCTTGTTACCGTAGTCTCTGCCATCGCGCCGCCAACTGCGGCAAACGAAAAAAACATCGCAAATGTTAAAACAAGAAGCGTTTTTTTATTCCGCGTACAAATCATTCTTTTTGCCCCTCCTTCGGGATATCAACCAGACTGTCAAAATATGAATCCGGTTCAATATCCCATATCCCATTTCCATACCTAAGCAATATGAAAAACAATCTTACACACCTCGTGTCCGCTATTTTCAGATTTTTTTTATTTACGATCGCCCCCTGTTACACATAACAATGCCTATGTTCATCTTATGATGTCCCCGCCGCACAAAATTTCCCGCTGCGCGGGGGATTCGAGTCGCTGTGTTTTTTTAATATTGGAAAACCGTTATATATAGAAGTGGAAGAACTGGCACAGGCACAAAAAACACCATGCCGCTTTTGTCTGAAGCAGAAAGACGGGATGTCAGAGAGACTTTGTCTGGGTCCCCAATAGAAAGACAAACCCTCGAAGAAGGCGGCAAAAACACCTGATAAATTGACTGCTGTTTTTGGGAAGTAGGTATTGCTCATCGTGTCCCCCTCCACGCAAGCTTTTTAAAAAGTTATGTAAAAAACACACCATTACTATTATAAATACTTCTCTGTCAATTGTCTAGTATATATGAAACCTATGTACCAAATAGTAAGACACACATGACGCATGCATAGGGCATTATGTAAAATTAAAATAAGGACAGAGAGTTAAAAACATCCCCGCCCTGCGGGGAGCGGGTTCATACGCAAGTATAGCCTTGGAATATTAGCGACGCTTAACGTGGCGTTTTAAAGGTGGCGGCCCGGAGGGGGATCCAGGCCGCCTTGCGCGGTGTTTTGCCAAGCGGGTTGCCCGACAAATCTAATATGCGTTAATGTTTCCTTAGAAGCTGATTCTCCAACCTGCGTTAATCTGCCACTTCTGCGTGAAGTCGCCGCCCGATGCGCGCTCGAAGTCGAAGTAAAGCGCGTTCGTCGCGTTCATCTGGTGCGTGATTCCAACTCCGTACACCCACCATTTGTCTTCCATCGATTCGCAGATGTTGACGCCGTTTGCGTAGATGTTCATGTCACCGTCGAATTCTTTCAGGTATGACGCTTTCGCGTAGAAGTTCGTCCGGCCTGTTTCGTAGCCGAGCAGTACGCCTGCGCGGCCGATCATGGAGTCATAGCTGTCAACGCCGATGTTGAGGCCGTTGCTGGCGTGGAACGTGCCGCCGTCCATGTGCTGCCAGGAAAGCTGGAGCTGAGGCTCGACGTACCAGTTGCCTTTGGTGTTTTTGTTGAAGCGGAAGCGTTTGCCTGCTTCAAACGAGAATCCTGCGCCGCTGGAGTTAATCTCGCCGCCGTCGACAAAGTCTTTCG
>JAJDJB010000074.1 GCA_030266985.1 Synergistaceae bacterium OttesenSCG-928-D05
ATTTCAATCTGAAAAGATGTTTTTTTCTTAGAATTTTCTTCGCAGAAATAACATAATGATTTTATTCTATGTTTTTTAACTAAATTAATTTCCTCTTGCACCCCCTTAGATATTTTATCAAAATTATCTATTAAAAAAACACAAAGGTCACTATCTTTCAAATTCATAATATAATGACACTTTGCGCTTACTGACGAAGCCCCCTCATATTCAAAAGCGTATGCTGTTGCAAAATTTGTAGATTCGATAAGTTCTACGATTGCAGCGCGAACTAATTTATATTTCTCCCTGCCTGGTTCATCACCGCACATCGAACTTACAAAAATTTTTATCTTTCTCTCTGGTATCATAAAAATGCCCCCAAGCAAATTTACTTTTCATCTTATAAAATTATAGCATTACATGTAGATTGCGAGTATATCGAAGACTGATTGCCACTCAAGGGTACGGGGCTTATACTTCCCCCTCACACCCCTTGCAAGAAATCCTCAATCGATTGGCGCATGATATAAAGGTGTCGGTCGTCATCGAGCAGTTTTGCAAAGCCGAATTTTTGGTAAAACGCGACTGCGGTTTCGTCTTTGGCATCGACGACAAGAACGGTCCAGGCGGAGACGTTGGAAACCGCGCGAAAGACCGCGTCGGCTAGTAAATCCGCGCCGAGTCCCTGCCCTTGCGCGCGTTTGTCGACTGCGAGGCGACCGAGGCGAATTGCCGGGACATCGGCATATTTCGGCAGTTTCTTTTTCATGTTTTCTGGAATGTCGAGCAGCGGAATGCTTGCGTTGGAGAGAGTGTAATATCCGACGATACGCGCCTCTTCGTCAACCGCGACGAACAGGGCCGCATAATGTTTGCGCATGTCCTGCCCGGCCTGTTTTTGCAGATAGTCGTCCAGCGGCGGAACGCCGCAGCTAAACGTCGATTTATCATATTTCTTATCGTACGGAAGAATCGAATAGCCCATCCTATTCCGCACCCGCGCTGGACATACGTTTCTTGAGAGCTTGTTTCATGCGCTCGGACAACTCCGGCGGGTTGATAAGCATTTCAGCAAGTTTAATCTGATCTTGTCTCGATAATTCGATTCTTTCATGCTCCCGAAATGTTTCTACTGCCATCGCGTTGGCGGCGACAATGACGAAATCCGTCAGGCTCTGCCCACGTAATTCCGCCGCCCGTATCCAGTTTTCTTTGATGCCATGCGGCACCCGCGCCGCTATCCTATCGCTTCTTTTTGTCGATTCTGCGTGTGCATTCATGGGCCACACCTCCGCCAATATTGTACATCTAATAGGCGTACATTTCAAGGTAAAGCAAGGCAGTGCAATTTCTTCGTTGTATGTGACAAATTAAGCCTCTTCCATAATTTGTCCTTCATCGTTCAGAAGATAGGAGATGTCTTCCCGATTTCGATACGCTTCAACAACCCGATCAAAGTCTCCGTCTGGAGACAGTAAGTATCGATAATGAAAATAATGATTATCAAAATCATTTAATCGACTATAGGATAGCCTAGAAATTTTTAGAATTTCCTTTTTACGCCGGCTATATTCTAATTTACTCAAACTGCAATTATGAGTTGCTCTCAAAATTAAGAACTCATAAGCAGAATAAAATCTCCAAAAGCATACGAGAGGAATATAAAGAATCGTCCAAATGAACGGCATTAAAACTTCAAGAATTGATTCATATATATCAAATTTCGAGCTATTTTCGATAAATAATTTAATAGAAAAAAATAACGTTAAGGAATATATAAGCAGAAGCAATGGAGATGTTAACTTCTGAATCATTCCTGAGTCATCATAATACTTTGCATATTCATCCATAAGAGTGAAGAAAATAAGGACGGCTAGTAAAATAACTTCTACGACAAAATGGAAAGTATAGCGATTAATAACATATGCAACAAAAGCAGAGAAGACTAGGACTCCCTTCAGCCTGCTCCTAATTGTAGGTTTATCCTTGTTTTTGACGGAGTGTTTTATAAAGTCAGCACCAAAGGGCAACGCAACAAATAAAAACCAAAGAAAAAACTCTTTGCTCATCTTCGTATCCCATATCTCAACTACATGAAAAATATACACCAACGGAATTGCATATAAGACAAAACTGAAAACAAAACGCAGTATATGTCTATTCAACGCGGCTCGCATTAGCCCCCGATAGCCTTCCCGAATCCCCGGCTTAGTTAAGCTCCATATCAAGAAGAGAAGGGCTATGAAACATAACGCCCATTCCCTGCTCGAAATAAGATTGAGTAACTCACGATACATGCAGCAAGACTCCTTTTTGAAATGTATGCTCATTATATTTATTGATAACCAAATGATATCATGTTGATATTAAAAAAACAATGCCCTTGGTATCAAGGGCATTGTTGATTTATGCTACTTACTGCTATTTATATTTCCCGTGCGTGAACTGCTTTTAGTGCAGCATGGACTCGATGGTGAATTTCATGAGCGCCGGCGTTCTTTCGAAGAGGTCTTTTTTGAGTACGCGCTCGGTGTATTTGTGAATGTTCTTGCCCAGCGGGCCTACGTTGAGAACGGGCATGGAGATTGCGTCGATCGCATTGAAGGGGAAATCGTACAGGTCGTTCAGGAGCAGCATGTTCTCTTCCACGTATGCGCGGCCCGCTTCTGAGGGGTTCTGCATGAAGTAGCTGAGGTCGGACATGCCGCCGATGTAGGATTTGACGTAGTTCCTGTTGTATTTTTCTTTTGCGTACGCGATGACTTTGTCGCAAACTTCGTTGACGCGGCCTGCCTGTTCGCCGAGCATGGAGTTGGCGACGACGGGATAGTATGGCGGGACTAGCGCGATGACGATGCAGGGCGATTGGTCTTTGATGTAGAACATGGTCTGTTTGACGACGGCGAGCGACGCCTCGACGAGGTTCATTTCGCCTTTCTGGACTTTCTTTTTGAGCGCCGCGGAGAGTTCTTTCATCGCGTCGGTGAAGGTTTCGCCTGAATCGCGAAGAGCTTCCGCGTGGAGTTCCGCGTAGAGTTTGACGTTTGTTTTCCACGGCAATTTTTGCGTTTTCGAGCCGCCTGCGGTGAGATACACGTCGTAGCTTTTCTGCGCGCCTTCGATGACCGCGTTGAAGGCTTTGACGCATTCTTCTTTTACGATGCGCATCATTTCGTCGGGCGAGCGGCGCACGAACATGATGCTCATGAATCCGCTGGCTGACAGGGGCAGTGAAACGTCGTAAATCTGTTTTTCGTCTTTGAGGTAGAGGAAGGACGCGGCGGGCGACGTGATGCCGTCGATTTCATCTATGAACGCGGGGTTGAGGTCCAGTCTATGGACGACTTCCGCCATTAGTTTGACGGGGCTCAGTCCTTCGTAGACCATGCCGGTGTGCGCGAGCGTTCCGCGCGCGTGGATGAGCGGCATGATTTTGCCGATGGAGCCGACGTCGATCTGGGGGCGTTCTACTCCGCCTTTGTCGTCGATGGGTTCGCTGTTCAGGGAGAGTACGTAGTTAAGCCCGTATTTTTCTTTGAGTTCTTTTAGGAGCAATGGCGCGGTTCTGGCGCCTGCTGAGAGGTTTTCTTCGTCGCAGAGACCGAGAAGCACGAGGTTGCCTTTGAAATTTTCCTGTTTCGAGTACCATTCCATGAACGCCATTTGGATGACGCCGCCGCCCTTCATGTCCGCGACGCCGCGTCCGAATATCCATTCGCCGCTTTCGAGGTCTTCGCGCGCTTCT
>JAJDJB010000077.1 GCA_030266985.1 Synergistaceae bacterium OttesenSCG-928-D05
TTCTGATTTACGCAAGCTTCTTGATAAAAACGATAACTCAATTATTTGTTCTTTGATTCATAAGTGCGGACACAATGCAGGAAAAGATGCCGATATCGAAAAATATCGTAGTGAGCTTATTAAAGACCTCCCTGCCGACTTTAAGGCTAAAGGCAAAATTATCGCCTTTATTGATGAGTGCCATAGGACAAACTCTGGCAAACTGCATGAAGCGGTTAAGGTTTTAATGCCTGATGCCTTGCTTATTGGTTTCACGGGAACGCCATTACTTAAAAGTGATAAAGCAACAAGTCTTGAAACCTTTGGAACGTATATACATACATACAAATTCAATGAAGGTATTGAAGATGGTGTTGTTCTTGACCTGCGTTACGAAGCCAGAGATGTTGACCAAGATTTAAGCAATAAGGACAAAGTTGACCTTTGGTTTGAGGACAAGACTACGGGACTTACTGAACGAGCAAAAACGCAACTAAAACAAAGTTGGACTTCCATTAGTAAATTATATAGCTCGAAACAGCGACTTGAAAAAATCGCAGGCGACATTATTTATGATATGAGCATGAAACCACGACTCAAAACAGACCGTGGTACAGCTATGCTTGTTGCTGACAGTGTGTACGAAGCCTGCAAATATTGGGATATTTTCACGAGCAACGGATTCACAAAATGTGCCGTTGTTACATCTTTTGAACCCACCACGGCAAGCGTAAGAACCGCAACAAGTAGTTTGAGCCAACAAAGCGAGGAAGAGTATAAAAAAGCTATTTACGAGCGTATGTTGGGCGGAAAAACCATCGAAGCCTTTGAAAAAGAAGCAAAAGAGCAGTTTAAAAAAGAACCCACAAAAATGAAGCTTCTTATTGTTGTCAATAAGCTTCTTACGGGTTTTGATGCTCCAAGCGCCACTTATCTGTACATAGATAAAACCATGCGAGACCACGACCTTTTCCAAGCCATCTGCCGTGTAAACAGACCCGACGGCGAAGATAAGGATTACGGCTATATCGTAGACTATATGGATTTGTTCCGCAACGTTCAGCTCGCTGTTGCGGACTATACAAGCGAGGCATTCGATGCCCTTGACAAGGAAGATGTTGAGGGATTGATTAAAAATCGTTATGACGAAGCAAAATCCGAGATGGTTGGCGCAATCGCTTCTCTAAAAGATTTGCTTGAGAATGTCAATGAACCTAAAGCAGATACTGACTACATTGAATACTTTTGTGGTGATGATAGTGAAGATGATGAAATTACAGGTCTCAGGGATATTCTCTATTCCCTCACCGCTTCTCTAACTCGTTCGTTTGTAAACTGCTGTGACAGACTTGTGCGTGATTACGGGTATTCAGAAAAGCAAGTTGAAGAACTTAGAAGCACCATTGCGGGATATAATAAAATCAAAGAAATGATTAAACTCGCAAGCTGCGACTATATTGACTTAAAGCCATATGAAGCTGATATGCGCTATATTCTTGATACCTATATTCGTGCTGAAGATTCCACGGTGATAAGCAAATTAGGTGATATGTCACTTGTTGAGTTGCTTTTAGATAACACCACTACAACTCCGATTGATGCTTTGATAAAGGACTTGCCTGGAAGCAACGATGCAAAAGCTGAAACGATTGAAAACAACCTTCAGCACGAAATCGTTAAGAAGATGTCTTCCAATAAGGTTTACTATGGCAAGTTGTCTGAAATGCTCCAAACCCTTGTTGACCAAAGACGAATTGAAGCATTAAGTTATGAAGAATACCTACGCCAAGTTGTGGAGTTGGTGCAAGCCATTTTACATCCAGAAGATAGAGCGGATTATCCCGATTCAGTAAAAAATAGCGAAGCTCGCAGAACCTTATTTGACTTTTTCGATAAGAATGAAAATCTTGCAGTAGATATGGACAGAGCTATCCACAGCGCTATTCGACCTGACTGGAGGAAAAATCGTCAAAAGCAGAACAACATACAGGATGCAATATATAGAACGTTATTGTCGGCTGATTATGACGAAGAAACCGCAGCGGAAAAAACACATTCCATCTATGATTTAGTTGGAAGGCAGGTGGAATACGATGAGTGATGAAACAATAATCGGTGGAGTGCCGATAGAAATTATCAAAAAGAAAAACTTAAAAAATCTCTATATTAGGGTGAACCCTCCCGAAGGTAATGTAACGGTGAGTTCCCCTTACGATTACCCCGATGGGGAGATAAGACTTTTTGTGTTGAAGAAAATTCCCGAGATTATCAAAGTTAGGGACAGAATGCTGTCTCAGACACGGCAAACCGAACGTGAGTATGTGTCTGGCGAGTCGCACTACCTATGGGGAAAGCCATATCGCTTGCAGGTTGTTTATGAAGGCAATAGATATGTAATTACCAAAGCTCCTAATAAGCTGATTCTAACAGCCCCAAAAGGGGCGTCAAAAGAAGCTCGTGAACAGGCTTTTACTGAATGGTATCGACAGGAATTGAAGCGTGTATTGGAGGGCTTGACCGCAAAATGCGAATCAAAAACCAATCTTCATGCAAATGAATATAAAATAAAAAACATGAAAACCAAGTGGGGTACTTGCAATGTTGACAAAAAAAGAGTTTGGATTAACTTGCAGCTTGCCAAGAAACCCGTGGAATGTCTTGAATACGTAGTTATTCACGAGTTGATACACCTGACCGAGAAAAACCATACTCACAGATTCTACTCTCTTGTCGAGGATGCCTACCCAACTTGGAAAGAAGCACAAAAGCTTCTGAAAACAATGCCGTTGGATTATATCGAAAAGGGAGAACTATTGGAGAATGAAGAGCAAAGTAACTTCGAGTGACATCTATGATATTAATAAGAAGACTGGTGCGTTGATTCTTGGAAAAAATCGATTAGATGATTACGCAACGAAGTTCTTGACAAAATACTGTGCGCAGGCATTGGTTACCCCAATGCCCCTTCCACTTGAGCAAATATTTCAAGACATGGGGCTTACGGTACAAGAAGTATCTTTGTCTGGAGATTTTGACATCTTCGGGTGTTGTTTATTATTAGATTGCTGTGTAGATATTTATGACGAAGAAACAAGACAATACACGCCTACTGAGTTCAAAGCGGGAACAATTCTTATCGATCCTCGCTCGGAAGCAGTTTTTGGAGACGGGGCTAAAAGGAATACATTAATCCATGAAGCTCTTCACTGGGAAAAGGATAAGACTTTTTTTGAAATTCTTAAAATCAAAAACAGAAATGCTTCCGAAAAATTATATCCTATACTTTGCCGTCAATCCGAAACTTTTTTTACGCCTTCTGAAGGTTCTAAAACAAAAGAAAATGAAGTAAGATGGTTAGAATGGCAAGCGCATAGATTGGCCCCCAGAGTGTTAATGCCGAAGGTTTCTTTTGAAAGGAAAGCCAAAGAGTTTCTTTCAGGCTCAGAGTTCGTTTTTTGTGAAGCTTTGATAAAACAGCTAAGCGACTTTTTCAAGGTATCTTTTCAATCCGTGAAGTATAGATTAATCGAGGTTGGCTTGAAGGATGTTGTATCGAAGTTACCTGACTACGAAGATGTCTATGCAGATATTGATACGACAACGGAATATGTGAAACTAACACCAA
>JAJDJB010000075.1 GCA_030266985.1 Synergistaceae bacterium OttesenSCG-928-D05
CGCCCGCCGTAGGGGTCGGTGATTTCGCCCGACGACAAATCGTACGCCATGCTGTTCATCGTCGTGTCGCGCCGGAAAAGATCTTCTTCGATCGTCACCCCGGCCGACGCGCGAACGTCGAATCCTTTATACCCGCTGCCGCTTTTTTTTTCAGTCCGCGCGAGCGCGACTTCCCGTTTATGTCCGTCGATTTCGAGCAAAAAAACGGGAAAAGAATTTCCGACGCGCGGCGCGTCCGGAAAAGCGCGAACGAACGCATCCTCCGAGAACCCGACCACGACGTAATCTTTCTCGGGCGATTCTCCTCCAATCACGCGATCCCGCACCCAGCCGCCCGCAATGTAAAGCCGCCCGCCAAGTTTTTCTATTTTTTCGAGAAAAATTTTTTCTTCCATTTTGAAAAGCTACGGCGCGTAGCTGATAACCATCGAAGCCTGCACGAGCTTGTCGCCCGCGTTCCAGTAGGTATGCGGCACGTCGGCGTTGAAACGGATCGAGTCGCCTTTTTTCAATTTATAAGAAGTTCCGTCTATGCTGATCAAAAGAACGCCGGAGAAAACCGTTACGAACTCCTGTGATTTTGGCAAATGCGCTTCCGCCGAACGTATGCCCCCCGGCTCGACTTCAAAAAGATACATCTCAAAACCGCGCTTTTCTTCAAACGGAAAAACCGGACTCGTTCGAACCGTCCCGCCTTCTTTGAATGGCTGCAGATCGTCCTTGCACACGACTTCCACATCGCTCTCGGGGCGGCTTACAAGCGCCGTGAACGAAATTTTCAGGCCGTTCGCGATTTTCCACACCGTCGTGATCGTCGGATTGACCTCGCCGCGTTCGATCTGCCCGAGCATGCTCTTGCTCACACCGGTCAGTTTCGCGACGTCGTCGAGGCTCAGGCTTCGCTCGCCGCGAAGACGCTTGAAATTTTCCGAGATCGTTTCGTTTAAATTCGTCATTTCGCTCGGCCTCCCTATTGACATTATATCGTACATATAATATTGTATAATGCACGAAGAGCAATATATCGCTTTCACGTGCATTATACTATACGAAAGAAAAAGGGGCAATTTTCGTGCCGAATCTAGCGGCTTTTTTAACCTATATGTTTCTCACGACCTTCACTCCCGGGCCGAACACGCTCCTCGCGATGAGCACCGGCAGCAGGCATGGCTTCAAAAAAACGATCCCGCTGCAGTGCGGACTAACGGTTGGATTTTTCTCGTCATGGCGCTTTCCGGCACGTTCAGCGCGTTCCTTGCGCATCTAATTCCGAAAATTATGCCCGTCATGAAATACGTCGGCGCGGCCTATATCCTCTGGCTCGCCTGGGGCATCGCACGCAGCGCGCCGCCCTCCGCGGAAAACGGCGTCGCGGAAAAGCCGGCGGGTTTCTCGGTCGGTTTCTTCCTGCAATTCGTAAATATCAAAGTGATTTTGTTCGGCATCACGACGTTTTCGACTTTCATCACGCCCTATTTCGGCACGCCGCTCCAATATTTATTTTTCGCGTTTTTGCTCACCTGCTGCGGCATGGCAAGCATCATCACATGGGCAGCTTTCGGTGCGATCCTGCAAAAATTTTTCTCGCGCTACAGCAGAATTATCAATATCGTTTTGGCGCTTTTACTTGCCTATTGCGCGGTTACGCTTTTTCTTTAGAAAAATTAAAGAAATTTTTTCAAAAAGTTCGCAAACGTTTTTCGCAAAAAATTTACACAAAAAAAGACGAAGCCTTTTTGCTCCGTCTTTTTCTTTTTATTTTTTTGCTTTTATTTTTTAGATTTTCGGAATCCCCGTTTCGCAGGGCACGGCAATGTTGCACTTTGCGCACCCGTATCGCGGTTTGAACATCTCCTTCGTCATGTCCACATATGCGGAACAGCGCAGATTGTCTTTTTTCCCGTCGACAATGGCTTCCGCGGGACAGCGCGAAATACATGCGCCGCATTTGCCTTTCGTCAGATAGGGGCAGTAGTCGAAAGGTCCGCTATATTTTCTTTCCGTGGGTGAGATTGCCAGCGTCGTAACCACGCTTCCGAAACGCCCGGCGCTGCCCTTTTCCGTAATGAGCGCGCGATGCAGACCGAACGTACCAAGCCCTGCGATATGCGCGGTGTGCCGTTCCGACCAGTTCGAGATTTTCACTTCCCCCGGCCTTGGCACTTGCGTGGAAAAACGGGAATCAAGGGACGGCGCAACCGCCCCCGCATCCAACGTTTTAAAACATTCAACGAGATAAGTCTGTATTACGCGGATAAATGCTTCTCCGTCAATTCTGGCTGACACCCACTCTTCCGAGGGAAGTCCTTTCACGCGATTGGACGCGCGCACTTCCTGCGTAAACGGCAGAAAGAACGAAATCACCGTCTTTGCGCCAGAAAGCCATTCACCGGGGCGAATCAGCTGCGTGCCAAATATCTCGGGCGCGGTCAGCGTTTCAAACATCGAATCATCCGCCGCAGCGAAACCGATCAGCGGAGAATCGTAAATGCGCATACCGTTATGCGCCGGCATCGCGTTTCGGTGATCCGTCTCGACAAACTCCGTTAATTTTTCCCGTATCGTTTTTTCAACCGCCTGCATTGCGCTCCCCTTCCTCTGGCGAAAGTTACAAAAAAGCGCAGCAGAACATGTCCGCTGCGCTGAATGTCAATCTGACAAGAAAACTATTTCTCCATAATCTCTTTTTCTTTTTCCGCAAGGATGCCGTCGATTTTCTTAATAAAAGCGTCCGTCTGATCCTGCGCTTCTTTAGTAAATTTCTTCAGATCGTCTTCCGTGATCGCGCTCTCTTTTTCCAGCTTTTTAAGGCCATCGTTGACTTCGCGGCGAATATTGCGCACCGCGATACGCGATTCTTCCGCCATTTTATTGACCACTTTGGTGAGTTCCACGCGGCGCTCTTTTGTAAGCTCCGGCAAGTTCAGGCGAATCGATTCACCGTCGTTCTGCGGATTGATGCCGAGCGGGGACGCCTGGATCGCTTTTTCAATCTCTTTGATCGCCGTTTTATCCCAGGGCGTGATCACGAGCTGTCTCGCTTCCGGAACGTTAACCGATCCCATGTTTTTAATCGGCGTCGGGGTGCCGAAATAGTCCACCTTGATTTCTTCGACAAGCGCCGGGTGCGCACGCCCCGTGCGAATCCCCTGAAGCGTTCCTTTAAGGTGTTCCAGCGTCTTTTCACTGCGGGTCTTGAGGTCCTTAATCAAATTCTGAGGCACGCAGATCACTCCTTAGATTATGGTTGAATTTTCTTCAATGTGTATATGATACACCAATTAACGCACAATGGAACCGATATCTTCATTCTCCAGCAACAATTTGCGCAGGTTGCCTTTGTTGAGCACGTCAAACACGATGATCGGAATTTTATTTTCCTCACAGAGAGAAAAGGCGGCGGCGTCCATGACTTTCAAATGTTGCTGGAGCGCTTCGTCGTAAGTCACGCTTGGCATGTGTTTCGCGTCGTCGAATTTTGCCGGATCTTTGTCGTAAATACCGTCCACCTTCGTCGCCTTTATCACGCAATCCGCGCCGATCTCCGACGCGCGAAGCGCTGCCGTCGTATCCGTCGAGAAATAAGGAGAACCCGTACCCGCCGCAAAAATCACGATGCGGCCTTTTTCGAGATGGCGAATCGCCCGACGCCGAATGACGGGCTCCGCGATTTCACGCATTTCGATTGCGGACTGGACGCGCGTCGGCTGGCCA
>JAJDJB010000076.1 GCA_030266985.1 Synergistaceae bacterium OttesenSCG-928-D05
CGGTTCCCGGTCATTGCCTGGAGTTCCTCACGAACTGCCTGAATTTCAGCACCTTGCTTGCCGATTACGACACCAGGCCGTGCGGTCCAAACTGTAAAACGCATGACATTGCCAATACGCTCTATCTCAACACGGCTGATACCCGCGCTTGCCCAACGCTTCTTGAGCCAATCTCTGAGCTCGAGGTCGTTGTGGAGGAACTTCGCGTACTTTTTGCCATCTGCGTACCACCGGGACTCCCAGTCGTAGATAACGCCAAGTCTATAACCTACCGGGTGAACTTTCTGACCCACAGTCTCACCCCTCCTTATTTCTCACCAACAACCACAGAAATGTGGCACGTTGGATGTCTGAACGCATGTGCGCGTCCCATCGAAACGGGACGGAAGCGTTTCAAATAACTACCCTGATCCGCCATAGCCTCTTTGACAACGAGTTTGTCGATATCGAGTCCATGATTGTGCTCCGCGTTTGCAACAGCGCTCTTCAACACCTTTTCAGTGTAACGCGCGCCTTTGTTCGGCGTATATTTCAGCACAAGCAGCGCTTCCGAGACATCTTTGCCCCGAATCAGCGCGAGAACCTGGCGTGCTTTTGTCGCAGAAATACGAACCTGCGAAGTCGTTGCTTTTACATCCATACTCATCGCGCCTCCTACTTCTTGACCTTCGAAGAACGCTCTTGGCCGGCGTGACCGCCGAATTTACGCGTAGGCGCAAATTCACCAAGCTTGTGTCCGATCATGTTGTCGCTGATATAAACCGGCACGTGGATGCGACCGTTATGGACGGCGATCGTGTGGCCGACCATTTCAGGCGTGATACTTGAACTACGGGCCCAGGTCTTAATGACTGTTTTTCTTCCCGATTCGTTCATGTCTTCCACCCTACGGATCAGTTTTGCGTCGACGTATGGTCCTTTTTTTAACGAACGAGCCATCTGTATTCCCTCCTAAACACCCGGGCTACTTTTTGCGGCGACGGACGATGAATTTGTCCGAAGGCTTACGCTTACGCGTACGGTAACCCTTTGCAGGCGTACCCCACGGCGAAACAGGATGCTTGTGTGACTTGCTCTTGCCTTCGCCTCCACCCATCGGGTGATCTACAGGGTTCATGACCATACCGCGCACGTGCGGACGTCTGCCAAGCCAGCGCGTTCTGCCTGCCTTGCCGAATACCACGTTTTCATGTTCTTCGTTGCCGACCTGTCCGACCGTTGCCATACACTCAAGCAGCACAAGTCTGAGTTCTCCGCTCGGCATACGGACAAAAGCATACTTGCCTTCTTTTGCCATAAGCTGGGCGGATACGCCAGCCGAGCGGACCATAACGCCGCCACGACCGGGCTCGAGCTCTATGTTGTGAATGACGGTACCGACCGGCATGTCCTTAAGCTTCAGCGCATTTCCGGGGCGAATGTCCGAATCCGGACCGGCCAAAACCTTATCGCCCACCCCGAGGCCAACTGGAGCCAGGATATAGCGTTTGTCGCCATCCATATAGGAGACGAGCGCAATCCTTGCCGAACGGTTGGGATCGTATTCGATCGCTACGACTTTACCGGGCACGCCCGTTTTGTCGCGCTTAAAATCGATAATGCGGTATTTGATTCTTCCGCGGCCGCCGCGGTGACGCATCGTCACACGGCCATTGTTATTACGTCCCCCTGACTGACTCAGGGATACAACCAAGCTGCGTTCCGGACTCGACTTCGTAACTTCCGAATAGTCGGGCGTCGCCATTTGGCGGCGGCTGGGTGTAGTGGGACGATATTTCTTAATTCCCATATCAGGCTAACCCCTTTCTCTTAGGCGCTTGCGCCCTCGAAGAACGCGATTTTCTCACCGGGGGCGAGGGTTATGATCGCTTTCTTCCAGGAACGTGAACGACCCAAAAAGGCACCCATCCGCTTCGGTTTGGAACGGACCTGGATCGTATTTACTCTGACAACTTTCACTTTGAAAACTTCTTCCACTGCCTTGCGAATTTCGATCTTGTTCGCTTTGGGAAGAACTTCGAAAGTATACTGTCCGAGCTCCATCATACGGCTTGTCTTCTCCGTAATAATCGGTCTGACAATAATGTCGTGGGCTACTGCGTTCATTAACCGAACACCTCCTCGAGCTTTTTGACAGCCTCGGGTGTCGCGATCAGCTGATCGTGGTTCAGGAGGTCGTACACGTTGACGCTGTCGACGTGTAAAACTTCCGCGCCCGGAATGTTCGCAGCTGACTTAACGACTGCCATGTTCGTCTCATGAAGGACGAATAATGGTTTTTTGCCGCTTTCGATGATTGAGAGGAATTCCAACATCGCCTTCGTCTTCGGCGCTTCAAGTTCGAAGCGATCCAGCACGAGCATGCCCTCTTCCTGCACTTTCAAAGTCAGCGCGCTGCGAAGCGCGATGCGGCGAACCTTTTTATTGACCTTCTGATGATAGTCTCTCGGGTGTGGACCGTGTGTAACGCCGCCGCCGACCCAAATCGGGGAGCGGGTGCTGCCGGAACGGGCACGTCCTGTGTGCTTCTGTCTCCAAGGCTTCTTACCGCCGCCGCGCACATCCCCACGGTCTTTGGTGTTGTGTGTGCCAACGCGGCAATTCGCCAAATGCGCTACCACAACCTGATGCATCGCCGGTACGTGGATCGGGGCGCCAAAGACAGCATCGGAGAGTTCGAATTCGCCGATAATCTCGCCTTTAAAATTGACCTGTTTCACTATAGGCATCGTCTTCCGCCTCCTACGCCGTCTTGCGAACCATCACGAGACTGTCGCGCGCACCCGGAACAGAACCCTTGATTAGAATCAGGTTGTTCTCTTCGTCAATCGCAAAAACCGTGAGGTTCTTGGTGGTGACGCGCTCGTTGCCCATGTGACCCGCCATTTTCCGGCCCTTCATAACGTGACCAGGAAAACTGCTGTTACCGATAGAACCGCCGTGACGGTGCGTGACCGATGCACCATGACTTGCCGGTCCGCCGCCGAAACCATAGCGTTTCATTACGCCTGCGGTTCCCTTACCTTTGCTGACGCCGATGACGTCAACGATTTCGCCATTCTGGAACAGAGAAACGGTGATCTCCTGTCCCACCTGGTAGTCCGTCGTGCTCTCCACGCGGAACTCTCTCAGCCAGCGCCTCGGTGCAACATTCTGCTTTTCGAAGTAGCCTTTCTTCGGTTTCGTAACATTGACGGGCTTCACTTCGCCATAGCCGAGCTGCACTGCGCTGTAACTGTTCTTTTCAGGTGTCCGGATTTCAACGATGGGGCAAGGTCCGGCTTCAATAACCGTTACCGATACTGCCTTGCCATCTTCGTCGAAGACCTGGGTCATCCCTACCTTACGGCCCAGAATCCCCATGCTCATAAACGCTCCACTCCTTTCAGATCAAACCGCTACAGCTTGATCTGTATGTCGACACCAGAAGGAAGGTTGAGCTCCATAAGAGCTTCCATCGTCTTCTGCGTCGGGTCAATGATGTCTATCAGACGCTTGTGGGTCCGGATCTCATACTGATCACGAGCATCCTTGTCGACGTGCGGAGACGTCAGGATCGTGAACTTCTGAATGTCCGTGGGAAGCGGGACCGGACCAGACACTCTCGCACCCGTACGCTCAGCCGTATCTGCAATCTGTGTTGCAGAGGCGTCGAGTACGCGGTGGTCAAATGCCTTCAGTTTGATTCT
>JAJDJB010000078.1 GCA_030266985.1 Synergistaceae bacterium OttesenSCG-928-D05
CGCGTCCACGACGCCGTTAAATGTGGCTTCGTTGTCCATAAGTTTTATGTTCGCGTCGCTGGTCGGGACATTGCCGGATTCCGCGCTCCCGGGCTCTGCGGGGCCGATGTGTTCCATGCGAATGAGCGCCTGGCCCATTCTTTCTGCACCCGAATAGCTCGACAGCTGGAGATCAATGTGGTTGTCGCCGGTTGCGCGGCCCGTTCCGAGGATACAGTCGCCCTCGTTGGCGTTGATATCCGCTTTCATGCTGATCTGACCGGGCGTCGTTCCGTCGGTCGTGCCCGTAAAGTTATTGAGTGTGATCGTTTTATAGTGCTCGTCATCATCGTCATCGTCGTCATCAAAGTCGATCACGCCGCGGTTGGTGAGGCTGCCTTGCGTATTGGAGGCTTTGGTGACGAACCAGTAGTCGGTTTTGTCAAGCGTGATGTCGATATGCGCGTTCGGGTTGTCGCCTTCCACGTTCGCCGAACCAAAGAAAGCCGTACCATTTTCTAGGAGTACGGAAAGCGTTCCGTCGTCCTTCCCGCTGTGCGTGATGTCGCCGACAAGGAGGCTGCCGTTGGCGTTGAGGGTGCCGCCGCTGTCCGTGCGGAGCAGGTTGAGATTCTCATTCAAGCCCGCCTGAACGCCCGTCAAGTCAATCGTGCCGCCGCTGTTCACATACATATGCCATGCGGCATTTCCCTCTGCCGAGATCTCGCCATTCAGCATATTGATGGCGCTGTTTTCGCTGACGTACAAGCCATGCGCTCCTTCGCCCGTCGTTGAAACCAGCACGCGGTCGCCGGAGAGGAGATCCGCGATGTTGATGGTGCCGCCAAGGCTTGCATATGCGGCCCAGGAATCTTTGCCTTCCGTCTTGATGCCTTTGTTGACGATGATGTCCGCGCTGTTGTATGCGAGGGTGCCGTAGGAGTCGTCGCCAAGCGTCTCGATCCAGCCGCCGACGGTGACGTCAGCGCTGTCGTATGCCTCGACGCCGTCAGAATCGTAACCTTCGGTATGGACATCGCCGCCGATCTTGACGGACGTACCAAGATCTCTAGCATATACGCCGTACGCATATTTCCCGTAGGTGACTGCGTCTCCCGCAATATTAACGGTAGACCCGTCGAGCGCGGTGACCGCGTCCGCATAGATTTCAAGTTCTTCGTCATAATCCCCGTAGGTCGTTACGCTGCCGCCCACTGTAACGACAGCAATTTCTTCCGCACGGACGCCGCCGGAAGCGGTTCCATATGTCGTAACGTCTCCGGAAATGAAAATCGCGCTGTCGTCGAGGGCGTGCGCGCCGTACGCAAGAGCGCCATTCGTTTCGATGCCGCCGGCGATTTCAATGAACGATTCATAAGCGGAGGTTGCGCCATACGCGCCGTCGCCGCTTGTGATGATATCGCCGCTGCGCACGAAAATCCAGGCGTCGCCCTCCGCGTACGCGCCAAATGCACCCTTACCCTCCGTACGGATGCCGCCAGCAATATCCAGATCTGATTCGTACCATGCCCCGGCACCATAGGCGCCGTCGCCGCTTGTTACAATATCGCCGCTCCGCACGTAGATTTGGCCGGCATTTTCCACTTTTGCGCCAAATGCGTCTATTCCTTCCGTGCGAATACCGCCGATAATATCTACGCTGGCGTCATTCAATGCCCAGGCGCCATATGCGCCGTCGCCGCTCGTGATGATATCGCCTGCGGCAACTAAGATATAACTGTTGCCATCAGCCAGCGCACCGTATGCGCCATCGCCGCTTACTTTGATATCGCCGCTCCGCACGTAGATTTGGCCGGCGTTTTCTACTTTCGCGCCAAATGCACCGCTGCCCTCCGTATGGATGCCTTCTGCAATATCTATGCTGGATGTGGCCGACGCCCAGGCGCCATACGCGCCGTCGCCGCTTGTGACGATACCGCCGGCGGCTACCAGGAGAGAGCTGTAGGCATGCGCCGCCGCGCCGTATGCGCCGTCGCCGTTTGTGATAATGTCGCCGCTCCGCACGTAGATCTGGCTGCCGCTTTCCGCTTGCGCGCCGTATGCATCTTTGCCTTCTGTACGGACGCCGCCCGCAATGTCCACGCTGGAACCATACTGCGCAAAGATGCCATGTGCACCTTCACCGCTTGTGATAATATCGCCGGCAGCCACCAGAACATCGCTCCCGTAATACGTCGCGACTCCATACGCGCCATCGCCGCTGGCAACAATGTCGCCGCTCCGCACGTAGACATGCCCGTCGCCTTCCGCCGTCACGCCATACGCATCTTTACCGTCCGTACGGACGCCGCCCGCAATATCTATTACACTGCTTCCGTATGCGCAGGCACCATATGCGCCCTCACCGCTTGTGACGATATCGCCGCTCTCTACGTAGAGTTCGCTGTTGCCATACGCTTGCGCGCCAAACGCGTCTTTGCCTTTTGTACGGATGCCGCCTGCAATCTCTATCGTACCGTTTCCGATTGCCCAGGCTCCATATGCGCCGTCGCCGCTTGTGACGATATCGCCGCTCCGCACATAGAGCTGGCTGTCGCCTTCCGCCTTCACGCCATACGCATCTTTGCCCTCCGTTTGGACGCCGCCTGCAATCTCTATTTCACTGTTTGCATATGACCTGGCCCCATATGCGCCGTCACCGCTTGTGACAATATCACCGCTCCGCACGTAGATTTGGCTATACTCTTCAGCGTACACGCCATGTGCGTCTTCGCCGCGTGTCGTGACCGAGCCGCCAACCTCCACGCTGGAATTCTTCGATGCCGTAGCACCACCGGCGCGCCTGCCGTCCGTATTGACGCTGCCGCCAATCTTAATATCCGAGTTATTGTCCGCATACGCGCCGTTGGCACCGGCGCCTTCCGTTCTAACGTTACCCGAAATATCGATCGAGGAATTATTATTCGCCCACACGCCGTACGCGCCGGAGCCGATATAAGTAACATCCCCTTTTACCCGGATATCCGAGCTGCGATTGGCAAATACGCTTATGGCGCTAGCGCCTTCCGTTCTGATGTTACCTGTAATATCAATTGAGGAGCTGTTGTTCGCCCACAGACCGTATGCATTAGCGCCGATTACAGTGACATTGCCTGTATGGGATATATAGCCGGCCTTTTCCGAATAAACGCCATGCGAAGCCTCTCCGTCTGTGCGAATCTCTCCTTTCGATTCGATAACCGACGACGCTTCTTGCGCCCAAAGGCCGTATGATTTATTCCCGCTTGTCGTAATATCCCCGGACTGGCGCACATAACCGCCTTCAAAGGCATAGATACCGTGGGAGGAATTTCCAATCATATCTATGTCGCCCGTAACGTCGATGGAGGCGCCTGAACGTGAGTATGCGCCAATCATAGAATCGCCTAATATGTCGATATCGCCCGCGATTTTGATCGTGCCGCCTTCCTCGGCTAAAAGGCCGCGGCCACTGGTACCGGTGATGCGGATATTTCCTTCCATCGTTGCATCGCCGGAAATCGCAGTTATGCCAACAGAATAATTTCCGGTCATGTCAATGCTGCCATCGATTACA
>JAJDJB010000079.1 GCA_030266985.1 Synergistaceae bacterium OttesenSCG-928-D05
AAAGAACGCCTCCATTCCCCTAATTGCAAGTTAAGATATCTTCGTTTTTTACGAAATGCACGTAATTATTTTAAGACATTTTTGCAAAAAAGGGAAGAGGCCTTATTTTTTTTTGTTATTTTTTGAAATACTATTCGCGGTCGCCATTGCCGCCGCGATGGAGTGCAGACACGCAATGCCTGCGGCGGAAGCCTGCCGACGTATATCTGCACCTTGCTGAATATTGCGCTCGTTTCCGCCCGGGATGTTTAAAACTAGATCCCACTCACCGCCGCGTAGTTTATCGACTAGGTCTTCGAGCGCAATCGCCTTAACATCTATACCCCACCGCGACAAATACGCTGCCGTCCCTGCGGTTGCATCCACATACCAACCCATCGACCGGAATTGTGCCGCTACGGACATTGCCTCCGCCTTGTGCGTATCCGCAATGCTCATCAGGATACGGCCTTTTTTCGGCGGGCGCCAGCCTGCGCCTTCGAGTCCGTCCATCAGTGCGTCTGCCAGGTTTTCACCCAGACCAAGACTTTCCCCCGTAGACATCATGCGCGGCCCCAGTTTGGGGTCGATCCCCGGCAGCTTATCGTTCGAGAATACGGGAACTTTTGCACCCCAAATACCGCCGAATGGCATCAAACCAAGTTCGTATCCCATATCACGCAGTTTTTCACCAAGTGCGATACCAACCGCCATATCGACCATCGGTACCTTGGATATTTTGCTGCCAATCGGCACAGTACGGCTCGCACGCGGGTTTGCTTCTATAATCCAGAAGACGCCGTCCCGCAGGACAAACTGAATATTCAAAAGTCCTTTGATATTGAGTTCAGTCGAGATTAGTTGCACGACTTTCAGAATCTCATGCTGCTGCTCTTCCGTTAGAGAGAAACTGGGGAAAATCGCGATCGAGTCGCCGGAATGTATCCCGGACGGGTCAATGTGTTCAAAAATACCCGGAATCAAAACATCTGGGCCGTCGCAAAGCGCGTCGCATTCAAATTCCCTGCCTGAGAGGAAGCGGTCTACCATGACCTTCTGGCCCGGCACCGCTTCAAATGCCTCCGCCAGTACTTCCAGAAGCTGCGGTTCGCTGTACACCGTCTTCATTGCTACACCGCCGATAACGAAACTAGGACGTACCATAAGCGGATAACCCAGTTTCTGTGCGACCGCGCGGCCTTCATCCAGCGTCGCCACATCGACCCCTTCGGGTTCAGGGATTTTCAACTTCGTGAGAAGCTGCGCGAACTTGCCGCGATCTTCCGCCGCGTCTATAACCGTTGCGCTCGGGCCCATCAATTCAATCCCCTCATCCGCAAGGTCAAGGCCTAAGCGCAGTGAAGTCTGTCCGCCAAAGCAGGCAAAAACGCCGCGCACTTTTTCGCGTTTCAATACAGGCATCGCATCGTCTACAGTAAGCGGTTCCAAATAGAGCGCATCTGAAATATCGTGGTCGGTACTGACCGTTTCGGGATTCACATTCATCATGATCGCGCGGATGCCACGCCGACGCAGGGCCTCGACCGCCTTCACGCAGCAGTAGTCGAACTCCACCCCTTGCGCGATACGGATCGCCCCCGAACCAAGTACAGCGATGCCGCCCTCCGCCTCTTCCCAAGCGTCACTCCCAGCACCATAAACACCGTAGTAGTAACCAGAGCCGGAGGGAAACTCACCCGCGCAACCGTCAACTTCGCGGTAGCCAGTCACAACGCCCGCTTTTTCAATCAGTTTTTCAGCCTTTATTCTGGAAATGTTCAGTGCCGTTGCGATCTGTCCTGTTGAAAGGCCGCAGAGTCTTGCTGTAATTAGGTTTTCGTTATTTTCGCCTATACCGTCTTCTTCGAGATATTTTTCCGCAAGTTGAATCTTGTTAAGCTGTTCAATAAAATATTTGCGGATATGCGTTTTTTTCACCATTTCTTCTACTGTTACGGAACTTCTGCGCAGCAGTTCGGTGATCGCTTCAAGCCGCAGGTTTGTCGGCGCGTTAATCTGCTCCCATAATTTTTTTGTATCCCAAACACGCATACGCCGATCGGGCAGCAAACGTCCCCTTTCCAGCGAACGGCACGCCTTTACCATCGCCTGCGAGAATGTGGTACCAAGCGCAAGCACCTCTCCTGTCGCTTTCATCCGGGGCCCAAGCGATGCATCTGCTTGCGGAAACGTATCGAACGGCCAGGACGGGACTTTCACTGCAACGTAGTCAAGCGTGGGTTCAGAAAGCGCGCTTCCAGCCCCTGTCACAGGGTTCGCCATCTCCGTCAGATTCAGCCCCAGCGCAATTTTTGCCGCAATACGCGCGATCGGATACCCCGTCGCCTTGCTCGCGAGCGCGCTGGAACGGCTCGCACGCGGATTGACCTCGATCACGTAATATTCCGTACCATCCGGAGCAAAGGCAAACTGCACATTGCATGCGCCGCGGATATCAAGCACATTGACGATGCGGATTGCCGCGGTACGGATCATCTGCCACTCTCGATCCGTCAGCGTCAGGACCGGAGAGACAACGATCGAATCGCCGGTATGCACGCCCATCGGGTCGATATTTTCCATGCTGCACACGGCAAGTGCGTTACCCGCCCCGTCGCGCACAACTTCGACTTCGATCTCATGCCACCCTACGAGATAGCGTTCGATCAGAGCACGACCAACTGGCGATGCCGTGAGCGCGTCTTCAGTTTTTACGACTAATTCTTCGACGCTCCATATAACAGAGTTGCCCGATCCCCCCAACGTAAAGTCAGGGCGTAGAATGACAGGCAAAGGGTTTTGCATAACGAACTCTTGTGCCTCTGCAACGGTCGATATGCCGCGGCTTGCGATAATCGGCTGATTCGCATCAAGCATGGCCTTGCGAAACGGTTCCCTGCCTTCGGCGCGTTCCACTGCATCCGGCTGGGTGCCTAGTACTTTACAGCCATATTTTTCCCAGATGCCGCGCCTGCCGCACTCCATGCAGAGGTTCAACCCCGTCTGTCCGCCAAGTGTGGCGACTACGCCGTCAGGCCTGTATTCTTTTAAAATCTCTTCCACGACTTCAGGCAGGAGGGGTTTGATGCAGACGATGTCCGCCACTGACGTATCCGTCTGTATCGTTGCGGGGTTGCTGTTCAAGAGGATAACTGTGCAGCCTTCTTCTTTCAGCGCCCGGCAGGCCTGGCTGCCTGCGTAGTCAAACTCCGCCGCCTGTCCGATCTTTATCGGCCCTGAACCCAGGACCAGGACTTTCTTTATTGTATTGTCCTTCATGCTTTTGCCGCTCCTTTTACAGCTTTTACGCGGTCTACAAAATCGTCAAAAATATAGCCTGCATCCTCCGGCCCGGGTGAAGCCTCGGGATGAAACTGCACGCTGAGCGCGCAAAATTCCTTGTGATGCAGACCTTCTATTGTGCCATCTCCCAGATGACGAT
>JAJDJB010000008.1 GCA_030266985.1 Synergistaceae bacterium OttesenSCG-928-D05
CCCGGCATATCGAGCCGGGGATTTTGCTGTGTATATCAATAATTGTTTTAGGTTAGCCATTGCAAACTTTTTAAAATTGGAGTAATATCGTTTTTGTTGTTAGTGATGACTAACTAATGTTTGCCGGCATGAAGAAAGGGGTGGCGTAGGATTCCGGCGTATTTTCTGAGAAGGGGTGTTTTTCTTGCGAGGAAACGAGGAAACTCGTATGGATCAGCCCCGGTAAGTAAAGATTCAACCAAAGCTTAGGAGGCTTTTCGAAGGACTATGAGAAAATTTGCAGCGGTTTTTGCTTTGATTATGGCGCTATTTGCGGCGCCGGCGTTTGCGGCGAATCCTTTTATGGATGTTCCCGCGGCGCATTGGGCTTACGACGCGGTCGCGCAGCTTGCGGCGCGCGGCGTGGTGTCGGGGTATCCGGATGGCGCCTATAAGGGCGCGCAGCCCGCAACGCGTTATGAAATGGCTTCCGTTGTTGCGCGTGCGATGACACGGATTGATATGGAGAAGGCGAGCCGTCAGGACGTGGAGATCATGAAGCGTCTGATGCTCGAGTTTAAGGACGAGCTGGACGCGCTCGGCGTGAAGGTCGATCAGATTGATAAGCGCGTCGCGAAGCTGGAAGAGGGTATCGGCGGTTGGAAAATCCGCGGAACGTTTGTCTTTGACGCGAAGTTCTCCGGCGGAGACCAGGATGAGTCGACCTATACGACGGACGGCAGGAAAAACGAGTTTTCAAAAGAAGAGTTCCGTCTCTTTCTGACGAAGACGATCGACGAGAACACGTATTTCTACGCCGAATACCGCACGGGCGGTGACGACGCAGGCGACGGCGACGGCCGCGGCGATATGCAGCACGGCATCTGGTCGCATTTGTTCGTGGACACGATGCTCCCCTGGGATATGAATCTCCGCGTGGGACGTTTTGACGTTGACTTTGAAGACGACTACGGGCTTTATATCGACAACGACGCGCTGTTTGGAGATTTCCGCACGGACGGTTTCCGTCTTTCTAAGAGCTGGGGCGGCTTTACGGGAACCGCAATCGTCGGACGCAACGACGACTATACGGATGAGATTTACGGCGCCGCGGGTATGGCGATGACCTATGCGCTCGACCTGAACTGGACGCCGTCTGAGAAGTTCTTCCTCGGCGCGACTGGCTATTGGATGATCGAGGACTCCGCTCCCTTTGACGGAGACTGGGATGTGAAAACGTATGGCGTCTACGGCGGTTATAACTTCACGGACGCGATTGCGCTGAAGGGCGTTTATTATTTCCAGGACTTGGGCAGCGATGTTGCGGCGGGGCTTGAGGACAGCCCGAAGGCGTGGAAAGCTATTTTGGACGTCCAGCAGGATGCGCTTAAGTTCACGTCGCTCTGGCTCGAGTACAGCCAGCAGGATAATAATTTCTGGAGCCCGGTTGCAGCCGAGCGTTACAGCATCGGCGGCAGCGCGGCGGGCAGCATTGGCCTCAACATGATCCCGAACGACAACACCAGCAAATGGATTTTCGTACAGGCGACGCAGGAATGGACGGAAAAATGGAGCACCTTCCTCCGTTACGCGACGGTCGATTATGACACGGCCGGCATCGCGGACGCGGATGAATGGGGTGTTGGTGTTGGCTACCAGTACACCCCGGCCATCTATTTCGAGCTGATGTACGACCAGGTCGATTTTGGCGAGGGCACGTTCAACACCTACAGCGATAAGGATCACGTGTTTCGTTTTAAGACATCCATTAGCTTCTAAAACGCAGAGCTAACGCATAACCTACCTTACAACACTAGTGAGCGGATTCTTAGGCGTATAACCCATCGCCTTTGAATCCGCTCATAAGTACTGTGATTAGTCCTTTTCAAGAAGCAGCCTTCTGTTTGCCTCGATGTTTTCTAAAAAATGGCGGTCGTGGGAGACGACCAGAATCGCGCCGGTGTAGGCGTTCAGAACTTTTTCGACGGATTCGACCGAATCGAGGTCGAGGTGGTTTGTCGGTTCGTCGAGGATCAAAAGCTGCGGCGGCGGCGTGCTGTGCAGCGCGCATAGGAGCGCCGTTTTCAGGCGTTCTCCGCCGCTCAGGACAGAGACCGGGAGGTGCATGCGTTCTTTTGCGATGCCGATTTGCGCGAGACGTGTGCCCGCCTCGCCCAGGTTTAATCCTTCGCTGACGGACATGAGGCACTGAAGGGCGCTTTTGTCTTCGGGGAGCGCGGCGAATTGGTCGAGGTAGGCGAAGGGCACTTTCAGTTCGCTCGAGCCGGATTTTGGCGCGAGCATGTCCATGATCACGCGCAGGAGCGTTGTTTTTCCGCTGCCGTTGGCGCCTTCGATCGCGACACGCTCCGGCCCCATGATTGTGAAGTTGATGGGGGCGCGGGACGTTCCGTATGGTAGAACGAGGTTTTTTAGCGTGAGGACGACTTTTGAATCGTGTACGCTGCATAGCGGCGGAATCAGTACGACCGGTTCTTCGCTCTTTGCGAGCATGGAGGCTTCGTATTCCGCAGCTGCGATCTCCGCCAGTTTTTCCGTGTGCTTGTCCTGCAGTTTGCCAGTCGTGATTTCCGCCTGGCGTTTCAGGCCCCCGGCGATAATCTTCGGTATGCCGCCTTTTGCGGCGTCTTTTTTGCCGCGCCGTTCGCGTTTTTGCTGACGTTCCATGCTTTCCCGCTGTTCGACGACGGTGCGTTTGCGTTCTGTGCGCAGGTGTTCCGCGTGCGCGACGGCGGCGGAATGTTCTTCTTCTTTGCGTTCTTTGTAGAGCGCGAAATTTCCTCCGTAATTGCGCAGGCCGTGTAAGGAGAGTTCGACGATGCGCTCCATGCGGTTCAGGACAAAACGGTCGTGGCTGATGATGAGCAGGCCGCCGCGCCATGTTTTCAGGTATTCGAGCAGCGCTTCTTTGTTCTTTACGTCCAGGTGGTTCGTCGGTTCGTCGAGGATGAGAAAATCTGCCTGCGACAGAAACGCGCCGACAAGCGAGACGCGCGTCGATTCGCCGCCGCTGAGCTGCGTCGCAGGGGTTTCCGGCGCGATGTGCCCGAGTCCGGCGGTTTTGAATTCACGTTCGAGCCGTTCGCGAATATCCCAGTTGCCGTCCGCAAGGGTAAAGTCTTCGCCTTCCCCGCGGCCTTCTTCGATGCGTTTGAGTGCGGCTATGACGTTTGCCAGCCCCGCCATGTCGGCGGCGTTTTTAAACGACGCGGGCGCAACGATCTGGTCGACGTAGCGCACGATGCCGCTCCGCACGACGCTGCCGGACGTGGGCGTCAGAATATCCGCCATAATTTTTGCAAGCACGGTCTTTCCCGTTCCATTGCGTCCAACGAGCGCGGTGCGCTCCGTGCCGAAGCTTTCGTTCAGGTCGGAGAAAAGAATCCTGCCGTTTGGCAGTACATATGAAAGGTTATGGATCGATATATGGGACACTGTGGTGTTACCTCCTGCCGCATATAACCGGCGGCAGGATCAGTATACAGAAAAAACGAGAAGTTTGCATCAGACAAAAAAAGCAGAGCGGGAGATTTCTCTCGTTGACACCTTTAGGGTGAAAAAGTTTGTCGGCGTAGGTTTTTTGTTTTTTGAAAATCCGGGTGCTTTAGATGAAATTGAAAAAATAACGATTTCTTAATCGCTTCCCCGGAATATTCTTCGTTGCTTAAATTCAGCAGGCAGATCCGCGCAGGATCATTATTTTACAGTTTTACATACTTTTTACATTATTTTTAGGTGGCTGTAAGGTTGTGAAACAGAAAGAGAAGTTGTGTTTATTCCACTTGTGGGCTATGTTTTTGGCGTTTACACTCCCTTTTTTTCATGGTTGTCCTCAATTTACCTACGTATTCTTTTTTGTGGGGACAGGATTATAATTTCTCTATGTGTTTATATCGATTTAAGGAGGTAAAAAGGCATGAAGCAAAGAAAGCTTTTGGCATTGGCGCTGGCGGCGCTTTTTGTCGTTGCGTGCGCGGGTTTCGCGGCGGCGGGAGAGCTCCAAAAAGATGCGGATGGCTATTATCAGATTGGAAGTTCGGCTGACCTCGTGGAATTCCGTGAACTGATCAACACAGGAACGGAAAAAGGCGCGAACGGAAAGCTCACAAAGAACATTGATTTGGAGGGTACGGATTGGAATCCAATCGGGACATACGTAGTGGATAGCGCTGTAAAAAATTATTACAGCGGTACGTTTGACGGGAATGGTTTTCAAATTGAAAATCTCAGTGTCGTTTCGAGCGATATCAATAGCGCTGCGATATATTTAGGTGCCAATAACAACAGATATGTTGCGGCCGGTTTGTTTGGCGTCCTAGATACCGCGGCTGTCGTAAAGAACCTGGCTTTGACGGATCCGGAGGTTGGCACGACGAGGGGGCTGAACTCAGGTTCGTCGGCCGGCGCTTTGGCCGGCGTTAATATGGGCCTGATAGAACATGCGCAGGTTCTGGGCGGCGTCGTTGATACCGACCAGGACGCAGGCGGTATAGTCGGCGTCAACTATGGGACGGTGACCGACAGCATCGTGCGCGGAATCGAGCGAATCGCAGCTACGAGTCAAGGTTCGGGCGGCATTGTAGGGAAAAATGAGAGAGGCGGGAAGGTAACGCGCTGTACGGCGGATGCAATCGTCAGTATCGTAAACAGTGCTATGGGAGCGGGGGGCATCGCGGGTCAGAACTTTAGAGACGGCGGTACGCTGGCCTATTGCACGGTTACCGGAGAGATGGAGATAAAGGGTACTGGCAACGATACCAGTGTCGGCGGCATCGTAGGGTTTAACGAGGGTGCTGTCCTGAACTGCGCGGTGGACGGCGAGGCGACGATAACGGCTCCGGGGAAGAATGCATGGGTCGGTGGTGTCGTCGGATGGTCGCAGATGGGCACGACACAGGGTTGTACGGTGTCCGGCGTAAGCGTGAGCGGGGGGAGTGATGCGGGTGGCGTCATGGGCGTGGCCTCTTCCGGTGCTGTGATCCAAAATTGTACGATGAGTGACATCACAGTGAACGCGAATCTTTACGCGGGCGGTTTGGTTGGTCGCCTGGGGAGCAACGCAGTACTTGAAAACAGCGTGGCATCGGACAGCGTCATCTTCGCGGCCGGAACGGGGGGTGTTCATTCTGGCGCACTTGTAGCGTTTACGAGTAGTACGCTTCGTAACTGTGTCGCAGTAGATTTCGACGCGAAAAGCATATCCGCGGTCTCATCAGGCGGCACTGCCTACGCGGGGGGTGTGCTTGGTTTCAGCAGTGACGACAAACTCATTGAGAACTGCCTCTATCCAACTGGGATCGTAGACACGGACGACATATACAGCGCCCCGAATGAATGGGCGGTCGGGAATATTTCGCCGGACATCGTTGCGGCGAGTTATGATCAAGTCATATCCTACGACGCAGATGAAGATATCGGCAACCTGCCCGCGATTGTTGCGTTCATCGAGCAGGGGCTCTCCGTGACAATCGGAAAGGGTTTGAGCTACATTCTCGACACAACAACATTACCGGGAACGCTCGGAATCGAGAATATCACCTTCGCGTGGAAAACGGAAAACGCGGATATCGTGACGGTGACGCCAGACGAAAGTGGTATGGTCGCGACGCTTACGGGCGTGGAGTTTGGATTTGCGGACGTGGTCTGCGAAGTGCGCGGTGCGATCAGCGCGGATCTGACCTGTCATGTGACCGTTACGGACGTGCTTGAAATCGTTCCCGACACACTCGCGCTGAAACAGGGCGTATCGGTCGATGAGAACTGTAGTATCACGATACCGGACGGTATGGGCGCCTTGCTGAAGCTCGACATGGTGGCGGCGTTCGACGAAGAAGCCGTTGGCCTCGAAGCGCAGCTTGTGCGGGATGCGGAAGGGAATTTTACGGTAGTTCGCGTATTCGGCACACCCAAAGTCGGCGGCGTATTTTTAATCTCTCTGACAGTGGAACTGGATAGCGACAAAAAGTTTGCGGGGTGCATCACGCTTCAAATAGAGGGTGAGCCAGGCCCTGACCCGGAGCGGCATAAATCGAGCAACTGCGCGGTGCTTCCTGGTGCGGCGTTTGGGCTGGCGCTTCTTATTCTGCCCTTTGTTAGGCGGCGTAAATAACGCAGACAAAATAAAAGCGACAGCAGATTAGCGCATAACAACCGGGGCTTTCGAATTTTCCGAAAGCCCCGGTTCTTTGTCCTCGTTTTTACGGGAAAGATTCGCCGCTAGAATGCTTTTATAAGCTAAAAGACGCGCTCGAAGGAGAGGATAAAGCGCCGTTTTTGCGCGATGTAGCCTTCGCTGTCGAGCACATATTCTTTGTCGAAGATGTTTCTGCAGGCGAGTTTGATTGAATTGCGTCCCTGCGTCCACGTAATCGCCGCGTCCAGAATGAAGATGTTGTCGTTGTCATAGTGGTTTGCGTTGTTGCGGATTTCGCGGTCGAGCAAATAGTGCGCGAACAGCTCCCCGCTCCAGGGGCCTTTTGCATAGTTCAGACGTCCTGAGAGATCCCAGCGCGGCATGCTCGAACGCTCCCAGCTTGAAGCGCCGGGCATTTTTTCTTCCGCTTTTGTCAAGGTGACGCCCTGCGTATAGGCCCATGCATCGCTCAGATTGAACGTGATCTCCGCCTCGAGGCCCCACGCGCGGTATTTGTCGAGGTTGATATACTGCCCGATCCACGAGACGGGGTCGGATTCGTAGCGGATGCGGTCGTCCATTTCCATGTAGAAAACGCCGACGCTCCACGGGTGCCGCGCACGCAGGTCTTTAAATCCGAGGTCGTAGGACCAGCCCTTTTCCGGCTTCAGGTTTGGGTTCGGGCTGCCCATGCTCCGTGTGGGACAGAAGATTTGGTAAAAGCTCGGCATGGAGAAAAATTTTCCCGCCGTGAAATACCACAGTTGTCCGCCGGGACTCTCCCAGTTCAGTGAAAAACGAGGCACAAGTTCGCTGACGTTGTCGCCGTCGTCAACGTCCCAGTATTCATAGCGCAGGCCGACGTCGAACGTAAGTTCGCCGAGCGGGACGGAAAATTCGACGTAAGGCGCGAAACCGTCACGGGTCAGGTCGTAGGGAATGTCGTTGCCCCACGGGTTGTCTCTGTTTGTGTACTCGGATGTTTCCCTGCGCCAGTCGACGCCCCAGACCATCGGCATGCCGAAAAGTTCCTGCCTGCGATTGAAGGCCGCGCCCCACGCGGTGTCGTCATATTCTGAAATGCCGCTGCTCGCGAGGTCGAAAGCCTTGCGTTCGTTGGCCTGGTAATAAATTCGCCCCGCGCTGACGCCGTCGTTGTAGTTCAATAGAAAACGGCTGTAATCGTTTTCCTGCTTGTTTTGATCCAGCGTTCCCATCCAGAGGTTTGTATAGTCCCATTTAGATTCGTAGTCGCCCCAGTCACCGACAAAAGACCACGGTCCCTTGTCGAAACGGAACGTATAGTCGTTGCCGCGGAAATCTGTTGCGCGGTCGTGCGTGCCGTCGGGAAGCAGGCGGATGTCGACGTCGCCCTCCTGCGTTCTCGTGTAACCGACGGTCACGCTGGCGTCCACGCTGGCAAGGTAGGCGGTGCCGCGCACGGAGCCGCGGAACCATTCCACGTTTCCGCCTTCGAGCTTGAGGGATGCGCCCGATTCTTTCGTCCCTTTGCGCGTGATAACGTTGATGACGCCGCCCGCTGCGTTGGAGCCGTAAAGCGCGGAGCTCGCGCCTTTTACGACTTCGATTCGTTCGACTAAATCAAGCTGGATCGAACGCAGGTCGAACGGGGAGCCCATGACCGAGCCCGTGCCGTAGCTTGCGTTCATCATCGGGGCGCCGTCCACAAGGAGCAGAACTTCCGTGTTGAGCCCACGTATGGAGACGCCTTTGGAGTAAGTTGCGGACGCGCCGTTTGTAAGCCCCATCACGCCGGGGATGCGTGCAAGCGCTTCCTGTATGTTCATGACGCCGCTTTTTTGAATCTCTTCGCGCGTGAGGACATAGGTCGGTGTGGGGACGTCTCTGATATCTTCCGCCAGACGCGAGCCCGTCACCTGGACCTGCTCAATCATGACCGGCTCCTGCGCGGCGTCCGTCGCGGCGAATGCGGCGGGGACAAACGATAGTAGGATAAGGAACGATAAAACGGAAATTTTTTTCAAAACTTTCTCTCCTTTTTGGAAAACGATGTTTCCTTCTGACTGAAAAACGAAAAAACGCCCTCCGGGGGCGTTTGGTGTTGGCTGTCCGGCCCGTCTTCCTGCCCTCGAAGGAAGAAACGCCTCGAAGAGATACAAGGCAGTTTCGGACTTGGGTTTCCCCTTACCGCAGCGTGGGCTGTGCCGGATTTTCACGGGCTTCCTGTCATGTATATCTTTAATATGTAATGCGGAAATTTTACGGGCGGCGGAGAAAAAAGTCAAGGAGACGCGCCGGATCGGTGCGAAGGCCGGGGAGAATCGGCCGAAATTGATTTGATTTTCCGGCCGCGCGTGCTATAGTTTCTTATTATGATGATTGACTTTCACACACACATTTTTCCTGATGACATGGCTGCGCGCGCGATGGAGAAACTTTCCGCAAACGCGAACGTTGCCGCAGACGCGCCCGCGACGCTGGCGGCTCTGACGGAAAGTATGGATGCGGCCGGCGTGGATAAATCGGTCGTGCTGCAGGTGGTCACGAAAGAGACGCAGCACGAGAACGCGCTGCGTTTTGCGAAATCCATCGAGTCCGAGCGCATCGTTCCCTTTGGCTCCGTGCTGCCGACTTCGGTCTACGCGCTTGAGTACGTCTGGAAAATTTCCGACGAAGAACTGAAAGGCATGAAGCTGCACCCTGCGCTGCAGCGTTTCGACCTAGGCGACGAGACATATTACCCCATTTTCGACCTGGCGCGCGCTTGCGGGCTGATCGTTACGATCCACATGGGCTGGGACCCTTCTTACCCGGACGAGTGCAATGCGCCGCCCGGCGCGCTGGTTAAAATCGTGAAGAATTTTCCGGGCATTAAAATTGTCGCGGCGCATTTGGGCGGCCTGCGCATGGCGCGCGATGTGCTCGAAACGCTGGCAGGTAAAACGGAGCTTTATCTGGATACGGCTTATTGCGACGATCCCTGGCTCGACGCGGGGCTGTTCCGGGATATCATCCGGGCGCACGGTGCGGAGAAAATTCTTATGGGCAGCGATTATCCGTGGCATTTTCCGTCCCGTTCGATATCTCTCATAAAATCGCTTGACGTTTCGGAAGAAGAAAAGACGATGATTTTAGGCGAAAACGCGAAAAAATTTTTGGGATTTTAAAGATTAAAAAAGCGCCCCGAACGGGGCGCTCTATTTTTGCCTGCGGTTGGGATTTGCGGGGAACCAGCCTTTTTTGACGCGTTCTTCCTGCTCGAAAAGCTCACGCACGCTCCAAAAGAGCGTGAATCCAAGCACGGCAAGCAGAATCGAAGCGATCTGGTTTGCGGAGAAAAGAGAAAGGGCGCAACAAAGCGCGCCGGCCAGCGCAAAAAACGGCCAGCAATGTTTCCCGTAGTAATATTCCGCCTTGATGACGACCGGATGCAGAACGCCGATGATCAAAAACGACCCCGCGCCGACGATGAGCCCGGCAAAATGCAAATCCATCTTAGCCCTCTTTGAGGCAGATGAAAGCGCCCATGCGGAATTCCGTTTCGCCGAGCCGTTCTTTTAAGGCGAATCCCGCTTCGGCAATCGCCCTGCGGTATTCTGCTTCGCTCCAGAGCGTGACTTGCTGCTCGTAATGGTAATGTTTCACGTCCATGCCGTGCGCCACGAGGTGGTACATGTCGACGCCGACTTTGTCCGCGGCGGCTTTTTTGATCGTCTCCATGCGGCAGAAACTGAAGTCTCCTTTCTGCCCGCTCGTTGCAAGGAGTCCTTCGCGGAACGTTTCCCGCGTGCTCCACGGCGTCAAAATGAAGAGCGCGCCGCTTTTTAAATTTTCGTATGCCTGCCGGAGTCCCTTTACCAGGTGTGCGTAATCGGGCGCGAAACCAATGCTGCCGTATAGGTTAACCGCGATATCGAACGGTTGGTCGAAATGGAAGTCGAGCATATCCATGACATAGAATTCCGCACCGGGTACTTTTGGGCGCGCGATTTCGATCATCGCTTCGCTCAGGTCCAACCCCGACACGTTGTAATAACGCGAAAGGAAAAGACTGTGCCCGCCCGTGCCGCATGCGATATCCAGAAGCCTTCCGCCCTCCGGCACGCCGTATTTTTGCGCCAGTGCGCGGATCTGTTCCGTCTCCTCGGCGTAACTCTCGGTGTCGACGTACATCAGATCATAATAGCTCGCGATATTTGCAAAATCTGCAGGCATGTTCTTCTCCTCCGGTTATTGGTTTGCCGCCGGTTCGGACAATAATCCGGTCAGCAGGTATTGGACAGCGCCTTTTAAATTGAAGCCCTCTTCGGGCATTGCGCCGACGCAGGCGGGGCAGCCGTTCTGGCATTTGCACGTGCGCAGCGCGTCAAGGCACGCAGTGAGGAGCTTCGTTTTCAGTTCGAACACGCCCTCGGCCAAGCCGACGCCGCCTGGGATGTTGTCGACGACGTAGAGCGCGGGCATTTTTAAATATGGATCGCGCAGCCTCGCGTGTACCTGGATATCGTTTCTGTCGCACATTAAAAAGAGCGGCGCGATGTTGCGCAGCAGGTTTGAGAGGCCCCCGAGCGCGGTCGCCGTCTCCGCCGAGCCGGAGAGTTCTTCCGGGATCTCGATCCAGCAGGCGGTCGTTTCCATTTGTTCTTCTGGCAGCTTTATTTCGCCGAGTCCGAGGTTCTCATGCGTCGATAATTTTATCTTCCTGTAAACAGACGGCGTTGTTGAGAGCAGAACTTCTCCCCAGCCGAACAGCCCTCTCCGCTCAAATTCCTCGGTTACGTTGATGCGCCCTGTCGATTCGCTTTCCGTATAGTAATCCGCAGCGATTTGTTTTACGCTGCAGACCAGTTTTTCCGTGTCCAGCTCTTGCACGATGAAAGACTCGCCGCCGTGAAAATAGATTGCGCCGGGATATATCTGCGTTGGTGCGGAGCGTCGGTCCATGCTGCCGATGACCTTTGGCCTGTCGGGGTTCGTGATGTCCGTGATCGCGTAAGTGTCATTCGTGGCGCTGCGCAGTGAGAGCGAGGCTGCGGGGTAGGAATTCTCCTGCCAGTGATAGACGACGTCCCCGAAGTCGTTCGACATGTGCAGCACGTCGTGTTTTGCAAGGTAGTTCAGGATCTCGGAAATGTCTTCGCCGCCGAACGTTTCCCCTTCGATAAAAGGCAGTTCGAACGCGGAGCAGCGCACGTGCCCGACCCGGATATAGGGATTGCGCGGGTCGATTCTCGCGAGTTCGGGCGAAGCGCCGAGCAGCCACTCCGGTTTCGCCACGAAAAACTGATCGAGCGTCAATGCGGAAGCAATGAGCACGGCTGCAGAAGAACCCGAACGCCGGCCGGCTCTTCCTACCTGCTGCCACATCGAGGCGATGCTGCCCGGATAGCCGTGCAGGACCGCGAAATCGAGAGAGCCGATATCGATGCCCAACTCCAGCGCGTTTGTGCTCACCACACCGCGCAGTTCGCCGCTCCGCAGGTCCGCTTCGATCGCGCGCCGTTCTTTGGGCAGGTAACCGGCGCGGTATCCCGTGACCATCTCCGGGTCGAGGTTGCGGTTTTTCAGTTCCTTGCGCACGTATTTCAAAAGCAGTTCCACGTTGATGCGCGAGCGCGTGAAGATGATCGTGCTGATGCCAGCCGCTAAAATTTCCGCCGTGATGCGCGCGCTTTCAAAAAGGGACGATCTGCGCATGCCAGTGCGTTTGTCCACTACCGGCGGATTGTATATCAGGAATTCTTTTTCCGGCGACGGTGCGCCGTTCTCCGAAATCAGCTCCACCGGGCGTCCCGTAAGGGCTTCCGCGTGCTCACGCGGATTCGCGATTGTCGCGGAGCAGCAGATGAAAACGGGCCGCGAACCGTGAAAAGCGCAGACGCGCAGCAGCCGGAAAAAAAGATTCGCCAGGTGAGAACCGAAAATGCCGCGATACGAATGCAATTCGTCCACGACGATATATTTCAGGTTTTTGAAAAAAGGCGCCCATCGAGCATGGTGCGGCAGGATGCCCGTACTCAGCATGTCCGGGTTTGAGATGATGATGTTGCCGTGGTCCCGCGCCGGCCCTTTCGACTTTTGCTGCGTGTCTCCGTCATAGGTAAAAGCCTTGAACAGGCCGCCCATTGCCTCCGAAAGTTCGGAAAGCTCTGTGAGCTGGTCCTGCGCGAGCGCTTTTGTCGGAAAAAGGTAAAGCGCGCGCGAAGTCGGTTCCTGCAGAATCGTCTCAATGACCGGGATGTTGTAGCAAAGCGTTTTCCCGGATGCGGTCGGCGTGACGACGACCAGGTCGCGTCCCGCTAGCGCAAGCGAAGCCGCTTTGCTTTGGTGCGTATAGGGACGCTCGATACCGCGCTGCTTCAGCGCGTCTATCAGTCTTGCGTCTATGGCTCCGAATTCGCCGTACGCAGCTTCCCGCGCGGGGAATGTAGTTCTATATGTGACAGTGCCGCCCAATTCCGGGATCCAATTGGTGACGTCCTGCACTGTTTCGTTCTTTTTTTTGCCGAAAAAGTTTGCGAACATGGCTTTACGCGGATGCGCGATTTACGGATTCTATAGAAAGAAAGGGAAAGCAATCAGACATTTTAGAAAAACCCGCTCCTTTGATGTAAAATAATGTGAACCGGAGGTTTGGAAACGATGTTGAAAGTTCGTGTTCTAGTTGACAACAACGCACTCATAGACAACTATTATACAGCGGAGGCCGGCTTTTGTCTTTTTCTAGAGAACGAAGGCAAAAAAATTCTTTTTGACGCCGGTTATTCGGACATTTTTATAAAGAACGCGGAACTGATGGGCATAGATCTGACCGCGCTGGACGCTGCGGTAATTTCGCACGGACACAACGACCATACATGGGGTTTGGGGCATTTGATCCAATATTACGACAAGCGTTTTGTATCGAACCGGCCCAGGCTCGTTATGCATCCCGAGGCGTTGCTGCGGAAACGCTCCAAGACGCAGGAAATCGGCATGGTAACGGACAAAGACGTCCTTGCGCAGTTTTTTTCGCTCGAACCGAGCGAGCATCCGGTCAAAATCACAGAAAAATTGACGTGGCTCGGTGAGATTCCGAGAGTCGTCGAAGGAAAGAAATCTCTGGGGACGAAACTGAAGGACGGCGCGCAGGCGGAAGATTTCCTTGAAGACGACACCGCGCTCGTCTACGACGGGGAAGAGGGACTTGTTATTCTGACCGGCTGCTCGCATGCGGGGATATGCAACATCGTGGAGCACGCGAAGCGCGTGACCGGAAAACGAAAAATCCGCGATATCGTCGGTGGGTTTCACATGCTGAAAGAGAGCGCCGAAAACCTGGAGAAGGTGGGGAAATGGCTGGCGGACCGCTGTCCGCAGACGACACACCCCTGTCACTGTACGGATCTTAACGCAAAAATTACGCTCGCGCGTTTTATTCCGCTTGAGGAAACCGGCGTGGGCCTTACTTTGGAATACCGCTAACGGGAGGTTTGGGGAAATGACGATGCAACTTGTGCATGAATCAGGCGAAACTTATCTTGAAACGATCTTGATACTGCGCGAAAAACAGGATATTGTGCGGTCGATCGACATTGCGAACGAGCTTGGCTATACGAAACCGAGCGTGAGCAGGGCGGTCAAACTGCTGAAAGAGCGCGGCTATATAGTCGTCCAGAAAGGCGGCGCAATCGAGCTCACCAAAAAAGGACTCGATATGGCGAACAAAGTGTACGAACGCCATCTGACAATCACGAAATTTTTTATCGAAACGCTCGGCGTCGACCCCGATACCGCGGAAAAAGACGCCTGCCGCATTGAGCACATCATCAGCCAGGAGACGTTTGAAAAAATAAAAGAGCGGGTCGAGAAACAGCTTTAAATAATCCGGCTGCTGCCAGCATGAATAAATCCCAAGGATCCTGGACAACGCCAGGATCCTTTTTGTGTTTCTTTAATAGAGAAATGTTTTTTAGGAAATCAGGATATCTTTTGCCTCCGGGTTGCGCCGGAACCATGATATTGCGTAGGGGCATGTGGCGCGGGCCTTTTTGCCGTTTGCCTTGATGTGTTCATACGCGTGGCGCATCAATTCGGTTGCGACGCCCTGGCCGCGCAGGCTCGGGTCCACGTACGTATGGTCGATCGTAACGATGTCTTCCTCATGTTCGGGGAAGGTCACTTCCGCCATGAAGTTTCCTTTTTCATCTTCGGCGAAGACTCTGTTTGGTTCGCGCGTATACTTCAAAAGCAACACGTCCTTTGCATGATGATGTCCTGATTTTAAAGCTTGCGCAAAATAAAAACGAGGGTAAATTTACCCTCGTTCGTTGCTTTAATTGCGGAACCCCCGTCAGTTTGCACGCTGCATGGCAGGGCTGTTAAAAAGGTGCGGCAGCGACGCCTGCAGGCGTTCTGCGACGATCGCTACGATGAGCAGTTTGAGGAGGTCCGGGCCGATCGTGGTTAGAAAACCGACCGTGACGACGCGGAAAAAAGTCATCCCCTCGCCGGGCATCCAGAAGTTTTTTAATGCGTACAAGTATAGAACTGCAAAACAATAGGCGACAAGCAGGCCCGCAAGGCCGGCAAAATAATTTTTTGCGCGAGTGATTCTGATACCTTCGGACCGCCATTTTTCGACGATGCGCCCCGCAAGCCAGGAGCAGGCGACGGAGCCAATCAAGTAACCGAACGTTGGCGAAAAGATATATTCTGGGCCGCCGCCGCCGACAAAAACGGGGATGCCGATTAGCCCCATCACGATATAGAGGAGCTGCGACGCGGGGCCGAGGCGCGAGCCGAGCAAAAGCCCCGAAAGCGTCCACATCGTCGGCTGCATGGTAAAAGGAATGACCGGAAGCGGAATTGTGATGCGTGCCGTCACGGCTGTGAGTACGGCAAAAGTGGAAATGAGCGCCATCTCTTTCGTCTTCATAAAAATACCCCCGAATCTGATTCGAGGGTATCTTACAGTTTTATGCGCTAGATGTCAACTTGGTTAAAATATATAGTTGACATTCGTTTAGTAGAAAATGCGAGCAAGCAGGACGGCAATCACAAGCCCAGGCAGCATGTTCATCACGCGGATGTGCGTGAGTTTCAGCATGTTGAGGCCGATCGCGATTAGCATCAGGCCGCCCGTCGCGGTCATTTCCGTTACGGCGGTCTCGGTCATGAAAGACTGCAGCGCAGCGGCAGCCAGCGTTAGCGTGCCCTGGTAGAGCAGAACCGGTATTGCGGAGAACAGAACGCCGAAACCAAGAGAGGCCGCCATCGCGACGGAAATGAGTCCGTCCATCAGGCCCTTGGTCAGCAAAAGTTCGGGATATCCGCCGAGCCCTTCCTGAAAGGAGCCAAGCACTGCCATAGAACCGGTGCAAAAGAGGATGCTTGCCGTAATAAAACCGAGCGAAAAGCCTTCCGCTTTGTCGCCGCATCTGGCCTCCAGCGCGCGTGTGCCGCGTTCGATCCGGCCTTCGATGTCGAGCAGTTCTCCGATGACGGAGCCGACCGTGATGCCGGCTATGACGACCAGCACATGCTGCGATGTGATAGACATCGAGATGCCGAGCGACGCGACGAAAAGTCCCATGCCCTGCACGGGCAGGTCCATCAGTTTTTCCGGCAGATGTTTGCGCAGCACCAGGCCCAAAAAGGCGCCGCATATGATCATGATTGCGTTTGCGATACTGCCGAAGAGCGGCAGCGCGGTCAGTGCCTCCAAAAAATCACGTCCTTACAGTTCGGTGCGGATGTCCGCAAGAAAAGATTATAGCGCAAAAAAAGGGAGCCGGCACACAGGTGCCGGCTCCCGATGAAAAAACGTGATTATCCGAGGATGATTCTTTCGTTGTTGACGTAGTCGTGCAGACGTTTTTTCAGCAATTCATGGATGACGTCGTCTGCTTCTTTCTGCAGCTCCACCTTATGTTCCTCAAGGAATTTCGCACAGGCTGCCTCGTCGAACGGTTTTTCCTGTTCGTGGATGATGTCCTGTACGAGACATTCGATACACTGCGCGTTGAACGTTGTAAGTTCTGTCCAGCGCGGTTCGCCCGCAATTTTTTCATCTCTCATGTTCAGGTTTGTCTCCAGGACCTGATAATGCCCCTTACCTGACGATGCCATTTCATGTGCGAAATTATCGGCGTCCGATTCATTGTCGAAAAGCTCAATCTGCGTAACTTTGAGCCCATCCGACAGCGTCACTGCCCAAACTTTTTCCGTCATGCGTAACACCTCCGATTCATAGGATCGTCTGTAAAATAACGACCTTGATTATATTATATTATAAACAGGGACTTAAAATGTCCAGTAAAAGAAGCAGTCTTTCCCTTCACATTTCTGCAACAGTTGACAAGCAGAGCTGTGCAGGATAAAATTTCCGCTAACGTACGATTTTTCAGGGAAGGAGAGACTCGCGATGCAGTATAACAAATTTATGTTCAACATGATGATGTGCATGGAAAAGAGCGGGTCCTCTCTCGACTGATCGGCGTTTTCCGCTGCATTGCTCGGGTCGGATCCCTAAGGGTTCGGCCCGTTTTTATTTTTTCTGGAGGTGGTTTGGGTGGATACAAATAAAAAAAATTACGGCATCATGACGAAAGCGCTGCACTGCGGATGGTCCGGCGACCCGGAAACGGGGGCGTTCGGCCTCCCGATCTATGCAACCTCGGCGTATAAATTCCGCGATACTGCGCATGCGTCGGATCTTTTCAGCCTGAACGAAAGCGGGCATATTTATTCGCGTCTTTCAAATCCGACCGTCGCAGCGTTCGAAGAAGGGCTCAACGCGCTTGAGGGCGGCGTCGGATGCCTTGCGACCGCTTCCGGCCATGCTGCTTTCGTGCATCTAATCGCAGCGCTCTGTTCGTCCGGCGATCATCTCGTCGTCTCCGATAAACTTTACGGCGGAACAACGACGCTGCTTAAGGATATTTTTGCGCGCTTCGGCGTGACGACGACTTTTGTCGACATCGACCACCCGTGTCAGGTTGATCAGGCAATCCGGGAAGAAACGCGCGGCGTAATCGTCGAAATTATCGGGAATCCGACGATGAACGTAGCGCCGCTTGAGACGCTGGCGCGTCTCTGCGCGCGTAAACAAGTACCGCTGATCGTGGACAATACTTTCGCGACGCCGGTTCTTTGCCGTCCGTTCGAGTTCGGCGCGCATGTGGTTGTGCATTCCACGACGAAATATATTTCCGGAAACGGCAACCTGATCGGCGGCGCTGTCATAGACGGCGGCACGTTCGACTGGGCGGCCTGCCCCGAGAAATATCCCGGCCTTGCAAAGCCGGACGCGTCCTACCACGGACTCGTTTTCACAGAAAAATTCGGAAAAGCGGCGCTTTATGCGAAGCTCCACACTTCCATTCTGCGCGATCTCGGCGGCTGTCCGTCAGCGTTCGACGCCTACCTGCTCCATCTCTCGCTTGCGACGCTCCCGCTGCGCATGCAGCGCCACAGCGAAAACGCGGCGACGGTCGCGGCGTTTCTGGAACAGCACCCCGCCGTGGACGAAGTCAACTATCCCGGGCTTGAAAGCCATCCGCAGCATGATATGGCAAAAATTTATCTGAAAGAGGGCTGCGGCGGCATGATGGCGTTTTCGTTAAAGGGCGGCCTCGAAGCGGGGCGCAGTTTGATTGAAAAGCTTCAACTAATCAGCCATATGGCGAACGTCGGCGACTCCCGCACGCTCATCGTGCACCCGGCCAGCACGACGCACAGTCAGCTTACGCAGGAAGAACGGCGTGCCGCGGGGATCGGCGAAGGCCTGATCCGCCTTTCCGTCGGGATCGAAAATGTTGAGGACATCATAAGCGACCTGCATCAGGCGCTTGAGGCCGCAAACAAATGAAAGAGACGATCGGTTCCGTAACGATCCCTGAATTTATAACAGAATCCGGCGTCAGGATGAAGGACCTTGTGCAGGTCTATTCCGCCTATGGCGAACGACGCGATTCCAACGTCGTTCTTGTTTGCCACGCGCTGACCGGCAGCCACAGGCTTGCGGGCAAAACGCTGACCGGCCAGCCGGACCCGTGGTGGGATACGCTTGTCGGTGAAGGCAAAGCGCTTGATACCAACAAATATTTCATCGTTTGTTTTAATAATCTCGCAAGTCCTTACGGCAGTACGTCGCCGCTCTCGCTCAACCCCGAAACGGGAAAGCCGTGGGGGATGGGTTTTCCCATTCTCTCGCCGCGCGATGTCGCGAGGGCGCAGAAACTTGCGCTTGAAAAACTTGGAATTTCCAAAATCGACACTGTCGTTGGCGGTTCACTCGGCGGCATGATTGCCTGCGAAATCGCGCTTTCCTATCCAGATGACGTCCAAAAATGCGCCATGGTTGCCGCACCGGATAAACTTTATCCGCAGGCAATCGCCTTCAACGCGGTCCAGCGCCAGAGCATTACTTCCGATCCGGACTGGCGGAACGGGAACTACGAAAAGGGCGCGGGCCCCGTCAAAGGACTTGCCGCTGCGCGCATGCTCGCCATGATCACCTACCGCAGCGAGCAATCTTTTTCCGGGCGCTACATGCGCGAAATGGCGAGCGGAAGCGCAACTGACTGGAGCGGCCAGTTCCAGGTGGAAAGCTACCTGCATCATCACGGAGAGGAACTCGTCCGCCGTTTCGATGCGAATTGCTACCTTTATTTAACGCGCATGATGGACCTTCATGATGTCGGCGCCGGGCGCGGCGGAATCCCAGCGGCGTGGAGTCGTTTTGCGGGCAAAAAATTACTTGCCGTTGGGATATCGAGCGACATGCTATTTGCGAACTGGCAGGTTGAAGAAGCTGCGCGCGTTGCCTCCGAAAACGGCGTAACCTCGAAATACGACGAAATCGAAAGCGATAACGGACACGACGCTTTCCTGATCGACTTTGACCAACTGGATGAAATGATGCGCGGTTTTTTGCACGTCCGAGACTGTTAGAGAAACCGCGAATCCCGTATCCGGCATCTGCACGCCGCCGCAGCTTGCTGATTGGTTGGCTTTATTCCATACAATAGATGGTGCGAACGGAGAAAAAGGAAATATTTTTTCGGTTTCGTTTTTGGAACGATTTATGCTCATATTGTTAGAAAAATTTATTTTCTTGCAAGTTTTTCGATAAAAGGCAGTTTGTTCCTTTTTTCCCTAAGTTTTACGTCGAAACGTTTAGCCTTTCACTGGTTTTGTTCCTTTTCATTTTTTTCGCTAGGTACTTCGCCCCTTTACGCCGCACGAAAACTCACTTACAATGTTCAGGCACGATCGTTTTGTCCCCGTAGGGGGATACTCGTCTATAACAAGCCCCTAACGGGCAAAATTTCAAGGAGGTTTTTTGTATGGCCGTACAGAAACGTACTTCCAAAAACGTACTTCTCGACACCGCTCTGAAGAATTTCTATGCAGCAGCGGAAGAGATGGGTCTCGATGATGGTCTCGTCGAGGTAATGAGCCGCTCGGAGCGCGCAATTTGCGTCTCCATCCCCGTCCCCATGGACGACGGTTCGGTGAAGGTCTTTGAAGGCTATCGCGTCCAGCACTCGACGGTTCTCGGACCGGCAAAGGGCGGACTCCGTTTCCACCCCGAGGTCAACCTCGAAGAGTGTGAAGCGCTTGCAAGCCTTATGACCTGGAAGTGCTCGCTCGCCGGTATTCCTTACGGCGGCGGCAAAGGCGGAATTGCTGTAGAGCCCCTCGAACTCTCGCCGCGTGAGCGCGAGACGATGACGCGCACCTTTGCGGCGCGTATCGCTCCCGTCATTGGCGACTGGACGGACGTTCCCGCTCCCGACGTTAACACGGGCGGCCCAGAAATGGTTTGGATTATGGACACGATCTCCAAACTTCGCGGCAAACTTGAGCCCGGCGTTGTCACCGGCAAGCCGATTTCCGTTTGGGGTTCCAAAGGCCGTAACGCAGCGACCGGCCTCGGCGTCGCAACCTGCATTCTCGAGCTCCTGAAAGTTCTCAACGAGCCTGTGAAGGGCGCGACAGTCATAGTACAGGGCTTCGGCAACGTCGGAACCTTCTGCGCGAAATACATGACCGATGCGGGCGCAAAAGTCGTCGGCATCAGCGATATCACGGGCGGTTACTACTGCGCGGACGGTATCGACATCGCGGCGGCAATGAAACACGTTGCGGCGCATCCGAAGCGTATCCTCGAAGGTTACACACAGCCCGGCCTCCAGAAGATGGACGGCGAAGCGATCCTGCAGCAGGAAGCGCTCGTCCTTTCACCCTGCGCGCTCGAAGGCGCAATCAACGCGAAGAACGCCGACGGCATTAAAGCGAAATACATCGTTGAAGGCGCAAACGGCCCCATCACGCCGGAAGCAGACGTAATCCTCGACAAGAAGGGCATCCTCGTCGTTCCTGACTTCCTCGCGAACTCGGGCGGCGTCATCGGCTCCTACTTCGAGTGGGTACAGGACCTTGCAGGATTCTTCTGGACGGAAGAGGAATACAATAACCGCCTCGTCCCGATCATGAAGGATAACTTCGCTCGCGTGTGGGACTACGCGCAGAAGAACAACAAGAAAATGCGCCGCGCAGCGTTCCTCGTTGCAATCAAACGCGTTGCGGACGCACTGCAGATGAAGGGATTCTTCCTTTAGAACGCAGTCCTAACGCACCGTTAATTTAGCAATATTTGTTGAAGGCTCCTCGACGTATAAAGCATACGCCGTCGGAGCCTTCAACTGTATATTGTGTCATTACCGGCACGTTAGAACTGTGTTCTATGCATGAGGGTTGAGTAAAAACACCACGGAATTTACGTACTTTTTAAAGAGCCGGTTTGCGTTGCTTTCATTCGCGGTGTGATATATGCTTCCTTATATATAGCATAGGAACTGGGGGAGTTTTCGATGGCGATGAATATTCTGGTCACGCTGGATAAAAATTATCTGCCGCCGCTGCGTACGATGATGCAATCGCTTTTCCTGAATAATCCGGGCGAGACGTTCGAGATTTACATGGTGCACACGGATATTCCTGAAAACGATGTTGCGCTGCTCGCAAAATTTTGCGCGCACCACGGCGGCGCGCTCACCGCAATCGCAGCGAAAGGAGAAACCTTTGCGGACGCGCCTGTATTCCGCCATTACACAAAGGCAATGTACTACCGGCTGCTTGCGAATAAACTTCTGCCGAATTCCGTCGACAAAATTCTATATCTCGATCCGGATATCCTTGTGATCAATCCCGTTCGCCCGCTCTATGACCTGGACATCGGCGATTTTCTTTACGCGGGGGCAATTCATACGGGGATTACCAGCGGCGTGACCGATTTTATCAACAAGCTGCGCCTTGGCAATGAGGACGCGGAGGGGTATTACAACTCGGGCGTGCTGCTCATGAACATGGAGCGTCAGCGCAGGGAAATCGATTCGGAAGAAATTTTTGACTTTATGGAGAAGCACAAAGACGAACTGGTCTTGCCGGACCAGGACGTAATGAACGCGCTCTATGGCGTAAAAACAATGTCCGTGGACGACAGCCTCTATAATTACGATGCGCGCTATTACGGTTCTTACCTGCTTACGAGCGGCGGCGAAAAGGATCTGGACTGGGTGATGCATAATACGGTTTTCCTGCATTTCTGCGGGTCGGAAAAACCATGGAAGAAATCCGCGAACAACCGTTTCGCGTCGCTTTATAAGCACTATATGAACCTGACGGCGCGAACGCTCGAGGTACTTTCCCGGTAATTCATTTTTTGCTGGAAAAACTTTTTCGTATCGCCGATTGTTTGCGCTCTTTCTGAACGGGTGTTAGAATTAAAAATCAAACGAACTGTTTTGGGGGAAAAAATGCCAAACTTCATAATAAACGGAATACCGGTCTTTGGGGAGCCCAGTTCGTCCATCTTGAGCGCCGCCCGTGCTGCGGGCATCCATATTCCCGCGTTGTGCGACCACCCTGTACTCGAGCCGATCGGCGCGTGCAGGATTTGCCTTGTTGAAATCGAAGGCAGGCCGAAGTTGGTTGCGGCGTGCGTCACTCCGGTCGAAGAAGGTATTTCTGTTCTGACCGCGTCACAGCGCGTCCTTGAAACGCGCAAAGCCATCGTGGAACTTATCATTTCAAACCATCCCAACACCTGTCTGACCTGTACGGCGAACGGGAAATGCGAATTGCCGTCCCTTTGTTCGGAGCTCGGTATCCGCAGGCCGCCATATGAGGCGTACAACAAAGACAAGTATCCGCTCGACGATTCGAATCCTTTTATTGTTCGCGACCGTGAAAAGTGTATCCTGTGCGGCCGGTGTATCCGCGTCTGCGAGCGGTACGCGGGGTACAGCGCAGTGGAGTTTCAGGGCAGAAGCAGCAATACGATCGTAGACACAGCGCCTGACGGAACGCTCGAAGACTCGGACTGCGTGTTCTGCGGCCAGTGTGTGCAGGTCTGCCCCGTCGGCGCTCTGGCGGAACGTACGGCGCATGGGCACGATATTCTCTGGGAAACGAACGATGTAAAGACGGTCTGCTCTTACTGCGGCGTCGGCTGCGAACTCATGATCCGCGTCCATCCCGAGACGGGTCGTATCCTGAATATCGAGAGCGACTACGAAAGCAAAACGGCGCTCAACAAAGGGCGTACCTGCGTCAAAGGACGTTTCGCATGGGGGTTTGTGCACAGTGAGGACAGGCTGAAAAAGCCGCTTGTACGCGAGGGCGATGTCTTTCGTGAAGCTTCGTGGGAAGAGGCGCTTTCTCTGATCGGTGAAAAAATATCCGGGATCAGGGAAAAATACGGCCCGGACGCGATCGGCTTTTTCTCGTCCGCGCGCTGTACGAACGAAGAAAATTATCTGATGCAAAAACTCGCGCGGGCGGTCATTGGTACGAATAACATCGACCACTGCGCGCACCTCTGACACTCCGCGACGGTTGCGGGCCTCGGTGAGGCCCTCGGAAGCGGAGCAATGACAAACGACTTCGAATCGATCCGTTCTTCGGATGTGATTTTTGTGATCGGTTCCAACACGACGGAAGCGCATCCCGTGGTCGGCGCGATGATAAAAGAGCGCGTCGCGGCGGGGGCAAAACTCGTCGTCTGCGATCCGCGGCGTATCGAACTAGCGAAATATGCCGAGCACTATTTACGGCACCGCAGCGGTTCGGACGTGGCGCTCGTCAATTCCATCATGCACGTGATCGTGGAAGAGAAATTATACGATGCGGATTTTATCGAATCGCGCACCGAGCATTTCGAAGAGCTAAAAGAACTTGTGCGCAGCTATGCGCCGGAGAAAATGGAAAGCGTCACCGGGATCGCGCCGGAAATTATCCGGAGCGTTGCGCGCCTGTTTGCTTCGGGACCGAACTCGGCGATTTTCTACACGATGGGGATCACGCAGCACACGACAGGAACGAACAACGTGCGGTCCCTCTGCAACCTTGCGCTTTTGTGCGGGATGTTCGGCCGCGCGGGCGTTGGCGTGAATCCGCTGCGCGGGCAGAACAATGTGCAGGGCAGCTGCGATATGGGTGCGCTGGCGGATTCGCTGCCGGGCTATATGAAAGTGGTCAACCCGGACGCGGCGCCCAAAGTGAAAAAGATGTGGAATGCGGATCTGAATCCGAAACCCGGCATGTCCGTCGCGCCGATGATGGACGCCGCGGGTCGGGGAGAACTGCGCGCGCTCTACATCATGGGGGAAAACCCGATGGTGACCGACGCGAACACGCAGCATGTGTCGCACTCGCTTGATGAACTGGATTTCCTTGTCGTGCAGGATATCTTTTTGACGGAGACCGCGCAGAAAGCGGACGTCGTACTTCCCGCCGCGTGCTGGGCGGAAAAAGACGGTACGTTCTCGAATACCTGCCGCGCTGTGCAGCGCATTCGCAAAGCGGTCGACGCCCCGGGTGAAGCGAAAGCGGACTGGGAAATATTGCGCGACGCAGCGAACGCGCTTGGCGCGGACTGGCGCTACGAAACGCCTTCCGAAATATTCGACGAGATCGCGTCCTTCGTCCCGAGCTATGCGGGCATGAGCCACGAAAGGCTCGAAAACGGACCGCTGCAGTGGCCCTGTCCGACGCCGGACCACCCGGGCACGCCGATTCTTCACACCGGGAAATTTTCCCGTGCGGGCGGCAGAGCACAGTTTTTGCCCGTTGAGTGGCAGGCGCCCCATGAATGGCCGGACGAAGAATATCCGTTCATCGCAACGACCGGTCGCTCTCTTTATCACTACCACTCCGGCTCTATGACGCGGCGCAGCGCCACAGGCGAGTTCCTTGACAGGCTTTACATCGAGGTCAACCCCGAAGACGCGGGAAGTTTATCGCTGGCCGATGGCGAGATGGTTCGCGTCACATCACGGCGCGGAACCGTGGCCGGGGAGGCGCGCGTTACGGATCGGGTGCCGCCCGGCGTGGTATTCCTTCCGTTCCACTTTGGTGAGGCCGCAGCGAACAACCTGACAGCGTCCGTTTGGGATCCTACTTCCGAAACGCCGCCGTTTAAAATCAGCGCGGTCAAGATAGAAAAATGACGACGCAAAAAAGAGGCGGGAATCTTCCGGTGTCACTGCTTCTTTTGGGGGGCGGGGAAGGGAGCCGGATGGGCGGCAACAAACTTTTCCTTTCGCAGGACGGCGCGCCGCTTTTGGCGCAGCTCATAGGCCGCCTTGCGCCGTTGTTTGCCGATATCTTTCTTGCTGTTGCCGCGGGTGAAAAAGAAAAAATTTTGACTGCGATGCCGGGATTGAATACGGAATATCGCGTGACTTTGTGCGAAGACCGCATGCCGGGGCGCGGCCCGCTGGAAGGATTGCGCAACGCGCTTGCCGCCATGAATACGGAATGGGGCTTTTTATACGCGTGCGACATGCCGGCGCCGCAGGAGGCGGTAATCCGCCACCAATGGAGCGCAGTTCCGCATGATTCTGATGTATCCTGTATGCGGATCGATAACCATATCCTTGCTTTGCACGCTTTCTACAGAAAAACGTGTCTGCCTCACATCGAACGCGCGCTTGACGCGGCGGAGGGGCAGAAACGGCGTGGTGCGCGAATTGTTTCGTTCTACGATCAAGTTCGCGTGCAGGTGTTGGAAGAGCGCGAGATTTCGCACCTTCCGGGATATAAGAAATCTTTCGAAAATTACAACACGCCTGAAGAGCTGCGAATGTCGCTCTTAAATGCGGAATTGGGAGGCATTGATCTTGGCGGAACAGCATAGGACGGGGCTTGTCCTTTCCGGAGGCGGCGCGAAAGGCGCTTATCAAGTTGGCGTCATAAAAGCGCTCGCGGAGATGGACGTAAAAATCGATTTTCTTTCCGGTGCGAGCATCGGGGCTTTGAACGGCGCCGTCCTTGCGTGCGCGGGTTCCCTTGCCGAAGGCGCCGCGCAGCTTGAAGATATCTGGCGCAAAGTCGTGCAAAATCCGCCCATCGAAGGCGAAACGCCCGCGCTTGTTAAAATGCTTGAAAACGCGGGCGTACAAATTACGCCGGAATTTCGCGGCAAAGCGATCATAGCGAACAGCGCGCTGCAGAACCTTGTAAGCACGCTGCGCTCGCCTGAAACGGAAGCGCTGGTCGACAACACGCCAATCAAAAAGCTGATTTGCCAGTACGTTTCTCCTCAAAAATTGGCAAAAGGGCTGCCGCTCTACGTTTCCGTTTTCCCAAACACAAAAACTTTGGATTCCGTGATCGGTTCAACGCTCGCGTTTCTGGGCGTCAAAGAAAATCCGGCTTCGGAATTCCTGCTAATCCAGTCTCTGTCGCCGGAGGATCAAAATAAAGCGTTGCTCGCCTCGTCCGCAATTCCCTTTTTACTGCGGGCGCAGGAAATCGACGGCGCGAGCTACATCGACGGCGGAATGGGCGGGTTCGCATATTCGCAGGGCAATACGCCGATCGAGCCGCTGCTTGAAACGGGCTGCGAACGCATCATCGTGACTTACCTGACCGAGCATTCACGCTGGGATAAAAAGAAATATCCGAACGTCAAAATTTTCGCGGTCAGCCGCGAAAAAAGTATCAATCGGACCCCGATTCTGCCGGAGCTTTTTGACGTGCTCGCGTTCACAGCCGATAAGGTCGATTCGTGGATCGAACAAGGATATCACGACACGAAAAAATATCTTACCCCCAAACTGAAACAGCTGCACGCATAAATATTCGTTTTTTGCACGAGGCGCGGTCATAAGAGCGGAATGTCGAAACGCTCCGAAACGCGCTCACTTGTATAATGATAAAAAAGAAAGGGGCGTGTGAGATGGATATTATGAAGATTGCAGACGCGCTATATGAGGCGGAGCTGAAAAGAGCGCCGATAGAACCGCTGACGCAGGTTTATCCGGAGATTACGGCACAGGACGCGTACCGGATACAGCTTGCGCTGATGGAACGCAAAATGCGCGCGGAAGGAAGCCGCAGGGTCGGAATGAAAATCGGCCTGACGGGCAAAGCGATGCAGCGGCTGATCGGCGTTACGGAACCGGATTTCGGACATCTGACGGATCAAATGCTCGTGCAGGACGGACAGCCCTGCAAAATCTCAGGACTGATCCAGCCCAAGGTCGAGGGCGAACTGGCCTTTTGCCTCAAAAAAGAGCTGCGCGGCCCGAACATCACCCTGAAAGACGTATATGACGCGGTCGACTATGTCGTGCCTGCGATAGAGATCGTCGACAGCCGCATCGCGGACTGGAAGATCAAACTGCAGGACACGATAGCGGACAACGGCTCGAGCGCGCGCTTTGTGCTCGGCGGCAGAAAAACGCCGATTGAAGAGATTGACATGAAACTTGTCGGCATGGTGCTGGAAAAGAACGGCGAAGCGCTCTCATCAGGCGCAGGCGTGGAAGTGTGGGGCAATCCCGCCGCCGCAGTCGCCTGGCTTGCGAATATGCTCAGTTCCTTCTCCGCCGACATGAGCCTCAAAGCGGGCGAAGTGATCCTCTCGGGCGCCGTAACAGCCGCAGACCCTGCGAAAGCGGGCGACACGTACACCGTGAGCTTCGACCGGATGGGAAGCGTTTCCGTGCGCTTTGAATAACAAATAGACAAAAAATTACGCGTACTATTTTTTAAAATAATCGGGAGCAGATTCGTTCGCGTGATCGCCACGCCTTTGAATCCGCTCTTTTTTCTTTTCAAAATTAAAATTCGGAATATGATGTTCCCGTTTCTGTGAATTGGATTTTTCAGAAATTCAAACGAGCCTGCCCCGGAAATTCACACGTTTGTTTGAATTTGACGGATCGGCGGATTCCGGCGAAGAAAGCGAATTTATTTTTTCAGAAATTCACACGTTTGTTTGAATTTTGCGGATCGGCGGATTCCGGCGAGAAGAACGAAAATATTATTAAAGATTGCACGAGAGGCGAAAATATGCGCGATTAGAACGTGCGAGGAACGAAGGCAGCTTGAAGTGTAATTTAAATCGTAAATCAGTAATCGCCGGAAGATTTTTTTCGTGCACGCAAAAACAACGTAAACATAAACGCGGAAAGACCGTGCAATAACGCAGCAACATGCAGCGAGCGGATTCAAAGGCGTCATTGAAGATAATTGAGCGCGGTCATAGTGTACGAGGAACGAAGAAATATGCAGAAAGAGACTCCAAAGGCGTATTGGTCATACGTCAATGGAGTCTCTTTCAAATGTTTCGAAGTTAATCGTGCGCTAGGACCGCGCTCAACCCTTAAACCAGTCGGGCCCCTCAACCATCCGCGCAACCAGCATCGACGAACACGTGTCTCCCGATGCGTTGACCATCGTTGCCGCGGGGTCTACCAGGAATCCGATCGTTGCAATGATCGGGAACGCTTCCGGCGGGAAACCGTAGAGGCTCACGATCAGCATTTCGCCGACCAGACCGCCGCCCGGGATGCCGGAAAGCACAACGCCCGAAAGAACCGCGACTGCGACCGCCGTCGCCATTGTGCCAATTCCCGTGAAGGGAATCTGGAAGATGCCGAACAGGAACGCGATCTTGAGGATCCCGCTCAGGCAGGAGCCTTCCATGTGCGCCGTCGCGCCGATGGGCAGAATGACCTCGCTGATATCCTTGGGTATGCCGATCTGACGCGCCGCCTCAAGGTTCACAGGAAGCGTCGCCGTGCTGCTGCCCGTAGCGAAAGCGGTGATCGCGGGCGTCATGATATAACGCCAGAACGTGCCGACGCCCTTGCCGCTTGTCGAAATCCAGGCGTAAACGGTGAAAGCGACGAAGAAATAGCCGAACGTTGCGGCGTGGTAGACGATCATTGAGCGCAGGTACGCGCCCAGAAGCTGCGGTCCGTAGTCCCCGACGAGCGTCGCGAAATATGCGCCGAGTCCGATCGGTGCGTAGTACATAAGATATTTGACCATCTGGAGCATCGCGTCCGCGACGACCTGTATCCCTTCGCCGACGCGGCGCCCTCTCTCGCCGAGCGCCTGCAGGCACACGCCGAAGAAAATCGTGAAAATGATGAGCGGAAGCATAGCGCGGCGCGACAGGAGCATCGAGAAGTCCTCAACGGTGAACGCTTTGACGATCTGGTCCGCGGTGCTGAACGCCTGAATTTCGCCAGCGGCCTCAAGCCGGATCGTCGTGCCGGCGGCTGGCGGCCAGATCGTGACGCAAACGAGCATCAATATCGCCGCAATCGCGCCCGTCACAAGAAATACGAGCACCATGGAGCGCATGACTTTGCCGAGACGTTCCATAGAGGACATCGTTGCGACCGCGCTGCATATCGTTGTGAAAACGAGCGGAACGACCACCATAAACATTGCATTGATAAAAACGTCGCCCAGGGGCTTCAGGATAAGCGCATCCTCTCCCATTACCGCTCCGAGGAAACATCCGATCGCGATACCTGTGATCAGGATGATCGGAAAACGGTAGGCCTTCCAAAAATTACTTGATTCCGAAGTCATAAAAATTCTCCTTCCCATTCTTTAAGATTTGATCAAAATAAGTCCGTGCGTGCCGGCGGACAAGTTGCTAAAATTCGCGATCTGATTTTATTAATAATTCGATACTATATCAACAAATAACATAAATTGCCACGATAAGTTTATATAAATTTTACAGTTCGATATACGTTGTATACAGTTGTATTCAGAACGCGAGCCGTTTTTGAGATTATACAGTTATTTTTCATATAAGCATAGTGTCCGCGACGAATTTATTTTTGTCTTTCACAAATGGCCCGACAGAAAAAAGCGTCCTCCGATTGCTCGAAGGACGCTTTGTCGTTGTCCGCGAAATTACTGCTGTTCTCGAATCTGTGCGATTGCTTCTATTTCGATCAAATAGCCGCCGTGCAGTTCTTTTGTCGGGATGACACAGCGAGCGGGGCGATGTTCGTCAAAAAATTCGGCGTAAATTTCATTTACTTTGTCCCAATACTGCATATCCGCAAGGTAAATCGTAACTTTTGCGACATCCTGTTTTTTTGCGCCGGCTGACTTGAGGATCGTTTTTACGTTTTTGAGCACCTGCTTCGTCTGCGCTTCGATGTCGCCGGTAATTTTCTCTCCCGTGAAAGGGTCTGTCGGAAGCTGTCCCGATATGAAGAGGAGATTTCCCACTTGTGTTGCGGGCGAGTAATGCCCGGACGGTTTGATTGCGCCGTCAATTCTGATAAATTGCATGTTGACCACTCCTCCGTCAATGAGTCTGAAGTTCCGCCAAAGAAGTTTCCGAGGATGCAGCTTTAGGGAACTGATTCTAGTATAGCCCAAACAGGCGGCTCTTTGCGCCGTTATTTTTGCCGATGTACGGCGTTTTTCAAAGTTTTTTTTGCCTTTGCGATTGACGGATTTCTCTTAGTTCAGGCGGTCTAACGCGTCGATCGAATCCTCGTCTCCGCGCGCGGCTCCTTCTTTGTACCAGCGAATCGCCTCCGCCTCGTCCTTTTTCGTGCCCAGGCCGTTTTCATACATGTCGCCGATCACGCCCGCAGCCGTGTCGTCTCCCGCCTCGTGCGCACGTTTCATCCACTGCATCGCTTCGGAATAATCGCGTTTCGTACCCTCGCCGTTATAGTACATCAGGCCGACGTTGAACATCGCGACGGCGTTGTCGCTTGTTTCAGCCGCCATTTTGTAAAGGCGTAGCGCCTCTTTCAAATCTTTTTTAACGCCCATTCCTTCGTTGTAGAAATACGCGAGGTTGTTCATAGAGAGGCTGTCGTCCGCGTCGACGCCTTTTTTGTACCAGCTTGCGGCGGTCTCATAATCGACTTTGGTGCCCAGACCTTCCTGATACAGGTAGCCGATTGCGGAGTAGGCCGGACCGTATTCTTTGTCAGCGGCTTTCCTGTACCACTCCATCGCTTTTGCGAAGTCCAGTTTTACGCCAAGCCCTTCCTCATAAATTTCCCCGAGGTTGAACATGGCGTTTTCATAGCCGCGGGCGGCTGCTTTTTCATACAGCTCAATCGCCTTTTTCTCGTTTTTCTTTACGCCTTCGCCCTCCAGATACATCATGCCGAGCATGTCGAGCGCATCCGCGTCGCCCATCGACCACGCTTTTTCAAACCATTTGAGGGCTTCTTTATAATCTTCATCAACGCCTTCGCCGTTGTAGTACATCATGCCCGTGTTAAAAGCTGCGGTGGGATTCCCCTTTTCAGCGGCAAGCTTGTAAAGGCGCAGGGCCTCCGCAAGATCCTGTTTTACGCCAAGCCCCTCGTTGTAGAGGAAGGCCAGATTGTTGATCGCCCAGTTGTGACCTTTTTCAAGACCTTTCTGATACCATTCCGCCGCTTTCGCGTAATCCTGCCTCACGCCATAACCCTGGTCGTACATATAGCCAATGTCGTTGAGCGCTTCGACGGAGCCGTGCTTTGCGGCGCTTTCATACCAGGTGAACGCTTTTTTATCGTCCTGTTTGACGTAGTGCCCGTATTCGTACATGAAGCCGAGCGCGCGCATTGCGTCGCCGTTCTCACGGTTGCTTTCGTCACGCGCCGTGTCGGACGCACGTTTGTACCACTCCATCGCTTTCTCTTCGTTGACGGGCGTGCCCTGACCGTACTCGTGCATCTCGCCGACAAAGAGCATCGCCATGATGTCGCCCTTTTCCGCGAGCGCTTCGTAGGCGGCGAGCGCCTTTCCGTAATCGCGCGTGTAGTGAAGCGCTCCGGCCTTTGCCAGCGCATCTTCGGCTGTCGCATGCGAAGGCATGCACAAGCAAAGCAGCATCATAAGCATCGCGCCCATGCTTTTGAACGTTTTCGTCGATTTGAACAAGAGAAGCCCTCCAATGTTAAGGTAGTTGTTTTATCAGCACCAGAACTTATTGTACATGTAGATACGGGAAAGGCAAAGGATAAAATTAAAAGAAGGTGCAACTTTTATAATTTTACATTAAAACATAGGCTTGAAAATCCGATTGGGCGATATCAATGATGCCGTTTCAGGCTGCGGAACGCGCATTATTTACAAAGCGTCAACGCCGTTTCGCAAGCACTCTATCGCCGAAGTTAAAAAGCGCGAGGCCGAAGAGGATGACCGCGCCGCCGCAGATCGTGGCGGAGTCCAGGCTTTCCCCCGCGATCAAAAGCGCAAGGATCGCGGTCAGAAAAGGCGTGAGGAACATATAATTGCTGACCGAAGCCGCGTTTCCCGCTTTTTCAAACGCTTTCGCCCAGGTGAAATAAGCCGCGGCGCTCGAAAGCAGGGCTAAGACGGCGATATTGAACCACTGCGCAACCGGCGCCGCCGATACTTCGCGCACGGCGGTCGGCGCAAAGATCATAAGCATCGCGGTCCCGATGAATATAGAAAATGCAGTTGTCTGGAGTGAAGAGTATGTTTCGGTCAGTTTTCGCTGAAGAAGGTTAAAAAAGCCGAAAGATAACGCCGCCAGAAACAGCCACAAAATTCCGAAGTTGACGGTGAACGCGCCGCTCATAAGCGCCAGCAGCGTAACGCCTGCGAACTCCACGGCGATGGCGGCCCATTTGACGCGGCTTAGGTGTTCGTTCATCAAAAAATGCGCAAGCAGCGCCGTGATGACGGGCGCGGTCGATACGATTACGCTGCTGGTTGCCGCCGATACTGTTTTACAGCCGATGTTGAAACCTACCATATAAATAAAGAAGCCCGTGGCGCCCGACGCGATAAAAAATTTCCAGTCTTTCTTTTCGGGCAGCTTCATTTTGAGATAGAAAGCGGCGCAGGCAAGTATGACGCTTGCGATCGAATAACGCAGGAACCCGAGCGGCAGCGCGGAAAAATAGCGCAGCGCCAGCCGCGTGTAAACGTACGCGAGCGCCCAGAAAATGATTGTCACAACCGCGTAAAAATGGTAACTGTCCCGAATCCTCATCGTTTTTTTCATGGATTTACCTGTAAGGGGTGCAATGCGCTATCCTTGCAGGGATTCTAATTCCGTCATCCTGGCGAATTCCCTGCGGACCAGATAGATGGCAAGGATCAGCGTGGTTGTGTCCGCGAGCGGCCCCGCGTACATGACGCCGTCAATGCCGAGGAAGATCGGCAGCGTGAAAATAAGCGGCAGCAGGAAAATAACCTGTCGCGTGAGGGACATCAGTACGCCGAGCTTTGCGCGTCCGATCGACGTGAAGAAGTTCGAGGTCACAGGCTGGACGCCGTTCGCAAACGTCACGAACATATAGATACGCATGTACCGCACGGCAAAGCGCACGTACTCCGGACTGCCGGAACCGAATATCGCGACGACCTGTTCCGGAAAGAGCTGGAACGTGATAAAAGCAACGGCCGAGACAAGCGTTGCGCCGGCGACCGCGCGCCGGTACGTCGTTTTCACGCGCGCGTAGTTATGCGCGCCGTAGTTGAAACTGTTGATAGGCTGGCAGCCCTGCCCGATCCCGATAATGACAGCCATGAACAGCACATTGACTTTGGAAATCACGCCGACCGCGGCAAGCGGGATCTCGCTCCCGTAGTCGGAAAGCGCACCATAGTGGCGCAGTACGTTGTTCAGCGTCACCTGTACGACCGTCATCGCGAGCTGGTTGAAGCAGGGCGCGACTCCGAGCGCAAAGATCCCTGTAATATAAGAAAGGTGCGGGCGCAGAAAACGTTTGCGAATCCGAACGGTGTTGAATTTTTTAACCAGATAATAGAGGCCGATCGCGCTCGAAAGAATCAAGCCGAGCGTCGTTGCCCAGGCGATGCCCTCGATTCCCATGTCGAAGACAAAAAGAAAGATCGGGTCGAAAACAACGTTGAAAATCGCGCCCGCGAGCATGATGGACATCGAGAACTTCGGGCTTCCGTCCGCGCGGATGAGATGGCTTGCCGCGATTGAAAAAATGTGAAACGGCACGCCGAGCGCGATAATGCGCGTATAGGGCAGCGCGTACGGCATGATATCCGGCGTCGCGCCAAACAGGTGCAGCATCGGACGGATAAACATCAGCGACGCGGCTCCGACAGCAACGCCGATAAAAGCGATCAGGCCAAATGCGGTTCCGATAAAATGCCCCGCGCGTTCCTTTTTGCCCGCGCCCAGACTCAGGTTGAAGTTTGCCGCAGCGCCGACGCCGAGCAGCAGTGCGATCGCGGTGCAGATGATTGTGAGCGGGAACGCCACGTTCGTCGCGGCGATACCGAGCACGCCGATCCCGTGCCCGATGTAGATCTGGTCGACGATATTATAGATCGCGCCGACGAGCATGCTAATGATGGATGGAACCGAAAAGCGCAGGATCAGCTTATTGATCGGCTCCGTCGCAAGCGGATTGCTCTGGACGTCAGGCTTGCTGTTCTCGCTCATCGCCATGTTCCTTTCTGTTGAATGTCTTGACCGTCGTAATCAGAGTCAGCGTAAAAACAATAATAGAAGTCGTCAGCGCAAAACTGATGATGTAGCCCTCGTTCAAATATGAGCCGGGCGTTCCGCTGGGGAAATGGTTGATGACCAGGCCGGACCCCCATTGAAAAATAATCACCAGCAGATAGATCAGCGTGTTCCCCGTTCCCATGACAAGTCCGGTATGCTTAATATCTGCGAGCGACCGGATCGTGCTGCTGCAAAAAACCATCCCCGCTCCCGTCGCGGCGCCGATGAAAAAGCCGAGAAGCCCCATCGTCCTTGAAGATAAGTGTACATAAGAGCCTGCGATGAACAAAAACCATGCGGCGCAGATCGCGGAGACGATGCAAAACAGGCTCGTTTTGCCGTTGCGGGACAAAAAGCGGAGCGTGACGCCGATCGGCGAGCCCAGGACAAGCCCGATGCTGATGAACGTCGCGTGATAGCGCGCCTCCGCAAGCGTTATTCCGCACGAGACGGAGATCCACGAGACGCCCCACAGACCCTGCAGCGTGTGCATGGCGGCGGATAGCACCGCCCACACGGTGACGATGACAAACAGCGGACGATACGAAAGAAGCAATTTTACGCCGAGTTTCAGATCGTCGTACAAGGCGGCCGGTTCCACGAGCGGGGCCTTTTCACCGTCCGGCGCGTCGTCGCCGTGCTGTATACGGTTCCGAAAAAACCAGAGCGGCGCGGCAAGCAGAAAGGCGAGCACCGCAAGAATGCTGTAAAGGCCGTTATAGCCGACTTTGTCCATGACATAGCCAAGCGGAGCGACCGCCGCGACGCTGCCGAGGTTGCCCGTCATCATAATGCAGCCTGCCCAAAAAGGATATTGCCTTGCCGGGAACATGAGCGCGGCGTATAGATAGACCCCCGTAAACATCGCTCCGACGCCAAGGCCGCAAATCACCCGCGACAGCGCGATCACGAAAGGTGTGTGCTCGGCGAGCATGATGAGCGACCCGAGACCCGCGATCGCGAGGCCGATCGAACAGGCGCGCATTGGCCCGATTCTGTCGTTGATCGCACCCCAAACGTTCTGCAAAAAGCCGTAACTGTAATAAAAAAGGCTGGAGAGGAAGCCCACGAGGGCGGCAGAAAAACCATAGTCGAGTGCCAGGTGCGGCAAAACGGACGCCGCAGAAATCCTCTGCAGGCCCGCATAAAAATAACCCGCCGCGATGAGGCAGAAAATCAGAAAAGCCTCTTTTGATATACCGTGGTTCTTGCTGCCGAAAACTGACAAGGGCGTGCCTCTTTCCCGCTGAATATGCGCTGAATCGTGTTCGTATATGTCCAAGAAGAAGCATAATTGATATTTTTTTGAAGTCAAGCAATTTCGGGAGCAGAGCGTTTTTCAAAAAACGGAAGAGGCGTTACAATAGAGCCAAAGGGAGATGGAGTTCTCCCGAACCGCCGAAAGGCCGATGACTCCTGTCCGTGTCGCACGGGCGGGGTTTTATTTTTTAATAAAGGAGTGTTGCGTTATGTTTCTTCAAGCCGCAGCCGTTGCGTTCGGAGGCGCAGCGGGCGCCTTGGCGCGCTGGTCTCTTGGATTTCTCGTGAATGACCTCTGGGCGTACATTCCGCCCGGGACGATGTTCGTAAATATTCTGGGCGGATATCTCGCTGGGCTCGCAACGCCCTTTTTCCTGAACAATCCGCACATCGCGCAGGAATGGCGGCTGCTTGCCGTAACGGGATTCTTGGGCGGCCTTACGACATTTTCCGCATTTACGATCGACGTCATGACCCTGCTGCAGTCCGGGCGCTGGTTTGCGGGTGCGGCGGGAATCGCGCTCCACGTGGCGGGTGCGCTTGTTGCCATGGCGCTTGGCGCGGCAACATACGGGGTATTTGCGCGTTAGAGAATCCGCCAAAACGCGAATACTTAAAAAAATACAATTGTTATAATATCCTCATAATTTCAAAACGGGAGGTTTTTTCTCATGGCAAGCGTAAAAGGAACAAGAACGGAAAAGAATCTGATGATCGCTTTCGCGGGCGAGACGCAGGCGCGTACCCGTTACACATATTTTGCATCGGTCGCGAAAAATGAGGGCTTCAAACAGATTGAGTTTATCTTCCAGGAAACGGCCGAGCAGGAAAAAGAACACGCGAAGCGCCTGTTCCGCTTCATGGACGGCCCCGGCGAGATCGAAATCACGGCGAGCTTCCCCGCCGGGCCGGAGCACGACACGCATCAGAACCTAATCGACGCTGCGGCGGGCGAGCACCACGAATACTCACAGATGTACCCCGAGTTCGCGGACATCGCGGAAGAAGAGGGATTCAAAGAAATCGCGGACTGCATGCGTTCAATCGCGGTCGCGGAAAAATTCCACGAGGAACGCTATCTTGGCCTTGCGAAAAACATCAAAGAAGGCAAGGTCTTCAAGAAAGATACGAAAGTAACCTGGCGCTGCCGCAACTGCGGATTCGTCTGCGAATCGAACGAAGCGCCGCAGAAGTGCCCGGCGTGCATTCATCCGCAGGCGCACTTTGAGTTGCTTTGCATCAACTGGTAAGTGAGAACGCGGCGCTAACGCACAATAAACTTTAAAACACTTGCGGCAGATTCCTCAGCGTAGTAGAGCTACGCTTCCGGATCTGCCGCAAGCTTTGTGAAGTCAATGGTACCTAAGAACTGCGTTCTGGCTGCGTTTTCCTGTTCTGGGCCCCCCACCGGCACATCATATCCAGCAACGGCATAAGGGAAGCTCCCCTTTCCGAAAGGCTGTATTCCACTTTTGGCGGAATCTGCGGATATTCTTTGCGTACGACGATGCCGTCCGCTTCCATTTCTTTGAGCATCACGCTGAGCGTTTTGTACGAAATCGTGCCGATCATGCGCTTCAGTTCATTGTAGCGCACGACGCCGTGTTCGGAAAGCCAGTACATGATGATCATGCGATATTTGCCGCCAATCAGCGAAAGCGTGTAGCCGAAATCCGTGTCGGTGATGTCGACGCCTGTCATACTGCATTTTTTCTCCGCCATTTTTTACACTTCCCAAAAAGTTAGTATGAGATGTAAATGTGCATACTTTACATATATATTATACTCTTTTATAATCTCAAAAACAAGGGAAACATAAAAACGAAAGGAGCAGGAGCATGGGAAAGAATATACTGATCATCACGGGAAGCCCCCGTAAGGGCGGGAACAGCGAAGTACTTGCGGACGCGTTCGCGAAGGGCGCGCAGCAGGCGGGGCATACGGTCACGAAATTTGAGGCGGCAATGAAGCAAATCGGCGGCTGCAAAGCCTGTAACACCTGCTGGAGCAAGGGAACGGCGTGCACGTTCCGGGATGGTTTCACCGAGCTGGAACCGCTGCTTGAGCAGGCGGACATGGTTGTTTTCGCGACGCCCGTTTACTGGTTTACGATGTCGATGCAGATCAAGGCGGCGATCGATAAATTTTACGCCTACATGCGTCCGGCGCGCCAAAAAGAATTGAAAGTAAAAGAGGCCGTTCTGCTTGCAACGGCGGAAGACACAGCGGTACACGTTTTCGATGGCCTGGTTGGTACCTATAAATTAATCATGGAATATCTGAAGTGGAAAGACGCGGGGATTCTCACGGTTCCCGGCGTGAACGCAAAAGGCGATATTTTAAAAACGGACGCTCCGGCCAGGGCAGAGGCGCTGGGCAAGTCAATCTAAGCCCGTTTAAAATTTAGCAAGCACATGACAGCGGACCGTGTACCTCCGGTCCGTTTTTTCGTGCATTGCGTTCCGCCTGTTTGAGGAAGACCGCCTAGGCCATTCTTACGCTGAATCTTGCCGTCCATCGTGTTAGAATATCCCAGAAAGGGAATTCTGCGCGCAGTGCGAGGGCGCGGGCAATCTCCGCGCGGATGTTTCTGCGGAAAGGATGGTTCAATTGGAAAAAGGCTTTGTCGCGCAAGCGATGGAGAAATTTGGCTTTATGCCGACGACCGCGCTCCAAGTCACATTCACGGTTGGCCTAATGGCCGCGATCTGCGCGGCGATCCACGCCATCTTGCTTTTCGGGGTTTGGGGAACGGTCAAAAAGTATAATAAAAGGCATCCCAAACGCTGGCTTTCTTTGCTGATCGAGTCCGACGTCTTCACGCGCTTTGTGATCGCGGTGCAGGGCATCGTCCTCAACGTGCAGACGAAACTCTGGATTCCGCAGGAAGCACGCATATATAAAATTCTGCTTTTCATGACGGAGCTTTGGATTGCCGTTTTGCTGATGCTTACGCTCCTGGCAATCGTGACCCTGGTCGGCAATATCGTGCGCGGGATGCGGTGGGCGCAAAAACTGCCGCTCAACGGAATCATACAGGCAGTCAAACTGGCCGTGATACTCGTCTTCGGTATTCTGATCGCATCGATTCTCGTGGGAAGCTCACCTGCCCTGATTCTGAGCGGACTGGGCGCGATGACGGCGGTACTGATGCTTGTGTTTCAGGATACGATCCGCGGCTTCGCGGCGGGACTTCAGCTTGCCGGATACAACATGCTCGCGGTCGGCGACTGGCTGGAAATGCCGAAATACAACGCCGACGGCGACGTGATAGAGATCGGGCTGACGACGGTCAAGGTGCAGAACTGGGACAAGACGATCGTCACGATTCCCACCTACGCGCTCGTCTCGGATTCGTTCAAAAACTGGCGCGGCATGGAGGAGACCGGCGGACGCCGGATCAAGCGCAGCGTTTTTATCGACATCGAAAGCATTCATTTCCTTTCGGACGAAGAGATCGAACGGCTAAAAAAAGCGCACCTGCTGCATGAATATCTTGAAAAAAAGGTAGAAGAGATTTCAGCTTACAACAACGAACTCGGCGCCGACATGACAAGCCCGGTCAACGGCAGACACCTGACGAACGTCGGTACGTTCCGGGCATATCTTGGAAATTACGTCCGCAACCACCCGATGATCCACAAAGGACTCACGATGATGGTTCGCCAGCTGGCGCCCACCCCGGAGGGCCTGCCAATCGAAGTGTACGTCTTCACGAGCACCACGCGCTGGGTTGACTATGAGGCAATTCAGTCTGATATTTTCGACCATATCTTCGCCGTGCTGCCGGAGTTCGGCCTGCGGGCATATCAGTCGCCCACGGGATACGACATGCGCCATATGGGTGGCGGGCGCGGCGCTAACGCACCGTCTGCTTAGCAACACAAAGCGGGAGAATCCTCAACGTATAAAGCATACGCATCCGGTTCTCCCGCTTTGCATTGCGTCGCATCCGGCACGTTATCGCCGCGCGCCCAACAAAGTGATTGCGGAAAAAATAAAAAGCATTGCCAGGGTATTCTGCGAAAGATGGCTTGACTTGTTTATCACGATAAGCAGATTTTAAACGCCGTGGGCAGCGCGTATTTTGACGCGAGTTCTTCCTGCGTCGCCCATTGAAAGCCGGGCGGCATACAGTCGCATTCCACACGCCATACGGTCATGCGCCACTCAATGTGCGTGAAGACATGTTTTTTCTCGCCGCATCGTTCGATTTCATGTGGCCCGGCGCCGAAATCGTCCGCGAGCGCCAGAACCTCGGCCTTGGAAAGCTTACCTTCCACGTTCGGAAACTCCCAGAGAGAAGATAGCAGGCCTGCCCCGCCGCGCTTGCATATGGCGGTTCTTCCTTTGTGAACCATAAGCAAGACGGTGCGCTGCTCGGCCCTGCGCGATTTTTTCACGCTGCGGACCGGATATTGCAATACCGTATTCTCTTTTCGCGCCGCGCATAACGGCGCAAGGGGACAAATTTTACATTTCGGCAAGCCGTTCGGCAGGCAGACGACAGCGCCAAGCTCCATAAGCGCCTGCGTGAAGTCGCCGCGCCCCTCGGCCGGGTAGACCCCGGCGAGCGAGCGCTCGATATTTTTTCGTACTGTCGGCACGTCAACGTTCTCCTTGAGCGCTTTTAACCTTGCGATGACGCGCAGCACGTTGCCGTCGACCGCGGGGCGGGGCAGCTCGAACGCTATGGAAGCGATTGCCCCTGCCGTGTACGGCCCGATCCCGGGGAGCGCCAGAATTTCCTGATATGTATCGGGGAAAACGCCGCCATGTTCCGCCATAATCTTCTGCGCGGCCTTTTTCAGGTTCCGCGCGCGCGTGTAATAGCCGAGCCCTTCCCATAGTTTGAGCAGCTTTTCATCGTCCGCCTCCGCTAAATTGCGAATCGCGGGCAGCGCTTCCAGAAAACGCAGGTAATAGGTCACGACCGCTTCAACGCGCGTCTGCTGAAGCATGATTTCAGACAGCCAGATTGCATAAGGGTCCCTGGTCCTGCGCCACGGCAAATCACGCGCGTTCGCGCGGTACCATGGAAGGAGCAATTGCGGTAAGGCTGGCGGCAGGGAAAGGTCTTTCATCCGGCGCGCCCGTTACAGCGGGAGCAGGACAAACGCGATGCTGAAATAAACGATGAGCGACAGCGCGTCGACGAGCGTCGCGATTAGCGGCGACGCCATGAGCGCGGGGTCGATTTTGCAGACTTTGGCGACGAGCGGCAGCACGCCGCCGACCGTGTTCGCGAGGACGACGGTAACGAGCATCGCGAGCGAGACCGTGAGCCCGATCGCGCCGTTGCCCGGATAACCGATCAGCACACGCACGAAGTTGACCGTCGCGAGCGGAACGCCGACGAGCAGGCTGACGCCGAGCTCCTTCGTGACGATCGCCGGCGCGTCCTCCAGATCGATCTCGCCAAGCGCCATACCGCGAATGACCATCGTGCTTGACTGGCTTCCCGCGTTTCCGCCCGTGTCGGTGAGCATGGGAATGAACGTGACGAGCAGCGGGATCGCGATAAAGGCCTCTTCATAAAAGCCCAAAATCTTTCCGGTGATCATACCGCTGACCATGAGAACGAGCAGCCATACGAAACGGTTCCGCGCCATCGTGGAAACGCTCGTCTTCAAATAGGGACGTTCGCTGGGCGCCATGGCGTACATACGCTCGAAGTCTTCCGTCGCCTCTTCCTGCATGACGTCGACCGCGTCGTCGATCGTAACGATCCCGACAAGCCGGTTTTCCGCGTCCACGACGGGCAGCGACATAAAGTCGTACTTCGCCATCGCATCGACCGCGATTTCCTGGTCGTCCGTCGTTGCGACGGAGATCACGTTTGTCTCCATCAGATCTTCGATATACTCCGCGTCGCCCGCGAGTAGGATGTCCTTGACCGTGACGACGCCGATCAGGTGGCGGAACTCATCCGTCACATAACAGTTATAAATCGTTTCGCGATCCTCGCCGATGCGGCGGATGCGCGCGATCGCCTCCGCGACCGTCAGGCGCGGGCGCAGGTTCGTGTATTCCGACGTCATGATGCTGCCGACGGAGTACTCGGGATAAAGCAGGAATTGATTGATCAGCTTCCGCGTTTCGGGCGACGAGTTGCGCAGCACGCGCTTGACCAGCATTGCGGGCATCTCTTCCAGCACGTCGACCGCGTCGTCGACGGCGAGTTCCTCGATCATGAGCGAAAGCTCGCGGTCCGTCGCCGACTCGATGATGCGCTGCTGCATATCGGTCGAAAGTTCGCTGAAAACGTTCACCGCCTGGTCCTTCGGCAGCAGCCGGAAGATAAAGAGCGGCTGTTCGCCTTTCTGGTCCTCAATGAACTGCGCGACGTCGACGTCGTGCATCTCGGAAAGCGTAAGACGCAGCATGCGGTAGTTCCGTTCTTCAATCAGATGGTTCAGTTCCTGTTCCTGTTTGCGGTCAAACATTCTGCGCCCTCCTTTCCTAGATCAGCATAAGTCCCGCGACGAAGAAATAAAGCATCAGCACCGCAACGTCGACGATTGTCGTAACAAGCGGCGCGGACATGATCGCCGGGTCGATCCTGAGTGTTTTTGCGATAATGGGGAGCACGCCCCCCACGAAATTAGCGAGGACGATCGCCCCGAACTGCGCGATTGCCACGACAAAAGGAACGAGCGCGCTGTCCGGATAGGTTATCCAAAGGCGCACGAAATTAACCGCGCCCAGCGCAAGGCCCACAAGAATACTGACGCGTCCCTCTTTCCAGATAACTTTTAGAATATCGTCCGTTTCAAGTTCACCGAGCGCGAGACCGCGGACGACCATCGTGCTCGACTGGCTTCCCGCGTTTCCGCCCGTTCCGGTCAGCATCGGGATAAACGTAACCAAAATTGGCAGCGCCGTATAGATCGCTTCGTAACGTCCGAGCACCCAACCGGTCAGCATGCCGCTCACCATCAGGAAAAGCAGCCAGGGGAAACGGTTGCGTGCGAGCTCCGTTATGCTCGTCTTCAAATAGGGTTTTTCGCTGGGGCGCATAGCGGCCATACGTTCGAAGTCTTCCGTCGTTTCTTCCATGATGACGTCGAGCGCGTCGTCCACCGTCACGATGCCGACCAGTTTTTCCTCCGTATCGACCACAGGAAGCGCAGCCAGGCCGTATTTCGCCATCGTGTTTGCCGCGTCCTCCCGGTCGGAGAGCGTCGTGACGTAAATCACGTCGCTGCTCATCAAGTCTTCGACCTTTTCGTCGTCGTTTGCGATCAGCAGGTTTCGTACGGAGACGACGCCGTCCAGCCGCTCCTCCCGGCCCAGCACGTAACAGGTATAGATCGTCTCTCTGTTATGTCCGGTCGAGCGGATATGCCGGATGGCCTCCGCAACGGTCATATCCGCGCGCAGGTCCATGAACTCCGCGGTCATGATGCTGCCGGCGGAATTTTCCGGATAGCGCAGATATTGGTTGATCAAATTACGGGATTCCCGGGACGCGTTGTCCAAAACGCGCTTAACGAGCGGGGCGGGCAGTTCCTCAAGGATGTCCACCGCGTCGTCGATCCAGGTGTCTTCGATCAGGTCCGCGATTTCCCGGTCGGAGATCGAAGCGATAATGCGCTGCTGCGTCTCGCTCTCGAACTCCGCGAAAACCTCGGACTCCGTTTCTTTCGGGAGCGTGCGGAACGCCACGACGGCCTGCTCGATCGGCAGTTCCTCGATAAACTGCGCGATGTCTACGACGTTCATCTCGGAGAAGGTATGGTGCAGCTCGACGTATTTGTGATCCCGCAGAAGTTCTTCAAATTTTTCCTGCGTCAGTTGCGACATCGCGAGCCCTCCTCTCCGTCATGGTTCAAATGTCCGGGCACAACCCCAATTGCATGCGCGGGCTTATGCGCACCACTCCATTTTACGTGAAAAAGGCAGCAATGCAAAGGTTTGTTTGTAGAAAAGCCGACGAACTGCAAAAGAAATGTGAAAAAAACATGCAAACTTAAGTAAAAAAAGGCGGACCCCCGAAGAGGTCCGCCTCTATGCAGAAGTGATAGTACTTCTTTGTGGGCTACAACACTTTATATGCGATCGCGACAATCGCAACTGCACTGAAGAGAGCCGCAATGATCTTGTTGTTCAGGGTCACAGCTTTTGCATAATCAGTTGCGGACGGTGTAAACCTTGCCTGCGTGTTCTCTTTCACGCGTTCCACGCTTCCGTCTCTGTTGTACCATGTTCCGCCAACCAGTATCGGTGTGTTAAAGTAAAACTTTTTCATCTCAATAGCCCTCCTCTCGGCCGAAAATTTCTGTTGTTTCTTTGTACTTATATTATCTCCGCAAAAGGTGCTTTAGGCCATAGCAAGAAGAAAGACTATGACCGGTTTTGCTTTCGAAACGAAACTGTTTCGGCTTTTTTACAATCGTTTCAAAAATGACGGACAAAACTGAAAAAAAAGCGTCATAGTGCGGGTTGCACAGCCATGACAAAAAATTTTTTCCTGGATAATTCGTAATCCTGCGAAAAATTAAAACAGCGCTCCCTTCTTTAGAAACGAAATTGCAAACGTTCTTTTGTGTTCTCAATACTGCTTTTGCAAAAGCAACCTCCGCTGTTGTATAATGACGCAAAAGCCTTTGGAGGTATACGGTCCCGATGAAAAAAATCACGCTCGATGATACAGACCTGAAGATTCTCGAAGAACTTGAAAACAACGCGCGCGCTTCTTTCAAAGAGATCGGCGACCGCGTTACACTGAGTCCGCCCGCTGTGCGCGAGCGAATCCGGCGCATGGAAGAAGAGGGCCTGATCACGGGTTACAAAACCATCGTCAGTCAGGCGGCGCTCGGCAATGTGATCCGCGCGATCATCCTGCTGCACCTGAGCTCCAATTCGAAATTGCGGGATCGTCCGGACGGGGTCACGAACGATCTGTTCCGCGACATCCCGGGCATTACGCGCTCATGGATCGTCACGGGCGAGGTCGAGGGCATCGTCGACGTTTCGCTCCCCACGATGAAAGAGCTGGAATCGCTCCTGACACGCCTGAATAAGATGGGCTTCCTCACCAACACCTACATGGTGCTGGACGATTCGGAAGATCCCGACCCGGAGTAGGGCGACCTGGAGATATAAAATCAGCATAAAACCGGCGGCGCTTCTTGCGCCGCCGGTTTTTGCATGCAGATTTGTTTGAAGCGCGTGCGTCTACGGCTTGCGTCTACTGCTTGCGCCCGTTCGCGAAAGTGTCGCCGATCTTCTCCAGCAGCGCATCGCCCACGGCCTGCGTCGACGCGCTTCCGCCGATGTCCACCGGCAAAGTTTTTCCTTCTTTTAAAAGCGTCTCGATGGCGTCCAGCAGAACTTTGCCGAGGTCCGCGCGGCCGAGATGATCCAGCATCTGACTTACGGCCCAGACCGTCGCGAGCGGATTCGCGAGACCTTTCCCCGCGATGTCCGGCGCGGAGCCGTGGATCGGCTCGAACATCGACGGATACTGCCGTTCCGGGTTCAGGTTCGCGCCCGCGGCGAGCCCCATGCCGCCCGCGATCGCGGCGCCAAGGTCCGTCAAAATATCGCCGAACAGGTTGCTCGTCACCACGACCTGAAAACGCTGCGGCTCACGCACCATAAACATCGAAGCCGCGTCCACCATGTAAGAAAAAGTCTGTGCGTCCGGATAATCCGCCTTCACTTCATTAAAAATTTTGTCCCAGAACACCATAGAATAATTGAGCGCGTTGCCCTTGCTCACGCTCGTGAGCGTTTTGCGCTCCCGCGCCGCCAGCTCGAACGCGTACCGAATGACGCGCTCTGTTCCCCGGCGGCTGAAGACGCCGGTCTGCAGCGCGACCTCGTGCGGCGTATCCGGGTAGAGGAACGCACCCGCGCCCGCGTATTCTCCCTCGCTGTTCTCGCGCACGAATACCATATCGACCTGTTCGCGCTTCACGCCCGCGAGCGGACACGGCGCGCCGTCCAGCAGCACGACCGGGCGCAGGTTCACGTACTGGTCGAAGCCCTTGCGAATGCGCAGCAGCAAGTCCCACAGCGAAACGTGGTCCGGCACGCCTGGGTAACCGACCGCGCCGAGCAGGATTGCGTCAAACGCTTTCAACTGCTCCAGCCCGTCTTCGTCCATCATTCTGCCGTGCCGCAGGTAGTACTCGCAGCCCCAGGGAAAATGCGTGAAAGAAAAATCCAGACTTCCGTCCAGCGCTGCGATACACCGCAGGGCTTTCAGCCCCTCGTCCATCACTTCGGGGCCGATTCCGTCTCCGGGAATAACGGCGATTTTATATGCGGGCATTCGTGTCACCTCATCCTTAAGATTTCTTCCAAAAATATTATAAAGGCTTTCGGCGCGCTTTTCACGCCGTTTCCCCTTGCCGAAAGGGGTGCGCGGTGATACCTTAGCGGCAATATAAAGCGATTCGGCGCACCGCTTCAGGTGCGCGCAAAAGAATGGAGCGTGTTGGTATGGATTTTACAATAGAAAAAATCAGGGCGCTTGAAATATTGGATTCGAGAGGCAACCCGACCGTGGAGGTCGAGATTTTCTCGGCGGACGGCGCGTCTGCCGTGGCGGGCGTTCCGTCCGGAGCGAGCACCGGCTCGCGCGAGGCGGTCGAACTGCGCGACGGCGATAAAGAGCGGTACGGCGGCAAAGGTGTGCGAAAGGCCGTGGATGCAGTAAACGGCGAGATCGCAGCTGCCCTGCGCGGAATGGACCTGCGCGACCAGCGCGGCATTGATGAAAAAATGATCGCGCTCGACGGCACAAAAAACAAATCGCGCCTCGGCGCGAACGCGATCCTTGGCGTGTCGCTCGCAGCAGCACGGCTCGCGGCGCGGCAAACAGGGCTCCCGCTTAGCAAATACCTGGGCGGCCCCGACGCAAACCTGCTCCCCGTCCCCGCGATGAACATCATAAACGGCGGCATGCACGCGCGCTGGCAGGGCGCGGATTTTCAGGAATTCATGATCGCGCCGTGGGGCGCGCCTTCCTTTGCCGAATCCCTTCGCTGGGGCAGCGAAATTTATCACGCGCTGCGCAAAGTATTACAGGACAAAGGACTCTCCGTAGGCGTAGGCGACGAGGGCGGCTTTGCGCCCGCCGTGTCATCGAACCGCGAACCGCTCGAACTCATCGTGCAGGCGATCAAAAAGACAGGACTGAAACCGGGAGACGACGTCGTAATCTGTCTTGACCCCGCGTCCACCGAATTTTACGAAGACGGAAAATACCTGCTGCGCACGGAAAAGAAAAGCCTCACGAGCGAAGAGATGGTGCGCTATTACGAAACGCTCGCCGCGGACTTCCCGATCATCTCCATCGAAGACGGCCTTGCCGAAGACGACTGGAGCGGATGGGCGATGCTGAATAAAGCGCTCGGCGCGAAGCTCGAACTCGTCGGCGACGACCTCTTTGTGACGAACGTCGAATACATCCGGCGCGGCATAAAAGAAAATCTCGCGAACGCGGCGCTCATCAAACTGAACCAGATCGGCACGCTGACGGAGACCATCGACGCGGTCAAACTCTGCATGGGCAACGGCTGGGGCGCGTTCGTCTCCCACAGAAGCGGAGAAACGCCCGACAGCTTCATCGCGGACATGGTCGTCGGACTTGGCACGGGGCACATCAAAACAGGCGCGCCCGCGCGCGGAGAGCGCGTCGAAAAATACAACCAGCTCCTGCGCATCGAGCGCAACCTTGGCAGGGAAGCGAGATTCGCGGGCAAAAAAGCGTTCGTAAGGAGCAGATAAATTGCCGCATTAAAAACGAACGCAAATCTGTTTTTGAGAGGGACAAACGCATGATGCAGGACGACCTACAACAAAAACGGGAAAGAATGCTGACCGAGCCTGTCGAAAAGCTCGTCTGCTCCCTTGCCGTGCCGTCCATCGTCATCATGCTCATCACCTCGATCTACAACCTTGCGGACACCTACTTCGTAAGCGGCCTCGGCACAAGCGCCGCCGCCGCGATCGGCGTCGTTTTCTCCCTGATGGCGGTGATTCAGGCGATCGGATTCTTCTTCGGGCACGGGTCGGGTAATTTCATGGCGCGCAAAATGGGCGCGAAAGATTACGAGCTTGCCGAAACCATGGCGAGCACCGGATTCTTTTTGTCCTTCTTCTTCGGCGCACTGCTCTCCGTTTTCGGGCTTGCGTTCATCAATCCGCTGCTCCGCGCGCTCGGCTCCTCCGAAACCATGCTGCCATACGCGCGTGACTACATGCGTTTCATCCTCATCGCCGCGCCCTTTATGACGGGCTCGCTTACGCTGAACAACCAGCTTCGTTACCTCGCGAGCGCAAAACTAGCGATGGTCGGCATGGTAGCGGGCGCGCTCCTAAATATCGCGCTCGACCCGCTCTTTATCTACGTCTTCGGCTGGGGCGCCGCCGGCGCCGGTGTGGCCACGATGCTTAGCCAGATGACGGGATTCGCGATCCTGCTTGCCGCGACAAGGCGCAAAGGCAACATTCCCATGCAATTGAAGCGATTCAAACCCACCGTCTACATGTTCCGCGAAATCGCGCGCGGCGGGTTGCCGTCGCTTCTGCGGCAATCCCTGAACAGCGTCGGCATATTGTGCTTCAACCACGCCGCGGGCATCTTCGGCGACGCCGCGGTCGCTGCAATCTCCATCGTCCAGCGCGTGACCGCCTTTGCGATCTCTGCGCTGCTCGGCTTCGGACAGGGATTCCAGCCTGTCTGCGGTTTCAACTTCGGCGCGAAACAATACGACCGCGTAATCCGCGCGTTCTGGTTCTGCGCAAAACTGATCACAGCCGCGCTCTTCGTGCTGGCTGTCATTGGCGCAATCTATGCGCCGAACGTAATCGCAATCTTCCGCGCGGACGACCCCGAAGTCATTGCGATCGGCAAAACCGCCCTCCGCCTGCAATGCATCACGCTACCCTTCATGGGGCTGGTCGTGCTCATCAACATGATGCTCCAAACCATCGGCGCCGCGAAACGCGCAAGCACGATCGCCGTCTGCCGCTCGGGACTCTTCCTAATCCCCTCCATCGTAATTCTCGTATCCGTGTTTGGATTGCCGGGGCTCCAGGCGAGCCAGATGACGGCGGATATCCTGACCATCGCGCTTGCCCTTCCCATCGGACTCGACACGCTCGGAAAAATGAAAAAAGCGATGGAAGAAAATGTGCCCGCACCGTAATAACGCGTCTGCATAAACAACGACACAAAAAAAGCTGCCGCTTAGATCGGCAGCAGGGCATAAAATCGCCTTCAGAAGGGTGGATTTTTGTTATATCCTTATCGTCCTAGGCCTCCACATGCACGAAGCCACTTGGTAAATAATTTAACCAACAAAATAAATATATTATGCTATAATGTTAGTTAAGAGGTGAGGAGAATGCAAGAAAGCCTTATAATCAAAATATGGGAAGAAGAGCTGGAGCGCTCGCGCCGTATCCTTGAATCAAAAAGGCGCAATCTTCTCCAGTTTCCAAAGGGCTCTGTCCAGAAGAAAAAAATCAATAACGAAGAGTATTATTATCTTTGCAAAAGAGAAAACGGTAAGGTGAAGTCGGAATATTTGGGAAAAGAATCCTCGAAAATCCGTGAATTGATTTTGCAGTTGAACGAACGCAAAGCGTTGTTGGACTCGATTCGCCGTTCCGAAGCCGATATCAGACTGCTAGAAAAAGCTGTAAAACTGAAATAATGTGGAGGTCAAAAAGTGATTACTCAGGAACAAAAACGAGTCTTTGATGAACTGATTAAAGTATTGGACGATTCCCGAATGTTGCCGCACGTTATGTTGATTGGTTCATGGGCGGAGTATTTATACGAACACGCGCAAATACTGACAGACTACCACTCGTCTTTTAGAACGAGAGATATCGACTTTTTTGTCATGAATTTACGGAAACCGCCAGAGAGGACTGATTTTCTGGAGCGCATGGCTTCTGCCGGTTTTGTATTGGAATCGCATCGCGGTAGTGAAATACAGCGTTTCGAACGATACGATCCCGATATGGAAATCGAATTCTTGGTCCAAGAGAAAGGAGCCGGAAATGCATCGGGGCACTTTGTGAAATCACTGGGAATAACTGCAGAGGGATTAAGAAATCTGGAGATACTGCAAACTGCGCCGCTTTCTCTCAAATATATAGGGCGTCACGTTAGCGTTCCGGAACCAGAAGCCTATATCCTGCACAAACTTGTCATCAATAAAGAACGCACGGATGCCAAGCGGGAAAAAGACATTGAGTCTCTGCGTTTGCTTTCAGATAATATCCTTGATTCGGCGCGTCTGGAAAAGGGGCTTTTTGTGCAAGTATGGAATCGTTTGTCGAAAAAACAAAAGAATAATGCAACCTTAGCGATGCAGGAATATTCCTTTTTCCGCCTTCTTGGAATCTTCGAGCCCGATAACACATAACGCAAATACAAAAATCCGCCCCAGCTTAGGGGCGGAAAACTTTCAGACGATATTTCAATTTATGTTTCGAGATGCACAAAACCCCGTTCCAGATACAAGATGACTTTTGCGAATCCGCAGACCTCTGCGAGCCGTTTAAATTCCTCTTGTCGGTTTGCCGGAACATGAATATCCGCCGCCCTTCCTTCCCTGTGCCTGCTGCGGGGGACTCCGCCCACTTCTGAATTTCGCTTCTCGCACCTGTAACCGCTCGTGATCACAATAGGCCTTTGCCAGATGTTTCGCAATTCCTGCAAGCGTTCCAGCAAAAGCGGATGCAGCTTTACGGTCTTGCAGCAGGGGCATTCGAACTCCCGCAGTTTGAAATTCTCACTCACTCTCAATTCATTTACACGCATAAAATCACCCTCCAGAAAAATATTGCAAACAGAATCGCCGTCATGACATACCGCAGTTTCTTGCGCTTCTTCAGGACACTCATCATCGCTTAGCGCCTCCCGGCAAAAACAGCTCGACAATCAGCAAAACAATGCGCCGCAGAATATTTTGTTTCCGTTCGTTCTTCATCTTTTTCTCCTATACCGTGTGTTCCTTAATCACGCTGGCAAGCTGCAAAACAGCGTCCTTTAATTCCTCCATCCGCTTATCCGTTCGAAGAAGCAGATAAGAGGCGACCGCGATAGAAAATCCATGCTGAATCATTTTTTCGGTTATATCTTCCATGTAGTACTCCCTTCATTAGTCTGACCAACAGGGGGCGGGAAACCCGCCCCCGAGCTTTTCGTTAAATTATCCGGGTTACCTTCTTGTCGATAACCTCAACGCCCAGACATTCAGAAACGCCCCGTGACATTGGCTGTTCCTCCTCCAACATATCAAGCGCAGCCTGCGCGAGATCGATCCCGCCTTCCTTCTCCAACGCCTCGCTTGCATAACCCATGCTGATCGAATATTTCTTCCCGAGATTGTCCTTCATGCTGATTCGTACTGTTTTTGTGCTCATTTTTTCTTCTCCTCTTATAATGTGATTTTTGTTGTTGCTTTTTTAAGACGTGGTTCTTGTTTTTCTATCCCCGTCGAGAACGTGGAGATATTACTAACGCTCCCCTCAAAACGCGGTTATGGTGCGTCAGTGGCGACGAAAGGCGAAGCGCCGAGACCGGAGGCGTATTGGTCACTACGTCGAGGATCTCGGCGCGAGCCTTTCTAAGCCAATGATGCGCAAGAACCGCGTTTTACTCTACGAGGATGCCGGTGGCGTTATGCTTGGTCGTAACTACCGGATGTGCAAGCAGCGGCGCCAGCGCTGTCGACAGCGCAAGCAGCGTATCCACATCCGCGTTCACGTCAAGATTCGAAATCGGTACGGACTTCTGAATTTCCTTGCCGTCTTTCATGCCGAGTGACAGGATCATCTGAATGTTGCTCTTTGTTTTGTTTATTACAGCCATAGTTATTACTCCCTTTCCCTGATAGCGCAGAATATCTGCGTCTCCGATATTGTGTTAAAGGCCCATTGCCCAACTACATCCCTGGCGCGCGAAACTTTGTGGTTCACCTCATAAAAATCACCTCCCTCCGTCGCCCCGGGCTTGAGACGAAGCCGACGACTTTTCGCCGCAGGCGAATCCAAAAGTTCTATTGGAGTCGGTGCGTGTCGGGTGCGTTCCCCGACGGATCCAGCGGCTTTTCTTTTGAACCTTCTCCCTACTGAAAATGCTGCGCGTCAGAATAAATCGGAACATCCGCTTTCCCGGCCGGCGGCGGCGAACCTTGCGTTGAAATCGTGTTTGCGAAAGGCGATCGAGTCATCTCATCAAGAGTGACTTTGTAGCCGTTCTGCCGCATGCGCGCCATAAAGCCAAGAGGACTATTCGCCGCCCTTACGCCGGCTTCAGCCTTTATGCCCGGGTGTTCCAATCCCTTCTCCAGTCTTGAGCCGGGGAAGGAATTAAGGCCCAACTGCCCAGAAGACCGAGTCGCATTCGTTTCCCCCATCACAGCGTTCGTTGCCTGTACCTGGCTCGTCTGCGTCTGCGATGCAGATCCAACAGTCATCTGGGTAACTTCACGCACCTGTCTCGCGTTCGCGGTATTCGTCTCTTCTCCCTCATTCTCTCTTTGCTTCTTCGCGTCGCGCAGCTCCGGCGTCCAGACCGTCGTGACCGTTTTCGTCTCAAGACGCACACCTGTAATCGGCCCCGCCATCGCCGGGCGCATAAAGTCGATGAACGCAATGATTTCTTCCTGCGTCGCATCCGGGCGAATAAAAGGAATACGCACCGTCTTGTGCGCGGGTCGGTTTTTGGGCGTAAGCCCGACCTCGATCTGAACCAGCAGCGTGCAAAAGATTTGAATAAGATTGCCCATGATAAAATCTCCTCTTGAGATAGTTTTTTTGTTTTTTAGAAGCTCCAAACTCAAAAGCCCCTAAATATATAAATGCACATACAGGGCCGAAAAATACAACCAAACGAGAAAAAGAATTTCCTTTCATAAACAAGACGGTACGTATAAACCCTGTGATGCTAAGGCCGGTTAGTCTAGAAGTGAAATCAAAACCGCAGTGATCCAAAAGAAAACAAATAAAACTCTCTTTAGATTATTTGCCTTTTTTAAGCTCCAAACTCAAAAGCCCCTAAATATACAAATGCACATCAAGGGTCGAAAAATACAACCAACCGAGAAAAAGAATTTTCCCCACAGACAGAGCTAATATGTATAAACATAGGAACTGCAAGATTAAATAGAATGAACGCCCCCTATATCCGGGGAGCGAGAGAAAACATTTTTGCCATATGGGGCATTTGCGTGTAAAATAAATAACCGCGCCGGAAGTCAGGCAGGGCGCAAAAACGAAAATGCGCGGTACGAACGATGAGAAACGCGGATATAACCGGAGAAATGAAATGTTTAGAGAAATTAAAGCGGTAAAGGCCATAATAAAATACGTAAAATATGAAGATAAGGGTACGCTTGACAAAACAGCGAAATCTATTATGATAGAATATGTAATTAGCGATACTTTAGTACAAAGAGATACGCGGAAGGGGGATTAAGTCAGGTGAGCACTAATATTATGCACGTTTACCACTTCAACATGACGATGTCAGTCAGTCAGTCAGTCATAAAATAAAATGTAATATTATCTCCTTTTCACAAGGTGCTTCTAATTCCTTTGTATTGTTAAAAACACATCAATTATCAAGAAAACCCCTAAACCTTCATACATTGTGGACAAATATAATTAAAAACAACGTTTCCTTCGTAAAAGCGA
>JAJDJB010000080.1 GCA_030266985.1 Synergistaceae bacterium OttesenSCG-928-D05
TCTGCAAATTATCATAGCATAGTTGCAAACACATCTCGCTAGCGTTAAACTTCTCTGTAGTCGAAAGGGAGGTACGTCAAATATGTCCGCAGATATCTTTCAGCAATCACTCGCAATGCACAAAGAATTAAAAGGAAAGCTCAACGTTGAATGCAGGAAGCCGATCGACAGCATGGGCGACCTTGCGCTTGTCTACACGCCCGGCGTGGCCGAACCGTGCAGGGAGATCGAAAGGAACCCCGATGCGCTTTGGGACGTGACGATCAAAAATAACCTGGTCGCTGTCATTACGGACGGTTCCGCGGTCCTCGGCCTCGGTGACATCGGTCCGGCAGCTTCGATGCCAGTCATGGAAGGCAAGAGCTGTCTGTTCAAACGCTTCGCCGACATTGACTCCATTCCGCTCGCGGTCGCAACGCAAGACGTCGACGAATTCGTCGATATCGTCTCGAAAATCGCGATCTCGTTCGGCGGTATAAACTTAGAAGATATCTCCGCGCCGCGCTGCTTTGAAATCGAGCGCAGGCTGCAGGAAAAACTGGACATCCCCGTCTTTCACGACGACCAGCACGGCACAGCGGTAATCGCGCTCGCCGCCTATCTCAACGCGTTGCGGCTCGTCGGCAAAAAGATTGAAGACGCGCGCCTCGTAATCAACGGCGCGGGTGCGGCAGGAACGTCGATCGCCAAATATTTCCTCGCAGCAGGCGCCAAAGATATTATCATGTGCGATAAAGCGGGGGCGCTCTGCGAAGGCCATCCCGACGGACTGACTGCAGCGCAGGTCGAACTCTCAAAAATTACGAATCCGAACAAACTCACAGGAAGTCTCGCAGACGTCATCAAGGGTGCGGACGCGTTCCTGGGCGTCTCACGTCCGGGACTTCTCACCGGCGACATGGTGCGCACGATGGCGAAAGATCCTGTCGTTTTTGCGATGGCGAACCCTACGCCCGAAATTTTCCCCGACGAAGCGATCGCAGCAGGCGCCGCAGTTGTGGCAACCGGGCGCAGCGACTTCCCGAACCAGGTCAACAACTGCCTCGGCTTCCCCGGATTGTTCCGCGGGGCGCTCGACGTACGTGCGCGTACAATCAACGAAGCGATGAAACTTGCGGCCTCAAAGGCGCTTGCCGATCTCGTGACGCCTGATGAACTCTCGAAAGAGTACATCATCCCCGGCGCGCTCGACCCGCGCGTCGTCCCCGCCGTGGCGAAGGCGGTTGCCGAAGCCGCCCGAAAAACCGGCGTAACCAGACTGTAAGAATATAAACGTTAATCTAGCATAAAGATCTCCCCTTCGCATCACGGAGGGGAGATCTTTACGTACTGAAGTATTTTTTATGAAATATGAGCCCAAGAGCGCTGCGCTTTATCTTATCGCGTAAACACGTCCATTGAGCCCTGTAACAATGATCATATTCGGCGCAATCGCCGGAGCGCATGTGATATCGCCCTCAAGTAGCGTTTTGTTTACTAGCTTGCCTGTCGCCGCGTCCAAATAGAGCAGTTCGTCCGCATTCGAACCGACGACGATCCTGCCCGCGTTGAGTGCGGGGGACGAGAATACGGACTGTCCCGCCTCGTATACCCAGGCTTTGTTTCCAGTTTTCGCGTCAAGTGCGGTCACCTGTCCGCCAATGTTGCCGAAGTAAACTTTGCCATCCGTCACCAGCGGGGAACTTTCAATCTGTGAACCCGCATCGTAGTTCCAAATCACGGCCTGATTTTTGATGTTTGCGCAGTAGAGCTTGCCGTCCTGGCTGCCGAAGTAAACGTGTCCGTCCGCGACGGCGGGCGCCGCGGTGATGACGCCGCCTACGACGGCGCGCCACACGAGCTTGCCGGTGTTTGCGTTCAGCGCGAACATTTTACCCTCGTGGTTTCCGATGTAAACGACGCCGCCCGCGACCACGGGTGAACCTGCAACAGCACGTTCTGTTTTATAGCTCCATTTCTGCCAGCCCGTTTTCGCGTCCACCGCATAGACGTAGCCGTCGTTCGAGCCGAAGTAGACCATGTTGTTCGCAACTGCGGGTGAGGAGAGGATTCCGTTGTGTGTCGTGAACTGCCAGATCATCTGCCCGGTTCCCGCGTCGACGCAGTACATTTTGCTGTCGTAGCTGCCGAAGTAGACCTTCCCGTCCAGGACAGCGGGGGAGGATGCGACCCAGTTTCCGGTCGCGAACTGCCAGATCACTTCTCCGTTGTTCATGTTGAGCGCGTAGAGCATGCCGTCGTTGCTGCCAAAATAAGCGACGTTGTTCGCGACGGCGGGTGAGGACTGGATCATATCGTCAAAATAACTTGTCCAGCCAATCTGCCCGTTTGACGTGAAGTTTGCCTGCGCTGCGGGCGTTCCCGTGCGCAGCGGATTTGCGCGGAACATCGGCCAGTCCGCCTGTGCGGCGTATGCCGTTTGCGCGGCCGTCAGGATCAGACAGGCGAGCGCAAGGAGAAAAAGCTTTCTAAACGTTGTGTGCATCATACTTTTCATCGTTACCCCTCCTTGGGATGTTAGGTATAGTTTAAACCAAAGAGCGGTTTTTTAATATCGTAAAAAAGAATGATTGCTAGAAAGTGTGTTTTTCGGCTACAATACGTTATGTTTTTGGGAGAGTGACATAAATGTCTTTGGATTTGATCAGGAACTTCAGCATCATCGCGCACGTCGACCACGGAAAGTCGACGCTGGCGGACAGACTACTTGAAACGACGGGCACGATCGAGCGGCGCAATATGAAAGCGCAGCTGCTGGATATGCTTGAGCTTGAGCGCGAACGCGGCATCACGATCAAGCTTGTGCCGGTGCGTATGGACTATAAGGCCGCGGATGGAAAGCAATACGTATTGAATTTAATCGATACACCGGGACACGTCGATTTCACGTACGAAGTGTCGCGTTCGCTCGCCGCATGCGAGGGCGCGCTGCTCGTTGTTGACGCGGCGCAGGGCGTCGAGGCGCAGACAGTGGCGAACAGCTATCTTGCGACGGATCTGGACCTCGCGATCATTCCCGTGCTGAACAAGATCGACCTGCCGTCCGCACAGCCGGACCGCGTAATCCGCGAGCTGGAAGATATCATCGGGATCGACGCGAGCGACCCTGCCTGCGTGAGTGCGAAGAGCGGCGAAGGCGTTGCCGATCTGCTGGAACGTATCGTGCGCGACGTACCTCCGCCTGTCGGCGATCCGAACGCGCCGCTTCAGGCGCTGATCTTCGACTCCGTCTACGACAACTACCGCGGTGTCATTTGCTACGTGCGCGTCATGAACGGCACGCTGCAGGCGGGCAAGATGATCCGCTTCATGGCGACGGGCAGGGATTATGAGCTTGACGAAGTCGGGGTATTCAGGCCCGACATGGTGAAGGCGGAATCGCTTGGCCCGGGAGAAGTCGGATTTATCACC
>JAJDJB010000081.1 GCA_030266985.1 Synergistaceae bacterium OttesenSCG-928-D05
CCGCGTGGTACTCCGCGTTTTCGCTCAAGTCTCCGAAACCGCGCGCTTCTTCCAGTTTACTGGCGATCTCGGCTCTGCCGTCGCCTCTGAGAGAAATCAATTCCGCTTTTAATTTTTCATACCCTTCGCGGGTCATTACGACCTGGTCGTCCACTTGTCTTACTGTTGCCATGTAACAAACACCACCTGCACTTCAATCTGCTTTATTGCTCCGGGAATTCTACCAGAAAGGAACTAAAATAGCAATTCATGAAAAATACTAGAGCGGAGGCAGTAAATCCCGCAAAATTTGTCTGTAAAATTTCAAAAGCAAGACTTGACAATTTTGGCGTCAAGAGGTATAAAAACCCCTAATCATCTTATATATTTCGAACGCGATGAAGAGGATAGTAAAGAACAAATCGCCCCGACAGAGAGGGAACCGCCGAAAGGCGCTGAAAGGTTTCCGCTGCGAAGTTCTTGAAGACCACCTTGGAGCGGCCGCCGAAACAAGGCGGAGGGGAGCGCCCCTTCAAAACAGCGCACACGAGGGCGGCTCAACAGAGCTGCTGAATGGAGTGGAACCGCGAACGCCTAGTCTCGCCTCCTGTAGTTTTTACAGGAGGCGTTTTCTATTTTTCGTCTGTTGAACGTTATTAAAATCAAAGCAAACGCTTTCATATAAAGAGGAGGAATCATTATGGGAGTCATCGACAGATACGCAGAACTGCTGCCGGTCAGCGAAAAAACACCGCGCATTACGCTGGGCGAGGGCAGCACGCCGCTCGTACACTTGAAAAACATAAGCGAAACGCTCGAGATCGAACTCTGGGCCAAGCTCGAAGGCTGCAACCCGTCCGGCTCGTTCAAAGACCGCGGCATGGTCATGGCGGTCGCAAAGGCGCTTGAAGACGGCGCAAAGGCGCTCGTCTGCGCGTCCACCGGCAACACATCCGCATCCGCCGCGGCATACGCGGCAGCGGCCGGCGTACCTTGCTACGTCCTGCTCCCCGCCGGCAAAGTCGCACTCGGCAAGCTCGCGCAGGCGCTCATGTACGGCGCAACAGTTATCGCCGTGAACGGTAACTTTGACCGTGCGCTCGAAATGGCGTGCGAAGCCGCGGAAGAAAAAGGATTCGCCATCGTAAACTCCGTCAACCCGTACCGTCTCTGGGGCCAGCGCTCCGGCGCATTCGAAATCTGCGAAACGCTTGGCAGCGCTCCCGACTGGCACGCGATTCCCGTCGGCAACGCGGGCAACATCAGCGCCTACTGGGCGGGCTACAAACAATACAAAGAACTCGGCAAAATCGACAAACTCCCGCGCATGATGGGCTTCCAGGCCGCGGGCGCAGCGCCGCTCGTAACGGGCGAACCATGCCCGAACCCTGAGACCGTCGCCACCGCAATCCGCATCGGCAACCCCGTCAGCGCGAATCTTGCGAAAGAAGCCGTGGCACAGTCCGGCGGCGCATTTAACAGCGTCACCGACGAAGAAATCCTGGCCGCGCAGCTCATGCTCTCCTCCAAAAACGGCATCTTCGCGGAGCCCGCGTCCTGCGCGCCGCTTGCGGGGCTCCTCAAACTCAAAAAAGAAGGCAAACTTCCGAAGGGCATCCGTGTCGTCATGATCCTCACCGGAAACGGCCTCAAAGACCCGGACACAGCCATGTCACAGGTCGGCCGCCCCGTCGAAATCGGCGACAGCCTCGAAGAACTCCTGGAGGTGATGAAAGCTTGAACGCGCTGATCACCCTCCGCGTGCCGGCCACAAGCGCGAACCTGGGTTCCGGGTTCGACACCATCGGCATGGCCGTTTCGCTCTACAACATATTTAAAGTCATAGAACTCCTGCCGCGCGGCGAATACAAATGCGAAGCGCTTGGCGAAGGCGCGCGCGAACTCTCCGACCCCGCCAAAAACCTCGTCGTGACCGCCTACGAAAAAACATGCGAACGCTGGGGCAGAGAAGCGCTCGGCTTCCACCTCTGGTGCCACAATATCATCCCGCTCGCGCGCGGCCTCGGCAGCTCCGCTGGCGCAGTCGTGGCGGGCGTTCTTATCGCCAAATACCTCACCGGCTACGACGCGGACGAAGCGGAACTCCTCCGCGCCATGACCGTCATCGAAGGCCACCCGGACAACGTCGCCCCCTGCTACCTCGGCGGCATGGTCGTCAGCAGCTGGGACGGCGAAGACCTTCGCTACGTCAACCTGCCCGCGCTCCCGCCTGAAGTCCTCTGCGTCGTCGCCGTGCCCGACGAAAAAGTCAGCACGCACGACGCACGCGAAGCGCTCCCAAAACAAGTGCCCTTCTCCGACGCGGTCTTCAACATCGGGCGCGCAGCCCTGCTAACCGCCGCGTGGGCCACAGGCAAATGGGGCTACCTCAAATGGGGCATGGACGACCGCATCCACCAGCAATACAGAAGCAAACTCTTCAGCGGCGGAGAAGTCATCTTCTCCCGCGTCGAAGCGCTGCCCGAATGCCTCTCCGTCGCAATCAGCGGATCGGGCCCGAGCGTTCTGGCGCTTGTGGACGGCGCACCGGCGCGCGTCGCGGAAACCATGTGCAAAACCTTCACCGAATACGGCGTACGTTCGCAGTTCTTCGTACTGGACTCGAGCGCCCAGGGCGCGCGCGTTGACGTTGACATGGACCTGAGTACTGCGCTTCAAAAATACAAGGGGGAAACAAAATGAACTGGGCAGAACTCCCGCTCACCGTACTCAAATTCGGCGGCAGCTCCGTCGCAAGCCCCGAACGCATGCGGCACGTTGCGGGCATCGTAAAAAAAATACGCGAAGAAGGACACCGCGTCGCCGTCGTCGTATCCGCCATGGGCAACATGACCGACGACCTCATCGCACTCGCGGGCGACGTCGGCACCACAATGAACGGACGTGAAATGGACCAGCTCTTGGCCACCGGCGAACAGCAGAGCGTGGCGCTCCTGTCGCTCGCGCTCCAGAAATTCGGCCTCCCCGCGCAGTCCTTCACCGCGCAGCAGGCGGGCATCAAAGCAAAAGGATTCCCCATGGAAGGCCGTATCTACCGCATCGAATCCGACACCGTCGAAAAAGTCCTGAACGAAGGCACCGTCGCGGTCATCACGGGATTCCAGGCCATCACTGACGCGGGCGACGTCATCACCCTCGGGCGCGGCGGCTCGGACCTCTCCGCGGTCGCGCTTGCGGCGGCCATGGGCGCGGCTTCCTGCCAGCTCCTGAAAGACGTCACCGGCGTCATGACCGGCGACCCGCGCGTCGTAAAACGCCCTTATAAAATCAAACAGATCGGATTTGAAGAATGCATGGAAATGGCCGTGCAGGGCGCAAACGTGCTCCAGGCACGCAGCGTCGAAATGGCGGCCCGGTATGAGGTGCCGCTTTACGTCGGCTCCAGTTTTGTAGAAGAGGAGGGGACTT
>JAJDJB010000082.1 GCA_030266985.1 Synergistaceae bacterium OttesenSCG-928-D05
CCCGCGCTGGCTTACATCGCCTTCGATTTTGTCGTACCCGAGCTGCCGGCTTAGTTTGTCCACTGCGGTGACGGTGACGTCGGTGTCGTAGTGGTTGTATTTAGCAAGCGCGGAGAGGTAGAATCCATTCTCTTGTCTATAGACAGTGTAGATGGTCGCGTGAAAACTGTCGGTATCCGCGCCGCCCACTGAGGATTCTAGATTTTCCCGTCCGTAGCCGAGCATGACGCCGTTGTACCAGGTTCCGTTGCTGCGGACGTTCTTTTTGTCGTACCCAACCGTGAGGGTCTTCATTTTTACGTCGAAGGGAAGCATGGTATATGCGCCCTCTTCGCCGTCGAATTCCACTTTGCGGTAGGACGCTGACGCCCAGATGCCGCCTTTGTAGTTCGGATCTTTGTAGTTGCCCATGCGGTCGTAGAGGGTCGCTACTTCCGTGTACCACATTTCGGGCGTGATCGCGCCCATGACGAGACCCCAGCCCAGTGTTGTGAGCTCGTGGCGTTTGAGGTACCATTCTTTGGCGTTGCCGTCCATGCTTTCTTCAAGGGTGTAGGTCCACGCGCCCGCGTCCGCGACGCCGTTCAGCGTGGCTTCGTTGTCCATGAGCTTTATGTTCAGGTCGCTTTCGGCGTATGGCGTAACGCTCTCGGGGTCTGTTTCACCCTGGTTTTCTATGCGAATAAGCGCGTCCGTGCGTTCGATGCCGCCGTAGGTCATCATCCGGAGGTCGATGTAGTTGTCGCCGGTCGCGCTCATGCTATGGACGCGGTCGCTCTTGTTGGCGCTGACGTCCGCTCTCATGGCGAGCTGCCCGGACGCCGTACCGTCTGTCGTGCCCTCAAAGTGATTAACCGTGAGCGTTTTGTAATCGCCGCCGGCTGCGGCGAAGTCGATCACGCCGCGGTTGGTGAGACTGCCCTGCGTGCTGGAATCTTTGGTGACGTACCAGTAGTCCGTGGCTCCCGTCTCTGTGCCGATCGCGTTCAGTGTGATGTCGATGCCTGCGCCCGGGTTCTCCGCGTTCGCGTTTACGGAACCGCGAAGCTGCGACCCTTCAAACAGGGATAGGGTGAGGATTCCGTCGTTTTCCCCGCTGTGTATGATGTCTCCGGAGAGGAGGCTTGACGCGGCGAGGACTGTGCCGCTGCCGTCCGTGCGAAGCAGGTTGGGGTTGTTGTTCAAGCCCGCCCGAACGCCCGTCAAATCGATCGTGCCGCCGCTGTTCACGTACATATGCCACGCAGTGTCGCTTGCGACTTCGATGTCGGCGTTCGCCATCGTGATCGTGCCCTGCGTTTCCGCGATGAGTCCGTGAGATTCGCCGCCGGATGTTGCGACTGCGATCCGGCCGCCGTTTATCAGGTCTGCCAGCAGTATGCTGCCGGATTCAGAGGCTTTTGCGCCGTAGCCGTTATCGCCGGTGATTACGATATTTCCGCCCACCGTCATGTCGCCGCTCTCCGCGGTTGCACCCAGGGAGTAAGCGCCGGTCATGTCGATATCGCCGGCGACGTTGATCGTGCCGCCTTCGGAAACATGTGCGCCGTATACGTTACCTGCAGCCGTTCCGGAGGCTGTGGAGATGATATTGCCCGATACGGTCACGATTCCGCCGGCCTCTGCAGCCGCGCCGTAGGATCCCGCCGCGTCCGCGCTGATCGTGATGTCGCTGCGAATGTTAAGCGTGCCGCCGTCCAGGGCATAAGCGCCGTACGAGTTCGAACCGCTCACGAGCGCGCCGTCCGCGTTGATTGTGCCGCCGGACGCGACCAGGCCGTACGCGTTATCGCCAACCGTTACGTTTTTCGCATCGATCGTTCCGCCGTACGCTTCCGCGCCAATTGCGCCGTCCTGCGCGATGATATTGCCGGCCGACGCGCTGCCGTTTACTACGTAGATGGCGATCGTATCTTCGCCCGCAGCCGTCGTCGTGCCTGTAACCGCCGCCGAACCTTTCTTTACCCAAACGCCCGTTGCGCCGTCCAGCGCAACGATATTATCAGCCGACGCAACGCCGTCTCCTTCAATGTAAATCCCCGTCGTACCGCTGCCCGCCGCACTCGCCGTGCCTCTGACGTCAGCGGAACCGGTGATTACATGCAGGCCAATTGCGCTGTCCAGCGCAACGATACTTCCGGTCGTTACGTCTGAAAAACCGGCGTAAATGCCTTTCGAACCTTTGCCTGACGCAGTCGTCGTGCCTTTGATATCCGCGGAACCTTTCGATACAAACACACCGTTTGCGCCTTTATCCGCGGAAACGTCGCCGTTTACCGTCAGGATTCCTTTGGACTGGATGCCGTATGCGCCGTCTTTTGCAATGACGTTGCCCGTCGCCGCGGTGCCGCCGTCGTAAACGTAAACGCCAATCGTGTTTTTGCCCGCCGCCGCCGTCGTGCCCTTGACCTCCGCGGTGCCCGTCCATGCGTACATGCCGTATGCGCCGTTATTCGCGTCAAGGTCGCCGCTGATTACGGTGGTTCCGTAATTCTGGATGCCAAACGTGTTGCTGCGGTCGACGCTTACGTTATTGAGATACGCTGTGCCGCCCGCTTCTATCCGGACGCCGTCGGTTCCCTTCCCGTTCCCGGTGACCGACGTCTGTCCCTCGACGGTGAGTTCCGCGCCGCTTTTGACCAGCACGCTGGAGTTCAAAGCGACGCTCTGCTGATTCTCGACGGTCAGGCTGGTCATAGTTTCCTTTTGACCTGACCAAAGAGTCACTTTTTCCGCGTTCCTGGTGATAACGACGTCGTTCGATTCGGCCTCCACAGCCGCCGCACATCCCGCCGCAAGCAGAATCGCCGCCAGCAGGAACGCCGTAAACATCTGTTTCTTAATTCTTACTTCCATTTGTTTCGAACCTTCTTCTCATTTCATTACTCTTTGAACTGATTTTTTTCGGCTTATGTCGTCATTGGAAAACAGAGGGGGCATTGAGCTGCACAATCGAAGGCGCTTTGATACCGGCGGCGCATTCATTGCATCGCCCCGGGATGATCAAGCTCTTTCTGTATCCGCCTGGTGTTACAGAATCCCCCTATGTAGGCAAACATAGCCTCACTTGTCGTTGCGCGTATTTGAGCGATGTGTATCGCGATCCTCGGTGACCGTATAAGATACAGCCCTTCGGAACCTTTGGTTGTTGCTTTCACATAACTTACTCTATGGCAGCCTTCCCCTCGTTTTGATTTCAAATAGCTTTATCATTGTAGACGTTTTAGATTGTTCTTGTCTTAAGTTTATGTAAAATAATTATTTATTTATTGTAAATTTAAAAACAATGAATATCGCACGCAAACAACACGTTATTTATACCGGGCATTATAAGGAACATCT
>JAJDJB010000083.1 GCA_030266985.1 Synergistaceae bacterium OttesenSCG-928-D05
GCGAGACGACAGTTTGTTTTTACGCTTTTTTCCATTTTTTACGTCCTTCCTGGAGCAGATGCATTCCGCGCGGCGAAACATAATTGCCGCGCGCGGAGGGCTATGTTATAACAGAGTTAACTATTTGTAAAGTGTCTTATCGTAATATTTTACAAAAGTATACATAGTCTAGTATTCGTGCATAGACAGATTCTTCGAAAAGTCACGAAAAATGTTTTGTAAAGTTCAATTATTTGTGAACTAATTAACCGATTTCGACATCGATACAATACGAACGAGCGTTTTTTTGTTGGATAACGGGGAATATGGATGAAAATGATATAAAAAAACAGCTCCCCCATAAAATGAGGGAACCGCCGTTTGCATTCAGATGTCATGTGCGTGATTTCTTATAGAACTACTTTTTTATAGATATTCTCGCGCTGCAGACGATCGTATCGCGCAGCCTGAGTCCGCGCCGTTTTTTTCGCTGCTCAAACGGCTGAACGTCGCGCGCGGGAAGTCCGAGGGCTCGCTGTTGTCGAAATAGGGCCCGACTACGCCGAGCATCCAGCCTTCGTCGGCAATCCAGTGCGGCTCGCCGACGCGGAAGCGAAAGACTTCGTAATAGTGGATCTCACTTTCTCCGAAAATCGGCACTTTTTTAACGTGCTCAATCTCATCTGGGCACACGCCTAGTTCCGTCGGGAACTCGAGCCAGTTCGCAAGGTCGCTTTCCGCGAACCGGATGCGCGAGTAATAGTCCTCCGGAAAAAGCTCGGTTCTTTCATAGTGTTTCAGCAGCGCGTAGGTCGGCTCCCGTGTCAGGATATCCTCGGCATAGGGGCGAACGTCCTGTTCCGTGATCTCCTCTTTGTTTTCGAGCTTATCGTGGAGCGGTTTCACACGCTCGAAAAGCTCCGCGCGACTTCTCCGCTCCATGAACCAGCGGCGAACCACAAGAAAAGTAAAGACCACGAAAGCAAGAACGGCTGCGGCAATAAGAAAGCGTATCATGCCCGTTTCCGTACACCCCCGCTAGCTGTGCGCGTCCCCGAAAATCTCGAGCGTCTTCGCTGCCATGCGCTCCCCGTAAATTCGGAACGTCTCGGCGCTCTCGTCAAGGCGCTCATGCAAAGCAACGGGGCCGAGATGGATGACCGGTGCGCCGCAGGAGCCGCCGCCGGAGTACACAAGCATTCCGTAAACCGTCATGTGGCTCAAAATACACTGGATGCCGATGTCCGCGCCGCCGTGCAGGTAATTCTGCGTTGCGAACGCGCCGCCGATTTTACCCGCCAGCGCGTATTTTCTTGCCGGGCCGTCGAACCACTCTTTGACCGCGGCGCAGATCGTCGCTACATAAATCGGGCTTCCCAGTACGACGCATTTGCTTTCTTTGATCCACGCTTCGTCGATCGCGTCGATTGAAAATACTTTCGCTTCCGCGCCGTTCACGCGCATCATGCCTTCCGCGATCACTTCGGCCATTTTTTTCGTGTTGCCAGTTTTTGAATGATACAATACCGTCATTTTCATGAGATTTCCTCCAGAATTTTAAATTGCACCGCGAAGCTGTAAACGCGCTATAGATCGGTTTATTTCAAACGGGTGGCGACCAGCTCAGCAAATAACTGCGCCCCTGTCTCCAGCATGTCGTCGTTGTAGTCGTACGCGGAATTATGCGGCGGGATGTTGTCCGCGGGGTTTTCATGTTCCCCCGTGCCGAGGAAGAAATAGCACCCCGGTATCTCCTGCAGAAACGCGCCGAAATCTTCCGAGCCCATCCACGGCGCGCAGTTCGCGTCGACGTTTTCCGCGCCGAGTACCTTTCGCGCAGCCATGGCCGCCACGTTCACGCACTTCTCCCAGTTGATCGTAGGTGTGAACTCATGCGTGTACTTAAACTCGCATTCCGCGCCGTTCATTCGGCAGATCGATTCGCTGATCTCCCGCATCTTTGTTTCGATCAGCGCCTGCACCTGCGGATCGAAGCTTCTCGTATCGCCTAGAATTTTGGCGTTTGTCGGGATTGCGTTGTGCGCGCCGTCCGTAAAAATCTCCGTGCAGGAAACGACGCCCGAAAGCGCGGGACTCAGGCTGCGCGATACGATCGTCTGCAGCGCGAGAATAATTTCCGCCGCGGTCACGAGCGGGTCGATGCTCAGGTGCGGGGCCGACGCGTGCGAACCCTTCCCCTTGATTCCGATAACGAAATTATCTTCGCTCGCCATGATGCCGCCCGTACGCATGTGGGCTGTGCCAGCAGGGAAACTGGGCATGTTGTGGAAACCGTAAATTTCGTCCATAGGGAAACGCTCAAGCAGACCGTCGGCAAGCATTGCGGGCGCACCCGTTCCCGGCTCCTCCGCGGGCTGGAAAATAAAGCGCACCGTTCCGTTAAAATTCTTACGCTCGCAAAGAAGCATCGCCGCGCCCAAAAGCGTAACCACGTGCCCGTCGTGCCCGCACGCGTGCATCTTTCCCGCGTGCTTCGACTGATACGGCAGTCCGGTTGTCTCGTTAATGTATATGCAGTCCATGTCGGCGCGCAGCCCGACGACCTCGTTTCCGTCGCCCGCTTTTAAACTCGCGACGACGCCGGTACCGCCGATTTTGGTATGCACCTCAAGCCCCATCGCCGAAAGCCTCTCGGCAATGAACGCCGAAGTTATTTTTTCCTCAAAAGCCGTCTCAGGGTACATATGCAGATAGTGGCGCCATTCTTTGAGCTGGTTCGCAAAAGTGTGATCGCACATAAAACAACAACATCCCTTCGTACGTTTTTCTTGATTGTAACCCGAGGCGCACTTCTGTGCGACGTTTTGGCGAAAGAAAAGACAAAAAGCGGCGCCCCGATTCGAGACGCCGATGCACGTGAATTTAAAACGCGTTTGTTTTTACGGCCAGGTTACGTCGCCCTCAACAATAACGCCGTCATCCATCGTGGCCTGCTCCAGGCTGCCCTGCTTCGCCTGTATGCACATATAAATGATGCCGTCGCCGCCAGCCTTAATCGCACGCACGCCGCCAGTTGCAACGCGAACCGTGCTGCCCTCCTGAACCGGAAAAACGTCGTCGTCGACCTTGAACTGTCCGCTGCCGCCCAATATGATGTGGACTTCCTCGTTC
>JAJDJB010000084.1 GCA_030266985.1 Synergistaceae bacterium OttesenSCG-928-D05
AAACCTGCATATTTTTTTAGGTTTTTAACGAACAAAAACATTGCTTTATTGATACGCTTATCGTATCATTATCCTAACTTCAGTACAGAACAATAGCAATACGGAATATGTAAGCAATGGCGTGGTTCTGTTTTTGCGTGTATGGGGGCGCGCGCTTTCTGATTATAGGAGGTGTAGAAAATGAAATATTTCAGAACAGGTGAGAAAAAATTTCGTTTGCGGCCTTGGGTAACTTTCTGTATTGTGTTTTTTCTGCTCTCGGCGGTATGTCCGTCCATTGCGATGGCAAACTTCCAATCGTCATTATTTTCAATAGCAAGCGACGTTAAGGCTGTAAATTACAACAGCAGCACTTCACAATTGGCGACGCCTTCGGTGGTAAAGCTGGCTGATAATCGCGTTATCGTTGTTTTTGATCTCGAACTTGAACTGGCGACGAACGTAGCGGATAGGGGGGCTGGCGATGGATACACTTTTCCGATGGCTAAGTTAGCCAGAAAATTCTCCTTCAGCGATAATACGCTGCGCATCGTAAACATTGCTCTGCACGCGCATACATTTTCTCTCGACGATGCACTTCGGACGTTCAGCGTCTTCGAAATCGTCACCGACGTTGCTCTGGGTCCAACCGCAACCCTATCATATAATCCGGCCTTCGAGGAAGATGACTCTTTTGTGCTCGCCGTTCCATCGACGCAAAGCCTGCTTGCCGGGTTTACCAATATATCCCCGGTCGCGCCGGCAGCCACTCTCACCGAAATTGAGCTTGGAGACGCCCTGCGCGGTCTTAGCACCAGGAAAATTCTTGACGCCGCCTCTCCGCCGCAGATCAATGACGAAGCTTTTGCCTGCTTTGAGGTAGTGTTGTCTGACGATATTCCCGAGACAACCATAACGTTTATTCCCAGCGACAACTCCGTACTATGGACCACCGATTTCGGTGCGCCGCGCAACGGGAGCGGCGAGAGCACCAACGCAATCAACCTGAATCCCGGCGTCAACAAAGCGACTATTACGCTGGGAACCGGGGAAAACCCCATTTCCTACACGGCTTTCATCATACGTGACGTCGATACGGCCCCGGCCTTAAGAAGCCTGAAAGTGACTCCCATATCCGATCAGGCAGGCCAGCCGCAGAGCATCCCCCTCACGCAAGGACAGCTGGCGTATTACATCAATTTCCAGTCAAACGCGACAGGCGTCCAGGTGGCTCCTGAGGCGGATGCCGGGGTAAGCGTCTTCGTAAACGACGTCCCGTTGCAGGGCGGCGTCTCCGGGACCATCGCATTATCCATAGGCTCAGCCAACAAAATTAATATCCGATTGGTTGATGCGGAAAATCATGAAACCACGTACTCGCTCTACGTTACGAGGGGGAACGAAGCGATTCTGACCGGTCTGAAGCTGACGAAGGTTGATGAGGGCGACCGAGGCGGCGGGGTGACCCCTTACATTGAAGTACCGATTCGCCACGCAGGCTCGGATGAGAACGGCTATATTCAGGACGGCGAACGCGACGCCAGCGGCTGGCAGCAGTATGTGGCCGATGCAAATAGATCCGGAAGCTTTGCGGGTGTAGAGTTCTACCTGGAACCGACATTCAACGCCGGTACGCGCGTGTTTGTGTCGAACGTCAAAAAGACCAAACTTGACCCCGCAGATGAAGTAGTAGCTGACGCAGACGGCGTTTTTAGAAGTAAGCCCTTTGTGTTGAATTATCGCGGGGAAGAATTGACTCTCTATCTGACTATGTTCCGGCAGAGGCCGGGAGGAACAGATTGGATCATGAGCGATTCCTCGGTCGCAGTCAGCATTGTGACAGAGCCGGTGCAGTCGAAACTCACCCAGATTATCGTGAGAGACGGGGCTACGTACGAACAATTACTGGCCCTCTCTGGTGACGAATTGATGGTCAGCACACAGAATAGCATCACGACTTCGAAGTTCGCGAAAAGCATCGTAGTCGAAGTCGCTAGAACCTCGACAGACTTGGTTTTTACGCCCGACTTCAGCTTCACCCCGGAAGACAGCGGCGCCCTTCGCCTCCGCAGTGACGTCAAATTCAGCGCGTACGGCGAGGAGAAGGAACTGACCATCAAAACCATCGACAGCCACACGCAGGATGAAAAAATTTACAAGCTAAACGTAACACAGGGGCACCCTCCCTATGTCATTCTGGGGTTGTCCTCGGACGAGGTGTTCAAGTACGATCCGTCAAAGATCAGACTTGATGTAAACGGGGCGCCTTTCGAAGGGTTGTATGACCTTGAGACCGGCGAAGCAATCCGCACAGTCAAGGTACCGCATCTTCCGAACCGAACGGACGCGGACGGCAACACTGTCCTGACCGTAGATTGGGCCATGTCCCCGCCAACGGGTGATTTGAACGTGGAATTCGCGCTCACAGAATTCAGTAAGTCGGGATACTGGAGGATACAAAACATCACGAAGAACGCAAACGGCAGAGGCGGGACGCTTGAATTGGTCCTCCTGAGAGGAGATGGCGGCGAGTTCCGCCAGCGTCGAACCTACACGGACATGACTTCTCAGACACTTCACACTGTTGGGCTTGTAGCCAGGCTTTACAAGAGCGGAAAGCTGCTCGCGCTTAATTACAGTGAATTTGCGAAGGTAGTGGACAACTTGTTCAAAGATATCGTGATCGATGTGATCGAAAACACAAAACCAATTATTAAAAGTGAAAAAGATCGTTACCCTGAAGATAAGCGTCTGCCGATCATCGACTTTAAATTGTGGGGCGTCAGTTATGCTGAGGATAGTGATAATAAGCGTATTGGATTGCAGGTTGGCAGAACCTACAAGATACCGCTAGTCTACTCCGTCGTAACCACGTACGGAGACTACAGGGAGTACGTTCGCAAACATCCGGATATGGGCGAACGATATCCCTATGTCTTTGCCGCCGGCGAAAGTACGCCGATTCCTGTCCTCTTGGAAGATCTGCGGACTAGGAATGATCCGGGATATTCGCCAAACATGATGGATAACAGACCGCTCGATTTCAGTCACGACAAAATAACCTATTCTATGTCTAATGAAGACAGTAACCGTTGGTACGTGAAAA
>JAJDJB010000085.1 GCA_030266985.1 Synergistaceae bacterium OttesenSCG-928-D05
ATTATTTAAGACAAACGCTCTCAAACAAGAAATCGTGTAAAGATTGATGCAATGACACAAGTAACCGGCATTTTTCAACCGCAGCGGCGTGGATTGAAAATACCGGTTATAAGGCTGTGCGTTAAGATTTACACGATTTCTACTCGTATTTGAGGGCGTCGATGGGGTTCAGCAGCGAAGCCTTCCATGCGGGGTAATATCCAAACCCTACGCCTACCATCGCGGAAAAGACGAATGCAAGCAGGATCGACGAGACCGTGAATATCGGCGGCGCGGAAGTGAAAGAAGCGAGCGCGAAGCCGGTCGCCACACCAAGCAAAATTCCCAGTATCCCACCAATCATGGAAAGAACGACCGCTTCTATTAAAAACTGAAGTCGGATGTCCATCGCCTTCGCGCCAACCGCCATACGGATGCCGATTTCGCGCGTCCGTTCCGTAACGGAGACAAGCATAATATTCATGATGCCAATTCCGCCGACAACAAGCGAAATAAACGCGATGGAGCCAAGCAGCATTGACATAATCGTCGTAGTCTTGCGGCGCGCCTCCAGCATCTGCGAGATGTTGCGTACCGCAAAGTCGTCCGGATCGCCGGGCTTTATTTTATGCAGCTCACGCAAGAGTTCTTCCGTCCCCTGCTGCACATAGGAGAGCGCGTTCATCGAGACGCCCTTGATGAAGATATTGCCGACGCGGCCGGGCGTGTTCCAGCGAACAAGCCGCCTTTGCGCCGCGGTCAACGGAACAAGCACAAATTCGTCCTGGTCCGATCCCATCGCGGATTGCCCTTTGGATTCAAATACACCAACCACGGTGAAGGGCACTTTTTTTATGCGAACGGATTTGCCGATCGGGTCTTCCCCTTCGAATAATTTATCAACGATTGTCTGCCCAAGGACAACAACTTTTGCGGCCTGGCGAATGTCGCTGTCGTTGATGTTCCGCCCCCGCGCAACCGTCCAGTCCTGCACAACAGTGTATTCTGCCGTGCTTCCAATGACGCTGCTGTTCCAATTCGAATTGCCGTACACGAGTTGCGCCGAAGTGTTGATAACAGGTGCAACCGCTTCGACACCGGAGACTTCCCGCTCAATTGCCTGGGCTTCTTCATATGTCAGGTAACGCGTAGTGCCCGTTGTAAGCAACGCCGAGCGGTCCGTGTAAACGATAATGAAGTTGCTGCCAAAAGAGGCGATCTGCTCATCGATGCTCTTATTCGCACCCGCACCGACGGCGAAGGCAGCAATAACAGCCGCAACACCGATGATGATGCCCAGCGCTGTCAGCATCGAACGCGTTTTGTTTCTTTGCAGCGCAACGAGCGCGGTCCTGAATATTTCAACGAAGGATATCATTAGCGGCGCACCCCGTTCTGCTCATCTTTCTGGATCATTCCGTCTTTAAAGTGGACGATGCGATTTGCATACGCGGCAACATCCGCTTCATGTGTAACAAGGATGATCGTAATCCCGTCTTCCTTGTTCAGTTTCCGGAAAAGCGCCATAATTTCGTCGCTGGTCTTGGAGTCCAGGTTTCCCGTCGGTTCGTCCGCCATTAGGATCGGCGCTTTGTTAACGACGCCGCGCGCAATGGCCACACGCTGCTGCTGACCACCGGAGAGCTGGGACGGTACGTGGTACAGCCTGTCGCCGAGCCCCATTTCCACAAGCGATTTTTCTGCCTGCGCATGTCGGTCTTTACGCGGAATACCGGCGTACAGAAGCGGCAACTCTACGTTTTCAAGCGCAGACGTTTTTTGCAGCAAGTTAAACCCCTGGAAAACAAAACCGATCATCTGGTTGCGTATCTCGGCAAGTTCATCGTCATCCAGATCACTAACGTCTTTGCCGTCCAGCATGTAGGTTCCTGAAGTCGGTTTGTCCAGGCATCCCAGGATGTTCATCGTCGTTGATTTCCCCGAGCCGGAGGGTCCCATCATCGCGACAAATTCTCCTTTTTCTACACTGAAATCCACACCGTGCAAAATTTCGACCTCTTCTTCTCCGAGCCAGAAACTTTTTTTGATGTTTTTAAGCTCTACAAGTGCCATCGTTTAGGAATCGCTTTCAAACATTATTCCGGTTATGACCTGCGCACCCTCGTCAATGCCCGATACGATCTCCGTGTTTTGACCGTTTGTGATGCCTCTTTCAATTTCGTGCATGACAGGCTGATTCTTCGCATCGAGTGTATAAAGAAAGTACAGTGTTTGCTTGTGCAGTTGCGAAAGAATCTACCGCATCCGATATTTCAAGGCTGTCGCCCACGCCGGCCTTATAACGGCCCAGCGCGAGGTCAAGCGTTTCTTTCGCATAGCGTTCCGACTCCGTCGATGCCTGAAGTGCCTGTTTTGCTTCTACAAGCGACTCCCAGGCTTTCCGCACTTCGAGCATCACAGAGTTCTTTAAACTGTCGAACTCGGAAGACGCCGCGGCTAGGTCCGCCCGTGCCCCCTCCACTTTACTTTTCGTGAGCCCTCCGTCGAAAATTGGAATGTTGACAGACATCTTCGCGTTCCAGTTATTATCGTCGAAGGGTGCAGAACCAAACGCGTTGTAGCCGCCGGAGGCCGAGATGCTCGGGGAAAGTCCTTTCATTTGGAGTTCTAGATTGTTTTTCGCGTATTCGACACGCTTCTGTTTCGCAAGCAGTTCCGGCCTGTTTTGGAGCGCAGCCTGCACCGCTTCTTCAATCGGGACATCCCAGTCCGTATAATCCAGAACATCCGTAATCTGTTCAATCCGTGAGAGCGGCACGCCCATCGCAGATGCAAGTTCCGCCTTCGCCTGCTGCCCCGAAGATTCCGTACGCACAAGCGTGAGCTTTGAGCTTGATAGATCCGCTTCCGCCTTCGTCACTTCAATCTTCGCTTTTGTGCCGACCTGATAATAGGACCGCGCCCATTCGAGACGTTGTTCGTAGTTTTTATAGCGTGTAGTCGCGACTTCATGCTGCCGGATGGACCGGTTCAGCGCATAATAAGCTGAACGCACGTTCGCGATCACATTGTCGCGCGTCTGCAAATAATCCGCCTCTGCAGCGCTCGTAGAAAGCCGTGCGCCGCCGATGCGCAAA
>JAJDJB010000086.1 GCA_030266985.1 Synergistaceae bacterium OttesenSCG-928-D05
AGCATCCGTAACGGCGGAAAAGAACCTGAACGTCACGGGCGGCAAAGGCGCGGTGGCAAAGAAAGACGGAACTCTCACCGTGGAAGGAAAGACGAGCGCATCCGGCCTGTATACGATAGGGGTAGAAGTGGAAGCCGGCAGTACGGCGAACCTCAATAACGTGAGCGCGGAGAAGAACGGCACCGGCGTACTGAGCGCAGGAACCCTGAGAGTCAGCGGCGATGTCAGCGCAAAAACAGGCGCAACGGGCGTGAAGGTAACTGGCGGCACAACAACCGTTGATGGCGCGACGGCAGCGAACGGAATTGGCACGACGGGGGTAGAAGTGACAGCCGGCGGTACGGCGAACCTCAATAACGTGAGTGCGGATGAGGGCGGCACGGGCGTACTGAGCGCAGGAATCCTGACAGTCAGCGGAGACGTCAGCGCGAAAACAGGTGCGACCGGCGTGAAGGTGACGGGCGGCAGCACGACCGTGAAAGGCAACGTGGCTGCGGATGGCGGCAGTAAAGGCGTTCATATGACCGGCGGAACGGCAGTGTTGGAGAGAAACCTCACCGCTTCCAACGGTTCGTCCGGCGCATATGTTGAAGGAGGGACGCTTACAGTAAAAGACACAGTTATCGTAGGCAACAACTCCATCGGCATCAATGCGGAGGGGACTGCGTCTAATGCATATACGGATTCCATAGTTGTCGACGGGCCGAATGCAACCGGCGCTCTTGTTGTTGACGGCGGACATATCTATGTCAGCAATGACATCATTCTGACCGAAAACGCAATCGGTTCTACGGGCGCGTATGCGGATGCGGGCGGAGTTGTGAACATCTCCCGCGATATCCTCTCCGCAGCGGACAACGCCTGGGGTGCGTATGCTTCCGCGGACAGCACCATCAACGTCGACGGTCACGTCGACATGACCGGCGACTATTCCTACGGCGTAAGCGCAAACGGCGGCGACGTGACGGTAGGCGGATATGTCACAATCTCCGGCGACAACGGCTACGGCGCCAGTGCAGGTAATAGCGGCACAATCACAGTCGGTGCAGATATCAATACAAAAGGCGAGAACACCTACGGCGTATCGGCATTTGAAGAGTCGCAGGTCGATGTCGCGGGCAGCATCGAGACGGAAGGCAACGGCGCGTTCGGTGCGATTGCAGAGGGCGGAAGCACTGTCACTGTTGGCGGTTCAGTCACAACGACCGGAGACGGCGCGTTTGGCGCATGGGCCTTCGATCAGGGACTGATTGAGATCGCAGACGGCATCAAGTCGGAAGGCGATGGTCTCTTCGGCACGTTTGGCGCGCTTGCGGAAAACAGCAGTCAAATCTACGTGAACAGCGGCGGTGTTGTAACGACCGGGGATCATGCGTTCGGCGCACATGCGCTCGACCAGTCTCTGATTGATGTCGCGGGCGGCATCAATACAACCGGCGCGGGCGCGTACGCAGCGCTGGCGGAAAACGGTAGCCATATCTACGTGAACAGCGGCAATATCGTAACAACCGGCGCAGGCGCATACGGCGCGACTGCGAAGGGCGACAGCCAGGTCATCGTTGCCAACGGCGACGTCAATACAAAGGGACAGAACGCGCATGGCGCAAAAGCCTCCGATGAATCGCATATTACAATTGTGGGCAGCATCAATACGACAGGCGAAGCTGCGTTTGGCGCAGAGGCGGAATCCGAAAGCACAGTCACGGCGTTTGGTTCGATTACAACGTCCGGCGATTATGCGTTTGGCGCACATGCGCTCGACCAGTCTCTGATTAAGGTTACGGACGGCATCAATACGTCCGGCGGCGGCGCGTACGGCGCGGCGGCGGAGCACGGAAGCAGCATTACTCTGGGAGGTTCGATCACAACGTCCGGCGAAGCTGCGTTTGGTGCGCTTGCTTTCGACGGATCGGAAGTTGTGAGCATTGGCGACATCCGGACGGAAGGCGCGGACGCTTTTGCTGCGATGGCGGATAGCGGCAGCCAGGTCATCGTAGCCAGCGGCGATATTATCACGACCGGCGACGATGCATTTGGCGCACATGCCCTTGATCAATCTCTGATTGAGATCGCAGGCGGAATCAACACGTCCGGTAATGGCGCGTTCGGCGCAATGGCGGAGGGCGGCAGCCAGGTCATCGTAGCCAGCGGCGATATTATCACGACCGGCGACGACGCATTTGGTGCACATGCCCTTGATCAGTCTCTGATTGAGATCGCAGGCGGCATCAACACGTCCGGCGACGGCGCGTTCGGCGCAGTGGCGGAAGGCGCCAGCTATATCTTCGTGAACAGCGGCGACATCCAAACAACCGGTTACGGCGCGTTTGGTGCAAATGCCATCGATTATTCGTATATTGAAATCGCAGGCGGCATCAATACGTTCGGCGAGGGCGCGTACGGTGCGATGGCGGAGAACGGAAGCGCCATCTACGTGAACAGCGGCGACATCGCGACGGCCGGCGATTACGCATTTGGCGCACATGCCTCCGGCGGTTCGTACATTGATGTCGCGGGTGACATCAATACGATCGGCGACAGCGCGTACGGCGCAATGGCGGAAAATGAAAGCGCCGTTCTGGTAGGCGGCTCAATCAATACAATCGGCGACGGCGCGCACGGCGCATGGGCACTTCGCAGCTCTGACGTCTATATCGAAGGCGGCATCCTGACAGAAGGCGAAGATGCCTTTGGCGCGCTTGCGGAGAGCGGCAGCCTTGTCTACGTGAAGAGCGGCGGCGTTGTCACATACGGCGACGGCGCGTTCGGCGCATCCGCATCTGACAATTCGATGGTCGATATCGAAGGCGGTCTCTATACGGAAGGCAACGACGCGTTTGGCGTGAAAGCGGAAAAAGACAGCTATGTCTATGTGAGCGGCGGCGACGTCATAACAAACGGACATGGTGCGTATGGTGCGCAAGCGGTATCCGGCAGCGGCGTAAAAGTGCACGGCGATATCTTCACATCCGGCAACGGGGCGTACGGCGCGTATGCGAGCGACGACTCCTGGATCGGCGTTGAAGGCCGCATCTATACGACCGGCCACGGCGCATACGGCGCA
>JAJDJB010000087.1 GCA_030266985.1 Synergistaceae bacterium OttesenSCG-928-D05
GGCAACGGTTATTGCCGTGGATGGAGTTGATGGGGGAACCCTTAAGCAAGACATTACAGCTATCGATGAACATGCCCTCTGGGTGTACAGCGGTGGTAAAGTGACCCTGGAGGGTAATATTACCACGACAGGAAATAGTATATATGGGGCCTGGGCATCTGCTTCAAGCACTTTCGTGTATATCGGGGGTGTCATTTCTACAAACGGTCGAGCTGCGGATGGTGTGTTTGCGTATTCAAATGGTTTTGCTGATCTAAAGGGAGATATTGCTACTTATGGTCAGAATTCAACTGCAATACGAGCACAAACAAGTAGTGATGTGACAATGAAGGGCAATGTCACAATATATGGCGAATCTGAAATCGGAGCAAATGGACAACCCGTTGGGCGAGGACTCTCCGCCGCAATTAATAGCAGGATTGTTATGACTGATGGAAGCGTTATCGTCAGCGGAGACAATGTTGCTTTATATGCGAGTGTTGGCGGTGGGATTGAATTATCAAACGTAGTCGTGGAAGGTGTGCGTTTAGCTGGAAGCGATAGCTCTGGAACAATAGAGGCAAAGGATGGTAGTACACTTACCGGTGATATTCTGCATTCAGGTTTTGCGGAGGGAACGCTGGAATTGATACTTTCTGACTCCGTGTGGAATGGTTCCGTCGAAGCATCCGGTGATATCGGCGTAATCAATGTTGACCTTGGAAACAGCCAGTGGAACGTCACGGGCGACAGCAACACGAACGGCAAAATCACGGGCGACGCGGACAGCAAGATCGACTTCAACGGTACGACGGATACGATCACTGTTATTATCGACAATCTTACCGGCGAGCCTGCTATCAGCATGAAGCCGGATGACAAACTCATCATCAAGAACGCCGATGGCAAGTTTGAGTCTTCCAATCCAGATGTCATTGAAGTAATTGAAACCGAAAACGGCGTTGAGATTATCTCCAAAGGCGACGGCGAAGCGGAGCTGAAGTATAGCTATATCGACGAAGACGGCAAAATCAAAGAAGCAACAATTAAGGTTGTTTCAGGCGCAGGCAGCCAGACCTCCGGCGAGACCAGCCGCGGCGGTGGTTCGAGCAACTGTAATACGGGCGTAGGCGCAGCACTGTTCGCACTGTTCGGCCTGGCGTTCATTCAGAAAAGGAAGTAAGTAGGTTAGCAGCGAGGCGCATTAATTGCGCCTCGCTGGTTTTGTTTGAGGCGGAAAAAGGTTAAAAACGAAGACGCTGGATCCCGCATCACGTGCGGGACGACGGGGGGAGGAGCATCCCCCGTGAAAAAGAAGAAGCAAGGGCAAAGGGCAAGAAGCGAAGGCGTTGGATCCTGGGTCAAGCCCGGGACGACGGGGGGAGGAGCATCCTCCGTGAAAAAGAAAAGCAAAGCCAGAACGAAGAAGCAAACAAAGAAGCAAACAAAGAAGCAAACAAAGAAGCAAACAAGGAGAACGTCTTCTCCATAAGATTGGGTTGTTTGTATTAATCCCCCTTAATACAGACACTCCGGACACATCACCTCCCGGTGATGGCGTCGAAAACACACCGCGCTTGGCGTTCTCTCCGGTTCTCTAATAGAACCCGGGGGAACGCCTCTTTTATGCTGAAAAATTATCCAACTTTCAGTACTGTTGTTGCGTACTGCTTAAATCTTTCATTTTAGCTATTAAAAAGTTCATTATAAATATTTACAATTCATTTTATGTGAAATAATAAGTGCCGTTTATTTCGCTTATATACTTGTTTCGTGATATGAAACATGTATGTCTGTTTGCGGTTCATTTTAACGATATTTGTAAAAAGTTAAGTTTTGGTACTTGTAATTATTTTAATTTGTGCTTATACTTCCTTCCCGTCGCCCGAGGAGGGGTGTTCAAAATATCGATGCGCATAATCCGGCGGCATGTGCGCAAATATAAAAACAGGAGGCTGATTGCTTAGTATGTCAATCGCAACGCCAACCACACTGGAAGCGGGAAGCTATAACGGGATCGTCATGGCGTTTACGCCGTTGGTATTAAGGACGGCGAAACGTTATATGGGAAAGGGCGCGGAGTTTGAAGACCTTCGTCAGGAAGGATACCGGGCATTGCTTGAGCTGATTCCGAAGTGCAAGGATTTCAAATGGCTGCCGTTCTTCCTGAAGACGAGGCTGCCGGGGAAGATTCGTGACGCGGCTGTGAAGCTGCGTTGGAAAGAGGGGCATAATCCGCTCGATGTGTACGAAGAAGTTATTCCGGAGTGCGAGAGTGAACTCGAACGCAGAAGGCGTGAGCTTGAGGACATGCTTGATCGCGTTCTTTCGGAAGAGGAGCGGGATATCGTGCAGGCATTGCTGGAAGGTTTCACGCTGCGGGAGATTGGGGAAGTGCTCGGGATAACCGGACAGTCTGTGTATCTTCGCGTGAGGAAGATACGCGAGAAGCTTCGTCCGCATGTGACGGAGGAGTTCCTGGCGGTATAGGGCGGAAGAAAGAAGCAACAAAAAGGGAACGGGCGGACAGAGACGGCGGCCTACGCCGCCGTCCCCTGTCCTTCGGGAGGCGAGGTAAGGGGCTTTAAAAGATTTAGAAGCAAAGACATTAGGAAATAATCAAGAAATTTTCCGCAATTTTTTTTGAGCGCAAAGCCAATGATGCTATAAGCAAAGAGAGCGCCGGGAAATTGAGCAGCAATGATGTTGGGATGAAACAGGAGTAGCCTGGGAATTGTTCGATGTATGGGTGAATTAAGTTTATTTGTAGTATTCTAAACACAACATGTAAAAAATTACCGGATACCTTGCGGTAGTATGAATATAGACTTAAATAAAACTTTCCTTTTCTTAAACGATTCTCCTAACTTATAGACAAAATTAGATAGGCAATATATAATCTCGTAAATATACGTAGTTTTACTAATTTAGTTGTTTTTATACAACTACATGAGTTGTTCGGGGCTTATTGCGCTGACTTGTCGTTTGCACTGACTCGTTTCGGCGTTTTAAATAAGAAGGGAGTAA
>JAJDJB010000088.1 GCA_030266985.1 Synergistaceae bacterium OttesenSCG-928-D05
TGCAAAACGGCGTCGCGATTCGCGCCTTCTCGCCCTTCCTGCCCACTTCCGCGCAACGCGACCCGGAATCGCAAACGGTCATCCTGTGGGGCAGCGCGCACGGCGACGGAAACGGCGGCGGATGCAGCGGCATCGGCTCCGGCGCGGCGGCGCTGCTTGCGCTCGCGGGACTTCCCTTGCTACTCAGGAGAAAGAGATAACACGCACCGAAAAATACATGAAGCTAAGCCCGGCGAATCGATTTCGCCGGGCTTTTCCTTATATAATTGAAAAAAACGGAACGGAGGGCTTCGCAATGCAGAAGAAAAAAATCAAACTCACCGTCATAGACAGAAAAGGGCCGCGCGGCTGCAGCAGGGGGCATAAAATCGGCGATACGTTCGACCTCGACACGGAAGACCGCGGACGCCTCTGCCCGCGCGTCACGCACGTTTGCTATCCCTACGCGGATACGCTGCGCTACGGCGGCGAACCGCCCTGCAAAAAAGAAAACGGGGAATACATTTTCTGCTGCCCGGACGTGGACACAATCAACGTATTCCGTATGGACGCCGAGGACGCGTAAACGATAAAAACGCCCTTTTCCGGGGATACGTTTTGCGGCAAAAATACACAGGACGGCGCTTCCGCTCTCCTATGCAAATGATATACTTATCGGGTCTTTTAAACATATAAACACGCAGCCCGCGGCGGGCGGCGGCAGAAAGCCCGCGTCCGCCCTTCATGCAAAAAACAGGATCAGGAGGAATTGCAGTGGTAAAAGATATCATGGACTTTATCGCGAAAGCGGACCCCGAAGTCGGCAAAGCGGTGGAATGCGAATACAAACGGCAGCAGGGAAACCTTGAACTGATCGCCTCTGAGAACATCGTCTCGGAAGCCGTGCTGCTCGCGGCGGCGAACGTACTGACGAACAAGTACGCGGAAGGCTACCCGGCGAAACGCTACTACGGCGGCTGCGAATGCGTCGACGTCGTGGAAGACATCGCGCGGGACCGCGCCTGCAAGCTCTTTGACGCGGCCTACGCAAACGTCCAGCCCCACGCGGGCGCGCCCGCGAACATGGCGGTTTACTTCGCGCTTCTGGAACCCGGCGACACGGTCCTCGGCATGAACCTCAACCACGGCGGACACCTGACCCACGGCAGCCCCGTCAACATGTCCGGAAAATATTACAACTTCGTCCCCTACAGCGTCGACGACGTGACGCACCGCATCGACTACGACAAAGTACGCGACGCCGCGAAAAAAGCGAAGCCGAAGATGATCGTGGCGGGCGCTTCCGCGTATCCGCGCGAAATTCGCTTCGACCTCTTCGCGGAAATCGCAAAGGAAGTCGGCGCGTACCTCTTTGTAGACATGGCGCACATCGCGGGGCTCGTCGCCGCGGGACTGCACCAGAGCCCGATTCCCTACGCCGACGTCGTGACGACGACCACGCACAAAACGCTGCGCGGCCCGCGCGGCGGCATGATTCTCGCGAAAGACGCGGAATTCGGCAAACAGTTCGACAAAGCGATCTTCCCCGGCATGCAGGGCGGCCCGCTTATGCACATCATCGCGGCAAAAGCGGTCTGCTTCGGCGAGGCGCTCCGTCCCGACTTCAAAACATATCAGCAGCAGGTCGTGAAGAACGCGAAAAAGCTCGCGGACGACCTGATGCACGAAGGGTTCGACCTGCTTTCAGGCGGTACGGACAACCACCTGATGCTCGTCGACCTCCGCAGCGTGAACCTGACGGGAAAAGAAATGCAGAACAGGCTCGACGAAGTGCGCATCACGGTCAACAAAAACACGATCCCGAACGACCCGCAGAGCCCCTTCGTAACGAGCGGCGTGCGCATCGGCACGCCCGCGGTCACGACGCGCGGCCTGAAAGAAGCGGACATGACCACGATTGCCAGGCTCATCAAGCTCACGGCGGCGGAGTTCGACACGAAACAGGATTACATCCGCGAACAGGTCGACATCATCTGCAAGAAATACCCGATCTACGAATAAACGGCGACTGCGGCCGCGCTCCCGGGCGCGGCCTTTTTATGTTCCCGCTGTAAATTAAGAAAAAACCGGAGGGTAAAACATGGCGATCATCACATGCCCCCACTGCGGAAAAACAACATCGGACATGGAAGAAAACTGCCTGCACTGCAAGCAGCCCGTTTCGAAAAAAATAAACGCGCCTTCTTTTGAGCGGCCGAAAAGCCGCTTTTTTTCCTGGCAAAACTATGGCGCGGCGAATATTCGCTCGCCGTCGCGTTCTGGTTTTTCTATTTTTCCGTCAACTTCGCAATCAACGCAATCGCATATACAAAACCCGATTTAGTCGCGGCGTTCTTCGGACTGGAGTCGCATCGCTGGTTCTTCACCATCCCCTTCTTCATGCTCCTGTATATCGTCTACGTGGCGGCCTGCGTCGTGGGCGTCTGGCGCTCCGCCTCCCGCTACACGGGCGCAAAAATATGGGCGGGACTCGCGCGCGTCTACGTCGTCCTCTCTGCAATGAACATGGTGCGCCTGACTTACGACTACATGATCATGCCGCTCTTCTTCCTCTATCAGCTCTGGCGGATGGGCGCGCTGTAGTTTTACAAACGATAGCCAAACACACGAAGTGCGCCGCGTAAAAACGGCGCACTTTTTTAATTGCGTAAAACGATTCTCTTCTATATATTATTCAACTTTTATTTCCCCTCGAAAAACTCCTCCACCGCGTCGAACGACAGCGCGTGCCCCTCGCCCGTTTGCCTCGAAACGGGATAACCGAGCCAATGCACCACAGGAGAGAAAAACCCGATCTCGATCACCGCGGGCGCGGGCAGAAAACTCTTAAAGCGTCCCGCGCCGGAAAGCCCCTTATAAAACGCTTCGCGGCATTCCCCGCCGCCGCACTCCCAGAAACGCAGCGGACCGAACGAATCCCAAAGATTAAAAATCCCCATCTCCATCATATCCGGCTCTCCCTCGAACAATCCCCCTGCGGACATCTTCTCCGTCAAA
>JAJDJB010000089.1 GCA_030266985.1 Synergistaceae bacterium OttesenSCG-928-D05
CACGGGGAGAAGCAAGCATTCCGTGATCCGTGGATATCTGAATGGGGAAACCCACCGTCATAAGCGACGGTACCTCTAAGTGAGGGGGCAACCCGGTGAAGTGAAACATCTCAGTAACCGGAGGAAAAGAAATCGAAAGAGATACCCTAAGTAGTGGTGAGCGAAAGGGGCATAGCCAAAACCAAACGTATGCCAATCCTGCAGGAGTTGTGCGTTTGGGGTAGCGGGAGTTCTCGTGTAAAGTCTGCAGACATTACGTAGAGTTACAAAATTTATCTATAGCGGAATTGTGTTGGGAAAGCAAACCATAGAGGGTGAAAGTCCCGTACGCGAAATGGATAAAACTCTAAGAGAGCCACCCAAGTAGTGCGGAGCACGTGAAATTCCGTATGAATCCGGGCCGACCACGGTCCAAGGCTAAACACATCTGGCGACCGATAGCGAAGCAGTACCGAGAGGGAAAGGTGAAAAGCACCCCTGGCGGGGAGTGAAATAGACCTGAAACCGCGTGCTTACAAGCAGTCGGAGCTCTATTATAGAGTGACGGCGTGCCTCTTGGAAAATGAGCCGTCGAGTTATGGTATGTGGCGAGGTTAAGCACTACGAGGTGCGCAGCCGTAGGGAAACCGAGTCTGAACAGGGCGCAAGTCGCATGCTATAGACCCGAAGCCATACGATCTATCCATGTCCAGGTTGAAGACCGGGTAACACCGGTTGGAGGACCGAACCATAGCCTGTTGAAAAAGGCCTGGATGAGGTGTGGATAGGAGTGAAAAGCTAATCGAGTATGGTGATAGCTGGTTCTCCCCGAAATGCATTGAGGTGCAGCCTTGTTCTATTAAGATTGTGGGGGTAGAGCACTGGATGGATAAGGGGGTCGCAGGACCTACCGAGTTCAACCAAACTCCGAATACCGCAAACGAGGAACGGGAGTGAGACTACGGGTGCGAAGATCCGTGGTCGAAAGGGAAACAGCCCAGCCCGACAGCTAAGGTCCCAAAGCGTATGCTAAGTGTTACAAGGATGTGGGAAATCCAAGACAGCCAGGAGGTTGGCTCAGAAGCAGCCACCCTTGAAAGAGTGCGTAACAGCTCACTGGTCGAGAGTTCCTGCGCCAAAAATGTGGGGGGCTAAGCATACCGCCGAAGCTTCGGATTTAGTGGAGATATCTACTAACTGGTAGGGGAGCGTTCCATATGGGACGAAGCATAATTGTGAAGTTATGTGGACTGTATGGAAGTGAGAATGACGGCATGAGTAGCGAGAAGTGAGCGAGAAACTCACTCGCCGAAAACCCAAGGATTCCTGGGGAAGGTTCATCCACCCAGGGTTAGGCGGGCCCTAAGCCGAGGCCGATAGGCGTAGGCGATGGACAACAGGTAGACAATCCTGTCCTTCAACAGTGTGTTTGACAGATGGAGTGACGCAGAAAGCTATGTACGCCGACTGATGGATGTCGGTTCAAGGATGTAGGGGGAAGTATGAGGCAAATCCCATACTTCGCGACCCTGAGATCTGATGGGGTAGTGAATTGCCACGAGAAGGTACAAATGCTCGGCTGCCAAGAAAAGCTTCTATGGAATACTGTTGTACCCGTACTGAAAACCGACACAGGTGGGTTGGCTTAGCAGGCTAAGGCGAACGGGATAACCATTGTTAAGGAACTCTGCAAGTTGACTCCGTAACTTCGGGAGAAGGAGTGGCTTTGGATGTGAATATCACGCATAGTAAGCATCCGAGGTTCGCAGAAACCAGGCTCAGGCGACTGTTTAACTAAAACACAGGACTCTGCTAAAGGCGTAAGCCGAAGTATAGGGTCTGACACCTGCCCGGTGCTGGAAGGTTAAAGGGAGATGTTAGTCTTCGGGCGAAGCATTGAACTGAAGCCCCAGTAAACGGCGGCCGTAACTATAACGGTCCTAAGGTAGCGAAATTCCTTGTCGGGTAAGTTCCGACCTGCACGAATGGTGTAACGATCTGAGCGCTGTCTCGACAGTGGTCCCGGTGAAATTGTGGTACTGGTAAAGACGCCAGTTACCCGCAGTAGGACGGAAAGACCCCGTGGAGCTTTACTGTAACTTGATATTGGATTTCGGTACACTCTGTATAGGATAGGTGGGAGGCAAAGAAGATAGGGCGCCAGCCCTGTTGGAGCCGACGTTGGAATACCACCCTTGGTGTGCTGGGATTCTAACCGCAGATACTGAATCGTATTGCGGGACATTGTCAGGCGGGCAGTTTGACTGGGGCGGTCGCCTCCCAAAGAGTAACGGAGGCGCGCGAAGGTCACCTCATGGCGAATGGAAATCGCCAGTTGAGCGTAAGGGTATAAGGTGGCTTAACTGTGAGACGGACATGTCGAACAGAAACGAAAGTTGGTCCTAGTGATCCGGTGGTCCTGAGTGGAAAGGCCATCGCTCATCGGATAAAAGCTACCCCGGGGATAACAGGCTGATGCCGCCCGAGAGTTCCTATCGACGGCGGCGTTTGGCACCTCGATGTCGGCTCATCGCATCCTGGGGCTGAAGCAGGTCCCAAGGGTTGGTCTGTTCGCCCATTAAAGCGGTACGTGAGCTGGGTTCAGAACGTCGTGAGACAGTTCGGTCCCTATCCACTGTGGGCGCAGGGTATTTGAGAGGATCTGTCCCTAGTACGAGAGGACCGGGATGGACGAACCGCTAGTGTACCGGTTGTTCCGCCAGGAGCAGAAGCCGGGTAGCCATGTTCGGATCGGATAACCGCTGAAGGCATCTAAGCGGGAAGCCGGCCTCAAGATGAGATACCCCATTGCATAAGCAAGTAAGGTGTCCGGCAGACGACCGGTTAGATAGGTTGGGGGTGTAAGTGGGTAACGCCCATTGAGCTGACCAATACTAATACACCGAGGCCTTAACCTCATAATTCCTTATTGACCTGAGAGGGCAATATAAGATTTTTGGTGGTCATAGAGAAGGGG
>JAJDJB010000009.1 GCA_030266985.1 Synergistaceae bacterium OttesenSCG-928-D05
CCACTTTCACATTCAAGCGAGAGGTTTTTCAAGGATACAATACACCATTTTGCATTGTATAGAGCTGGCTCTATTGACAATAGAGTTTTAACCTTTCATCCTAACTATCAAACTCCTCAGCTTCGCGACCCAGAAAAGGCATATCAAGCCTTTAGTGAAACGATTTCTTCTTATGATGAAAATAGAGAGATTGAACTTGTAAAGATGATTGGGAATCCCCAAAAAACTCTGTGCAATTGTTTATGGTTTTTGATGGAGAAGCGGAATTGGAAATATTCCGAGACTTTTAGTAGTGAAACTGGATTGCATAAGAACTACCACGGAAAAATTAAAAATAATAACTACAACAACATGACCACTAATGTACTGATGGCCATTTGTGTGGGGATGAAGATAAATCTTAGAATAACTGAAAAGTTGTTTGATAAATCTAAAAATAAGATCGACTATTATAACGACCCCGATAAAACTTACATTCGCATAATGAAAACCATGCCAGCACTCTCTCTTGATGATTTTAATGGTATTCTGCAACGGTGTAACGTTAAAGAATTGGGCACTGAAATAAAAGAATAAATTCATTAACTCATTGAGTTGGATTTGGATAAGGTAAGATAAGTTGCGCAAAAAGAGAAAGAGCTAGAAAAGGAGGACATGGAAGAGACCGTCTGGTAAGATTTTAAGTTGTCCAGACCCAAAACCCACAGGGAGGTATCTTTCATGTCCAGGAAAATTATACAGTTGAATGAAGTGGCAATAAAGCAGGAATTAAAAGAACTTGTCCGCAGCAGTGTTGAAGAGACACTGAACGAGCTTCTCGACCGTGAAGCTACCGAATTACTGAAAGCAGAAAAACACCAGCGAACGGCAGAGCGTGAAGGCTATCGTGCAGGACATTACGAGCGCAACTTAATGACGACGTCGGGAGATGTCACGCTTCAGGTGCCAAAACTGAAAGGCGTCACATTTGAGACCGCAATTATAGAACGCTACCGCCGCCGAGAAAGTTCTGTAGAAGAAGCGATAGTGGAAATGTATCTCGCAGGGGTATCAGTCCGGCGAGTTGAAGACATAACCGAGGCACTTTGGGGATCGCGCATATCAGCTGGTACAGTGAGTGAACTGAACCAGAAGGTGTATATCCATATAGATGCCTGGCGTGAGCGTTCTCTGCAGGGAGAGTATGCATATGTATATCTGGACGGGATTTATCTCAAGCGTAACTGGGGAGGCACATACGAAAACGTTGCGATATTGGTTGCCGTGGGAGTAAACCAGGATGGTTACCGAGAAGTGCTGGGTGCGTCCGAAGGGATGAAAGAAGATAAAGAGAGTTGGCTTGGATTTCTGAGGCATTTAAGTGAAAGAGGTTTAAAGTCTCCGCGACTTTTCATAGGAGACCACTGCGTTGGTATGTTGGAAGCAATTACCGCAATGTATCCGACGGCGAAGTACCAGCGTTGTACTGTACATTTCTATCGGAACATGTTTTCGGTAACACCGCGCAGCAAGTTAAAAACAGTAGCGGCGATGCTAAAGGCGATTCACGCGCAGGAAGATAAAGAAGCCGCACGGGAGAAAGCGCGGCAGATATCGCTAAAGCTGCGAGAGATGAAGCTGAAAGAAGCAGCGGATAAGCTAGAGCAAGGTATAGAGGAAACGCTGACGTATATGGATTTTCCGACAGAGCACTGGTCAAAAATCCGTACCAATAACGTGATTGAGCGTTTAAACCGAGAGATACGCCGCAGGACGCGTGTGGTGGGGACGTTTCCAGACGGCCGTGTATGAAGAAGCAAAGCCAAACGGACAGTGGCTAAAATCTATTGTTTTCAAGCTCCCTATCATTCAAGAGGACATGAGTATAGGTTTGGACAACGATACTCATGTGGAATGTGTGGTTGAGCTTGTATTATAAGGAAGAAAACAGATGACGCTCGCGATCTCCAAAGAACAGGCGCGCAAATTCCTGATTCGGTATCACCATCTGACGAGCGCAACGGAACTGAAAAACGACGCGGACATTCTCGCCTTCGTAAAGAAAGTCGGGTGCCTGCAATTCGACCCGCTTGACGCAGTGGGCAAAAATCCGGATTTGGTTCTCCAGTCACGCGCGCCGCACTACCGCAAAGGCGCGCTCTACCCGTTGATATACGAGCAGAAGGCGCTCATTGACGTATGGGATAAAAACATGTCAATCTGCCGCATCGAAGACTGGCCCTATTTTTCCAGAAACCGTGCCAACGTGCGGCCCAAGCTTAAAAAATTGAAAAAAGGCGCGACGCGCGTTCGGGAATATTTAGAGAAAAACGAGTCCGCCTGTTCCTCCGATTTCGATCTGAACGAAACGGTGGAGTGGCACTGGAGTAAGGCGCGCCTTTCTACGCTGGCACTTGAGTATATGAACTACGCCGGAGAGATTGTCGTCTGCAATAAAAAGGGCACGCGGTGCTATTTCACGCTTGCGGAGAATTTTATTCCAGCGGATATCCTCTCCGCCCACGACCCAAACGTTTCCGACGCAGACTATGACGCGTGGATCGTGCTGCGGCGCATTAACAGCATCGGAATGCTCTGGAACCGCGGCGGGGACGCGTGGCTTGGTCTTCAGAATTTCAAGAGCATGAACCCCGAGCGTGGCTTTGCCGCGCTGCTCGAGGCGGAGCGCATAGAACCAATAAACGTCGAGGGCGTCGATTTCCCGCTCTATATCGCAAAGGAAAATGTGCCGCTTCTTCAGGAATCCCAGAAAGAACCAGACGACCGAGATGAAATCCGCATCCTAGCCCCGCTCGACAATTTGATCTGGGCACGTCGCCTAATAGAAGAACTTTTTCATTTCTACTATCGCTGGGAGGTATACGTCCCAGCGGACAAACGCCAGTACGGTTATTACGTTCTGCCGATTCTGTACGGCAGCCGCTTTATCGGCAGGATCGAAATGAAGACAGACAAAGCAAACGATTCTCTGCTCGTGCAAAATTTCTGGTGGGAAGAAAAAACAGGCGCGAAACAAAAAATTCGCAGCACGCTAAAAAAAGCGCTGAAACGCTTCGCCGCTTATAATCTATGTAAGAACATCGTCTATGAAACAGAGATTTAAAAACGAAATATTCCGGAAAGGATGCCGACCATGAAAAAAATCCTTCTGTTCGTACCCAAAGGCTTCGAAATCCTGGAATTCGCGTCGCTTGTCGATGTGATGGGGTGGGCGAAGACCGAGTGCGCCTTGCCTGTCGACCTCACAACGTGCGGATTCACAAAGCAAGTTAAAAGCGCGTTCGGCGTGGAGGTTACCGTCGATACGCTGTTCGAGGAAATCAGCGCGAACGATTACGACGCGCTCGCGATTCCGGGCGGTTTCGAGGTGTTCGGATTCTACGAACACGTTTACGACGAACGTTTGCTCGACCTGATCCGCCGGTTCGACGCGGAGAAAAAGATCATCGCTTCAATCTGCGTCGGTTCGCTGCCAATCGCAAAAAGCGGCGTTCTAAAACGACGCAGAGCCACGACCTTCAAATCCGACGACGGTCTGCGCAAAGGACAGCTCCGTGACTTCGGCGCCCTGGTACAGAAAGAACACGTAGTCGTGGACAATAATGTCATTTCTTCCGACGGTCCCGACACCGCACAGGCCGTAGCCTTCAAGCTTCTTGAGCTGCTCACGTCTCCGAAGGACGCACGCCGCGTGCAAGCCGCAATGGGCTTTGAAACGGAAAACGCGCAGGGCGATTTTTTCGTCAGCTTCTTTAAAAACAACGGCTGATTCAGCGGCGGGGCGCACACGTTTCCCTGCCGCTCGTTATTTCTAAGATTTCCACCCGCCTATTTCCGAAGTAAAACCGGATAATTCATTATATTTGCCTATCCATCTCTTCATGAAAGTCCGTAACAAATCGAAGCGGCGCTCCTTATAATGTGTGCTATCAGGTACACCACAGTTTTGCATTGCATAAGCGCCACGTTTAAATTTGCCTTAAAAATGGACGGGAGGAAATACAAAATGTCAGAGAAGAAGATTAAAATATTGGAAAACGGCCCCTACGAAGTCACTGGCGGCGTTCCGATCAAGGAAAAGATCATCACGGCTGAGGGACATGTGAACGAATGGAAGGACGGCAGAACGTTTCCCGTCGAGGATGAAGTGCATCTTTGCCGCTGCGGTCGCTCGAAGAACGCGCCTTTCTGCGACGGCTCGCATATCGAGGCGGGTTTTGACGGCACCGAGACCGCGTCAAAAGAAAAGTATGCGGAGCGCGCCGCCTGGCAGGAGGGGGAGGGGATCAGCCTTCTCGACGACGACCGCTGCGCGTTCGCGAGATTCTGCCACAGGGAACACGGCGACGTCTGGACGCTGACGGACAAATCGGGCAACCCTCAGCTCCGCGAAGAGGCGATCGAAGGCGCGTGCGCGTGTCCCGCGGGGCGACTGACCTCTGTCGACAAGGACGGCACCCTGATCGAACCGAAACTTGAGCAGGAGATCGTTATCATCCAGGACCCGCAGAAGGGCGTCAGCGCCGGACTTTTCGTAAAGGGCGGCATCCCGCTCCAGGGTGCGGACGGAAAAATGTACGAAACAAGGAACCGTTACACGCTCTGCCGCTGCGGCGAGTCCCAAAATAAACCGTTCTGCGACGCGTCGCACGTGCCTGCGGAATATGACGACCATATGAAACATTAGAATAAATTTCCTGCCGCGCATCACAACGCAGGATAGAAAAAATCACAGGCTCCCGTGCGGGGCCTGTTTTTTTATTCCTTATATGACGCTCCGGGCGCCGGCGCACTCCCACTATACATACGTTTGCAAGAACCCCGTAAAGCCACACACGTACGCTTTTCTGCTATGATTATTTGGCGTGATGCGAATCTTTCGAAGCGGGTGGGAATGTGCGGCTGATTTTTCTCGGTTTTATCTCCATGATCGTTCTTTTAAACGCATATGTCTGCGCGAGATACACGGCGCTTGTGGTTGCGGCAGGTATCCCGATTTGGCTTTTCCGCACCGTTTATGCCCTTTTCGTATTTTCGTTTTTTTCGTCGATCTTCTTTCAGGATGCGCTCCTGGTACATCCGCGTCTGAACGACGCAGTGACTTTTGTGCTGACGATTTATCTGGGTATTTTTATTTTTTCTTTCGCGGGATTCTTTATCGCCGACGCAACCAGGCTTTTAGGGAAATTTTTACCCGTTTCCGGTGCGCTGAGGTCGAGTCTTCAGAAACTATACGCGCACGGCCTTGTCGTGCTTGCGGTCGCGATCGTTCTGACCTGTTACGGCATGTGGAACGCGAAACAGGTGCATGTGAAAGAATACGCCGTCACGATCGCCAAACATGCTCCAATCGAACGCCTTGATCTTTTGCTTCTCTCCGACCTCCACCTGGGCACTGCGATTCGGGAAAAAGAGCTGGGCGAGATTGTGCGGCGCGCCAACGCGCTTTCGCCCGACGTCGTCTGTATCGCGGGGGATCTGTTCGACCACGCGACGACGCGCGCTCTTATGGAAAGCGCAGCGCATTCGCTCGGCGAACTCAAATCGAAGTACGGCGTTTATTTTGTCTTCGGCAACCACGAATATTATCTGGGCGACGAGCGCGAAGCGGTGAAGGGAATTATAGCGAGCGGGGTAGCGGTCCTGGCGGATGAAAGCGTCATCATCGGCGACGGGGTTTACATCTTGGGCCGCAAGGACGCGACGGACACGCGCCGTCTTCAGATTCCGGACCTTCTGCGCGCGGAAGAGATCGATATTACAAAACCTGTAATCCTGCTCGACCATCAGCCGCGCGACTTGAAAACCGCCGAAGCGGCGGATGTTGACCTAATGCTTTCGGGGCATACGCACGCGGGGCAGATCACGCCGTTCGACCTTTTGACGGGCTTGTTCAATGAAATGCTGTATGGCATACGCCGCAGCGGGAATTTTCACGCAATCGTGTCGTCGGGAACGGGCGTATGGCGATTTCCAATCCGCGTCGGCAGCCGAAATGAAATGGTCCTGATCCGCATAACATTCAAGAAAGATTAACGCTTTCGCCGCGCAATAAAAAACGTCCCCGAAGCCTTCGGGAACGTCGTCTTTTCGCCAGATAAAAAGCGACTAAATATCTTTTATTTCTTTATACCACGCAGGCACGACAAACGTCCGGTCACTGATCTCGTTGCCGTAGGCGAAAATTTCAAGCATCTCGTCGCCGGTTTTCCAGTAACGCCACTCGTAGGTAAGAGGGTCGTAATAGAATGTCCGCGGGCCTTTGTCGCCAAAATCCATCTCCTCGTAGTAATGAGGTTTTCCTTTGATCTCTTCTGTGCCGCAGGAAATCAGGCAGGCGGCAGAATCCGGCGTACTCGGAAGGTCGACTGGAGGCCCGAGCTGCAGTTTTTTGCCCGCGCCGATTTCCCGCCGTACAAAAATCGCCTCATCGTGCATCATGACGCACATCTCTGCGCCAACCGTCAGGATACTGAGATGATGACTTTTGGCTGCGAGGTCAACGCGCCGCGTCTCGGAATCTTTTACAAAAAGCGTGACTTCCGTCGTTTCTTCGCCCATACCAAGGTCGATTTTCGTGCTGTATTTGATCGTCACCGGGTGCTTCGCAGTATTCAAAGTGTCGAACCACAAATTCATGCTGCGCTCACCGGCGGGCAATTCGTCCGCAAACGCGTCGGCGATAAAGGAAAAGAAAAAGCAGATGATCAAAAGCGCGACAAAAATAGCTGCAAGTGTTTTTTTCATGGATGAAAACCTCGCTTTTAAATATGACGTGGGTGAAAATTAAAAACGCCGTGAGATTAGTATATCACGCTTCATAATATTTATTGCGCTCCTGCGGGGCAGCGGTCTTCGCGCGGCGCGGCACAAAATACCCCCCCTGGCGAATCCGTGAAAAGATGACGCAAAAAGCAGAAAGCACCTTGTAAAGTACTCGATTCCGTGGTAACCTTTATTTCGTCATTTTCGCGGATATAGCTCAGTTGGTAGAGCATCAGCTTCCCAAGCTGAGGGTCGCGGGTTCGAATCCCGTTGTCCGCTCCAAAAGTAAAGCCCCCGGGCACAGCCCGGGGCGCTTTTTATACAGAGCACTCTTAACAAAGCGAAAAACGGGCGTAATGCTGTCTGAAAAAGTACGTATCTTTTGGAACGTAAGGATTGCCGATTCTTCATGCGCGAAAATTCGGCACAAAATGCTCTGCATGCGCGCTGCAACTCAATTTTATCTCCTCAGTAATTTTTTTATATAGAAAATCCGTTGCGTAATATGCATATGACTCTGGTAATAGTATTCGCATAGAGTGCGGGACACAGACATGATATCTTACATGTAGAAATTAATTATGAAAAGGGGGCGTACCCATGAGTTACATCAGGCATCTGCCAATCGAAAAAGCGTTTGAGTTGGGGGACGAGGTTGCATATCTGCCGGGTCAGGTCGTGAGCAAAACGGTTGCGCAAAACGAAGCGCTCAGCATAACGATTTTTGCGTTCGACAAAGAAGAAGAGATCAGTACGCACGCATCTCACGGAGATGCGCTCGTGATGGTACTGGATGGCAAGGCACGTATTACGATCGACGGAAAGGCATACGTTGTCGAAGCGGGGCAGAGTATTTTGATGCCCGCAGGCAAACCGCACGCGCTTTTCGCGCTTGAATCGTTCAAGATGATGCTCACCGTCGTGTTTCCGGAAGAAAAACGCGCGAAAAAATGAAAGTCCGTGTCAAACGGATCTACGACGAAGCTTCTCCTGACGACGGATACCGCATCCTGGTCGACCGGCTATGGCCGCGCGGCATATCCAAAGAAAAGGCGCATCTGGATGAATGGATGAGGGGAATCGCACCGAGCGACGCGCTGCGCACGGCATTTCATCACGGTGGCGAAGATTTTTCCGCGTTCAAAAAAGCGTACTTGCAGGAACTTGCTGACAGCACCGAAAAGCAGGAACTGCTTAAGGCAATCGCGGAACACGCGAAAAACGACAACGTGACGCTTCTTTTCGGCGCGAAGGATGAAGCGAATAATCAGGCGGTTCTGTTGAAAGAGCTGCTCGAAAAGAAATATCTATAATAATATAGAAGGTACATTTTAAGAAAACTCCCGGCCGCGTCTACAAGGCCGGGAGTTTTTCTTTTCTTAAAGGGCATCCCTTTTCGGGGCTGCTTGTAATTTTAAATCTTACTTTTCAGTCGCACCGGAGTTCCCGTTCCAAATAGCTCCCGTAATCGTACTTCGCGGACTCATAGGCGCTTTCGAAGAGCGGGGAAGCGATAACAAAATCAGCGGTCGCCTTTGTGCAGACGATAACAGTATCGTACACGCTGCAAATACGCATCAGCGCCTTCACATCGACGTCGTGGGGCTGCGTTGTCATCGGGTCTGTGAAGAAAATCAGAACATCGACCTTCCCGCCCGCAATCAGCGCGCCCATCTGCTGGTCGCCGCCAAGCGGACCGGATTTGAGTAATTCTATATTTATGGGCAGTTCTGGATGCTCCGTATCAAACATTTCTTTAATCAGCCTACCCGTTGTGCCCGTGCAAATCATCTTGTGCGCGGACAGCTTTTCCGCATTCGCGCGCACCCATTCCATCATGTCTCTTTTTCTGGCGTCGTGTGCGACAAGTCCGATCGTCTTAATACGCTCCATTCGATTTACCACACTGCAACGTGGCCGTCGGCACGCGGTTCTGTGGCGCCGCAGAGGACGTCGTTTTCACAGCGGAGGATCATCTCACCGCGTCCGTACGAAGCCGTGTCGCAGTCGAAAAGAACTTCGTGCCCGCGCGCGTCCAGACCATGCGCAATCCCGGTTCCTGCGTGCGCCTCGATGCCGACTTGCATTCCTTCGATCCACTGCCAGCGCGGCGCGTCAAACGCTTCCTGCGGATTCATCCCGAAGTCCACAAGGTTCATGACCGTCTGCACGTGACCCTGTGGCTGCATGAACGCACCCATGACGCCAAACGGACCTACAGGCTGACCGTCCTTCGTTAAAAAGCCCGGGATTATCGTGTGATAGGGCTTTTTCCCCGGGGCCAGACAGTTCGGGGAAGCGGGGTCAAGGCTGAAATTGTTTCCCCTGTTGTGAAGCGTGATTCCCGTGCCGGGCACAGCAAGACCGGAACCGAAGCCCCGATAATTGCTCTGTATGAACGAAATCATACCGCCGTCGCCGTCCGCGGCGGAGAGGTAAACCGTTCCGCCCGCGTTTGGCGCGCCGTGCGCCGGCATTGCCGCGCGCGTAAGGTCGATTTCTTTCGCGCGTTTCGCGCCGTAAGCGGCCGAAAGCAGCGCTTCCACGGAGACGTCCATATTGCGCGGATCGGCGACGTACTTGAGCGCATCGGCAAAGGCGAGTTTCGTCGCCTCAATCTGCAGGTGATACGCGTCCACCGTTTCTCGTTCGGAAAATTCAAAGTGCTTCAGAATATTGAGCGCCATCAGCGCTACGATACCCTGACCGCTCGGCGGGATTTCCCAGACGTCGTAACCGCGGTAATCCACGCTGATCGGCGTCACCCACTCGGGCTTATACGCTGCAAGATCCTCCGCGGAAAGCCAGCCGTCGTGCGCTTTTGAGAACGCCGCGATTTTTTCGGCGAGCGCTCCGCGGTAAAAAGCTTCCGCTTTCGTCTCTGCGATCAGCTCCAGTGTATCGCCCTGGTCGGGACAGCGCCAAAGTTCACCCGCGGCGGGCGCTCTTCCGTTTATCGTGAAAGAGTCGAATATGTGCTTGAATTCCGCACCTTTTAGATTTTTTTCAAACGCGGAAAACGCTTTTTTCCAAAGCGTGCTGATATAAGGGGAGACCGGAAAGCCGTTTCTTGCGTAATAGATCGCGGGCTTCAGAACTTCTGTCAGAGGCAGCCTCCCGAACCGCGCCGAGAGCTCCGCCCACGCCGCGGGCGTGCCGGGAACATTCACCGCATGCCAGCCGTAAAGCGGTATTTTTTCAAAACCTTTTGCGCGCAATACGTCCGCGTTGGCGCGCATCGGCGCCGTTCCGCTGCTATTCAGTCCGTGCAGCTTTCCATCCACCCAGACGAGCGCAAAAGCGTCGCCGCCAATTCCGCACCCTGTCGGTTCTACCACTGTCAGGCACGCCGCTGTCGCGATTGCCGCGTCAACCGCATTGCCGCCTTTTTTAATCATTTCAAGACCGGCCTCGGCCGCGAGCGGCTGCGTCGTTGCTACCATCCCGCGCGTTCCGTAAACCGTCGTCCTGCGCGAGGGATATCTATATTCAGTTGCGTCAAACTGCATCGCTGTCCACCTCCATGTTGTGCTGTACCATTCCAATTATACAATTTGCACGCGGCCAAAAAGCGTTTTTTTCATTCTCTTTACAAACGGATGACGAATGATATGATATGCGAGGCACCGGGCATTTATAAAGGAGAATCATTAATGTCGAAAGACAATTGGAAACAGAAGACCGTCCTCTTTCTGCTCTCGCAAAACATCTCGCTTTTCGGATCGTCGCTCGTCAGTTTTGCCATCATTTGGCACATCACGCTCGAAACTTCTTCCGGGAGCTGGATGACGCTTTTGATCCTGTGCTCGTTGATGCCGCAGGTGCTCGTATCGCTGTGGGGCGGCGTTCTGGCCGACCGTTACAGCCGGAAATACATCATTATGCTCGCGGACGGTTTTATCGCCCTCGCAACATTGCTGCTGGCCATATTCTATTGGCTTGGGTACGGCAGTTTATGGCTCATCATGGGAATATCCGTTGTGCGTTCCATCGGCGCGGGAATTCAAACTCCCGCGGTAAACGCAATCCTGCCGCAGATCGTCCCAGGCGAGATGCTGACAAGAGTCAACGGGATCAATCAGACTCTGAATTCTACGCTGATGCTTCTTTCGCCTGCTGCGGGCGGCGCGGCGCTTGCCTTTCTCGGTATCGAATGGGCGTTTATGGCGGACGTTATCACCGCGTCACTCGGGATTCTCGTCCTATATTTTATGGAGTTTGAAAGAACAACGCCGGAAAGAGAAGCGCAAAGCGCGTTGAAAGACCTCAGGGAAGGGATTTCTTATACATTTCGCTCTGAATTGCTCAAATATCTGGTTTTCTATTATGGAATATCATTTTTTCTGATCACCCCTGCGGCTTTTTTGACGCCGATCATGATTGAACGGAGTTTCGGACCGGAAGTTTGGCGCCTGACTGCAAACGAGATTGTCTGGACGGTCGGTTCTCTCCTTGGAGGCGCATATGTTTCATATAAAGGCGCCTTCGCAAACAAAGTCAAAGTAATCGCCAGATGTTTGATCGCGTATGGCGTCACATTTGGCCTGCTTGGCGTCGCCGCAAATTTTGAGGCATACCTCCTGATTATGGGCATAGCTGGCATTTTCCTGCCGATTATGGTCACTGCGGAAACTGTTTTGATACAGGAGCGTGTCGAAGATATGATGCTTGGGCGCGTTTTTTCGATTATCCACCTGATCGCGGCCAGCGCGATGCCCCTCGCAATGCTTATTTTCGGGCCGCTTGCCGACATCGTGCGAATCGAATTTATTTTGCTTGGCAGCGGGGGACTGCTTGCCTTCGCAGGGCTGACCTTCCATCAATATAGTAAGAAATATGAAACGGGACCTTCCTTCTAAGAGGAGGTCCCGTCTTTTACATTTTTAATTTTCCTTCGTAACAAGCGGGATATAAGCGGCGTACCCCTCTTTTTCCATATCAGCAAGCGGAACAAAACGCAGTGCGGCGCTGTTGATACAATATCGCAGCCCGCCGAGCGCACGCGGGCCGTCCGTAAAAACGTGCCCCAAATGCGCGTCTCCCTCTTTGCTTCTCACTTCCACACGGCGCATGCCAAATGAGTTGTCTTCAATTTCAACGACTTCAGCCGGGTCAATCGGTTTCGCGAATGCGGGCCAGCCACAGCCGGATTCAAATTTATCAGAAGACACAAAAAGCGCTTTTCCAGTCGTTACGTCGACATAGACACCTTTCTCGAAGCAGTCGAAATATTCGTTCTGAAAAGGCGGCTCAGTCGCGTTTTCCTGCGTCACGCGGTACTGCATCTCCGTGAGCGTCTTTTTCAGCTCCTCTTTGCTCCCTTTCATGCGCGATCCCCAGGTTTTCTGCTTTTCGCCGATTCGAACTTCGCACCGCCAATATGGCAATAACCGCCGGGATTTTTATCCAGATATTTTTGGTGGTATTCCTCGGCGGGGTAGTAATTTTCCAGCTTTTTCAGTTCCACAACGACCGGTTTGCGATATCTCGCCTGCAATTCCCGTAAAGCCGTTTCGATCACAGCGTAATCCGTTTCATCCGTGTAATAAATGCCGGTTCTATATTGCGTTCCGATGTCATGTGCCTGACGGTTCAGCGTCGTCGGGTCGATCACGTCGAAATACATTTCCGTTAAAAACGGCAGCGTGACCTTATCCGGGTCGTACGTTACGCGTACCGTCTCCGCGTGTCCGGTGTCATATCTGCACACCGCCTCGTACGAGGGATTTTCTGTGTTTCCATTCGCGTAGCCGGCTTCGGTTTCAGTAACGCCTTCTATGAGGGAAAAATATTTTTCCACGCCCCAGAAGCAGCCGCCCGCAAAATAGATTTCCTTTTTCACCGCAATCACTCCTTTTCCAATTTTATATATATATTATTGCAGTTCTGAGATTTTCACCTGCGCAAATCGCCGCAAAAAGTTTTACATTTCAGCGCAAGTTTGATGCCGCTTCCCGTTGCACTTTTTCTGCTTTTATAGTATATTATGGATTATGTCAACTATGGTCAAAGAAACGGATTGAAATATTTGGCAGTGCTAATGCGGAAAAGCGCCTCCTGCGGGATAACAAAGCCAGCGGTGGCTGTATTTTTCGAAAGTATATGATAGAATTACAAGGTTATGTCAAAGAAAGGTATTTGAAAGGGGTCATTCACTTGAAAACAGAGGTTCTTTCCCAGGACAAGAATATCGTGGTCGTAAAGGCCGAGTTTGAGGCCGAAGAGGTCAATAAAGCCGTAGCGAAAACGATCAAAAATCTTTCCATGAAGGCAAACATCAAAGGATTCCGCAAAGGTCACGCGCCGCGCAAAACGATCGAGCTCTATTTCGGCAAACAGGGCATCTATGCGGAGACGGTCGAAAACATGCTGCAGGACGCGATCGAGAAAATGGTAGAGGAGTACGACCTCGACCTGATCACGGAACCGAACGTGAAGCCGGGAGAGCTTGAAGAAGGGAAAGCCTTTACCGTCGAAGCGACGTTTGAAGTCACACCCGAAGTAAAACTGCCGGAGCTCGACAAAATCACGGCGGAAAAGACGATTTACACCGCGACGGAAGACATGGTAAACGAGAATATCGAGCGCATCCTTGAAGCGCACAGCGATATCGTTCCGCTCTACGAAGAGCGCGCACTCAAAGATGACGACTACGTCTCCGTTCAGTATACGTCCAGCGTCGTCGGCGACGACGGCTCGCTGAAACCGGTCGAAAATGACGTCAAAACAGAAATTTTCCTCGGCGAACCGAACATCCGCCCCGAGATTAAAGAGGCGCTCGTCGGGAAAAAACCGGGCGACAAAGCGGAGATTGAATTCCCCGTAGAGGGCAATTTCGAAAACAAGGAACTCGCCGGAAAGACAATGCGCTACGAAATCGAAGTGCTCGGTCTCATGGAGAAAAAAATACCCGAACTGACGGACGAAACGGTCGTAGAGATCACGAATTCCCGCCACCAGACCGTCAGCGAGTTCAAGGAGAACGTTCTGGCGCAGCTCAACGCTTCCGCGGAACGCGAAAGCAACGAAAGCCTAAGAAACGACGCTGTCATGAAATTGGTTGAAGAGACAGAGGTCGAAGTGCCGGAATCCATGATTGCGCGCCAGAAAGAAGCGATGCGTCAGGAGCAGGAACAATACATCAGCCGCGATTCGGGCCTCTCGATGGAAGAGTTCTTTGAAAAGAGCGGCATGGATAAAGAAAGCTATGACGCAGAGCTCGAATCTTCCGCAAAAGAAATCGTGAAGCGCTCCCTCGTCTTGGAAGCGCTGGCAAACAACCAGGATATCCAGACGACGCCGGAGGAGCTCAACGCGGAGATCCAGCGCATGGCAATCTCGTCGCGCGTCGATCCAGAAAAATTCCGTAAGCATGTTTATTCCGACCGCGAGCGCATCTACGAGATCGCGGCGAAAATCCGCAACCGCAAGGCAATCGATTACCTCGTTGGCGAAGTCAAAGTCGAAGAAGTAGCGGAAAAACAGCCGGAAGACGCGGCAAAGTCCGAGGCGAAAGAAGCAAAACCGAAGAAACCGCGTGCCAAAAAAGCGGACGAAGCGAAAGAACCCAAGGAAAAAACGGCGAAGGAGCCCAAAGCACCGAAAGCTCCGAAGGAGCCCAAGAAAAAGGAATCGAAGTAGTTCCGGCATAAATCGGAACTGCGGGGACGCGGCATAGTTGCGTATAGTTGCGTTCCGAAGATAAATAAACGGGAGGGGATGTCATGTCCTATTATGTACCGATGGTTGTGGAGCAGAGCGGAAGAGGCGAGCGCTCCTATGACATATACAGCAGACTCTTAAAAGACAGGATCATCTTTCTCGGCACCGGGATAGACGATACAGTAGCAAATCTGATCGTAGCGCAGTTGCTCTTTTTGGAGAGCGAGGACCCTGAAAAGGATGTCTTCCTTTATATAAATAGCCCTGGCGGTTCCGTAACGGCCGGACTTGCGATCTACGACACCATGCAGTATATCAAATCGCCCGTCTCCACCATATGCACCGGAGGAGCCGCAAGCATGGCGGCAGTGCTCCTTGCGGCGGGCGCGGAAGGTAAGCGCATTGCGCTCCCGAACTCGCGCATTATGATTCACCAGCCGCTGGGCGGCGTGCAGGGGCAGGCTTCCGACATCGAGATACAGGCGAAGGAGATCTTGAGGCTCAAATCGGCGCTCAACGATATCCTTGCGAAACACACAAAGCAGCCGATCGACCGGATACATACGGACACCGACAGAGATTTCTTCATGTCGGCGGAAGACGCGGTCAAATACGGCATCGTGGACAAAGTAATCGAAAAGAGATAGCGAACGGACGTACGGCGGGGAGTTTTCGAACTTCTCGCCGTCTTCGACGCAGCAATCGTAATTGAACTGAGAGGGAAGTATATGTACGAAAAAGATTCCGGCAGAGGAGATAATCGGACCAGGCGCAAGCCGCGCTGCTCGTTCTGCGGCAAAAGCCAGGACGAAGTCGCGAAGTTGATCGCGGGACCGTCCAGCGTCTTCATATGCACAGACTGCATCCAGCTGTGCAACGTCATCATGCGTGACGAACAGACGGACACAATGCCTGACGAAGGCATTGCACAAAAAAGGAAGCCAGATTATCAATCTGTCACAAGCAATGAAAAACTGCCCAGACCTTCTGAAATCAAGAAATTTCTGGATCAATATGTGATCGGACAGGACCAGGCAAAAAAAGTTCTCTCCGTAGCAGTCTACAACCACTATCAAAGAATTCGGGACAACGCCGTAAGTTCGAACGATGAGGTCGAACTGCCAAAGAGCAACGTATTGCTCGTGGGACCGACCGGCAGCGGAAAAACGCTGCTTGCGCAGACGCTCGCGAAGATGCTTAACGTACCCTTTGCGATGGCGGACGCAACGACTCTAACGGAAGCGGGCTACGTTGGGGAGGACGTGGAAAACATCCTTCTGCGGCTTCTGCAGGCGGCGGAGTTCGACACAGACGCAGCGCAGCGCGGAATCATCTACATCGATGAAATCGATAAGATCTCGCGCAAATCCGAGTCTGTTTCAATCACGCGCGACGTTTCCGGTGAGGGCGTCCAGCAGGCGCTGCTGAAAATTATCGAGGGCACCGTTGCGAACATCCCGCCGAAGGGCGGACGCAAGCACCCCAGCCAGCAGATGATTCCGATCGACACAAGCAATATTCTGTTTATCTGCGGCGGCGCGTTCGACGGCCTGGAAAAAATTATCGCGAAACGCACTAATGAAAAATCACTCGGTTTTGGCGGCGACATCATCACGAACGTGAAGGACCGCTCGCCATACGAGCTGCTAAAAATGCTGCAGCCCGACGATCTCAGGATGTATGGATTCATTCCTGAATTTATTGGCCGTCTTCCTGTGCTTGTAGCACTCGAAGCGCTTTCGCACGAGGCGCTCGTCAAAATCCTAAAAGAGCCCAAGAACGCACCGATCAAGCAATACAAAAAACTCTTCGGTCTTGAAGGCGTAGAACTCGATTTCACGGACGAAGCGGTGGACGCGATTGCGCGCAAGGGCGAAAAGCTGAATACAGGCGCGAGAGGCCTGCGCACGATTTTGGAATCCCTTATGCTCGATCTTCAGTACGAACTGCCTGAAAAAAGCGACGCGATCTCAAAACTCACCATCACAGAAGAATCCGTCAACGGCACCGGCGAGCCTATTCTTTCGATCAAAGAAAAAGTCGAAAAAGAGTTCGACGAGGTCATTTAGCAATGTCTTTGCATCCGGTGCTGCCCGTCAGGGACATGGTCATTTTTCCGGGCGTTATTGCGCCTGTTTTCATAAGCCGCCCGCGGTCTGTGAAAGCGATCGAAGAGGCGACTGCAAATGGTGAATTGATTTTCATCGTCGCACAGAAACACCCCTCGACGGATTCTCCCGGCCCAAATGACCTTTACTCCGCCGGCACCCTTTGTAAAGTGCTGCGCAGCATCCGCCTGCCTGACGGCACGACAAAGGCAATGATAGAGGGTGGCTGGCGCTGCCGCGTCTCCGTATATATGGAGAACGAAGAATATCTTGAAGCGGACGTTGAAAAAATTAAAATCGTCAATGCAGAGGCCACAAAAGAACTCGAAGCGCTTCGCAGAAGCGTTCTTTCCGAGTTTGAGACTTACGCGAAACTAAATCCAAAAATGCCGGACAGCATGTCGCTTACGGCGCTCGACACGGAAAACCCTGCAACGATGGCAGATATCATCTGTTCACACTCGCATCTCAAAATCGCGGACAAGCAGGTTATCCTTGAAACCGAAGACGTCGTGGAACGCTTGAATACGCTTCTTCGTCTGCTCGTCCACGAAAACGAATATCTTGTCCTCGAACATCAGATACAGGAAAAAGTGCGCGGGGAAATAGACAAAGGCCAGCGCAATTACTATCTGCGTGAACAGCTCAAGATTATCCAGGACGAGTTAGACGACGGCGGGGGAGCGACTGAGATTGAAGAGCTCCACAAAAGGGTCGATCGCTGCGGGATGCCGACAGAAACGGCCGAGCGCGCCCATCACGAGATCACGCGCTATTCGAAGATGGCGCCAATCTCGCCGGAAGCCACCGTCTCAAAAAACTACATAGAATGGCTGATCGATCTGCCTTGGAGCGTTTCCTCGGAAGACCATATTGATCTGAAACAGGCAAAAAAAATCCTGAACGAAGACCATTACGGCCTGCAGGAAGTCAAGGAACGCATCCTTGAGTTCCTCGCGGTAAGGAAACTCGCCGCAAACGATATGCGCGCGCAGGTGCTCTGTTTCGTGGGACCGCCCGGCGTGGGCAAAACGTCTCTCGGAAAGTCGATTGCGCGCACTATGGGGCGCAAGTTTGTCAGCATGTCGCTCGGCGGCATGCGCGACGAAGCGGAGATCCGCGGACATCGCAGGACATATGTCGGTGCGCTGCCCGGGCGGGTCATACAGAAAATCAAGCAGGCAGGCACAAACAATCCGGTACTGCTGATGGACGAGATCGACAAAATCGGTTCCGATTTCAGGGGAGACCCGGCGGCGGCATTGCTCGAGGTTCTAGATCCGGAACAGAACTGCAGCTTCACGGACAATTTTATTGAACTCTCCTTTGATCTGAGCAAAGTCATGTTCATCACGACGGCAAATTCCGTCGCGACGATTCCGCGTCCGCTGCTTGACCGCATGGAAATGATCTATCTGCCGGGCTACGTGGCGGAGGAAAAAATTAAAATCGCAAAAAAGCATCTGCTGCCGCGCATCTATAAAGAGCACGGCCTGACGGTAAAGGATATCTCGATCCCCGATGCCGCGATCAAAAAAGTAATCGCCGCCTACACAATGGAGGCCGGCGTCCGTGGTTTGGATCGCCAGCTTTCAAAGATATCGCGCAAGGTGGCCGCTGAAATCGCAGAGAATAATGGCAACTGCGGCGAAAAGCCAAAAATCATATCTCTGGACACCGTGCAAACGATGCTTGGCGCGCCGAAACTTCATGTGACGCATATCCCGAGGCAGGATGCCCTGGGCGCCGCAATCGGGCTTGCATGGACGGAAACCGGCGGTGCGGTACTCGTGATTGAATCCGCAGTAATGGAAGGCGGCGGACATGTTTCCTATACGGGCAACCTGGGCGACATTATGCAGGAATCCGCACAAACAGCGCTCGCATATTTGCGTTCGCGCGCAGAAACTTACAACCTGACGAACTTCGACTGGCAGAAAAAGGACATCCACATCCATGTGCCGGAAGGCGCGGTCCCGAAAGACGGACCTTCGGCGGGCATTACGCTGGCGCTCTCGCTCTGTTCCGCACTGACGGGGAGAAAAATTGATAATTCTTACGCAATGACGGGAGAAATGACGCTGCACGGCGAAGTGCTCCCCATCGGCGGCGTCCGCGAAAAAATCCTCGCGGCAAAACGCATGGGAATTAAAAAATTGATCATGCCGGATGACAACCGCGCAGAGATTCAGGAACTCAGCGAATGGATATTGTCGGGCGTCACGATTCACTACGCCAAAACAATCGACAAAGTTTTTGAACTGACCCTGCGCCCCGCGGACGTGCTATGACGCTTTCACATTGGAAGTCCGAACTTTTTTGCACGGCGTTTAATCTCGGACAGATTCCGCCCGCGGAAGATTATGAGATCGTCTTCGTTGGCCGCTCCAACGTTGGCAAATCTACTTTGATCAATGCGCTGCTGGGCAGAAAAATCGCCAAGGTAAGCGCAAAACCGGGCAAAACACGCAGCATTAATTTCTACAACGTCCACACGGAACCGGCTTTTTCTCTCGTTGACCTCCCCGGCTACGGATATGCGCAGCGGGGCAAGGACGAGCGAAAATCATGGTGGAAACTGATCGACAGCTATTTTGAATTGCACAGGCCGATCTCTTTCGTGATGCACCTCATGGATTTTCGTCACGGGCCGCTCGCGAACGATAACGAACTGACCTCCTGGCTCGACAGCATGAACATGCCGCGGCTCGTCGTCTTCACAAAAGGAGATAAAATCTCGCGCGGGAAACAGCGCGGGCTTTATCAGCAGTACATGAAGGCAGGAATCGATTCCGTCCTGCCGCCATTCATCACAAACGGAAAAAACGACGTAGAGATGGAAAAAGTGCGGCAGGGGATATTGCAGATTCTGGACGAAATGATTAAACTAGACCAGTTGGAACGTTAAAAGTATCTTTGTTTCCTGCACGAACCTGTATACCCGAGGAGTCGGAACGGCCGGCCTGTCGGGATGGGAATAGAAGGGCACGCCACCCGGCGCGTCCAACAAGGAGGAACACCCTATGAATCCGGAGAAAATCACTCTGGGAAAGAGCTATGACCCCGTACCGATCGAAGATAAATGGTACGAGGTGTGGCGTAGCGAAGGACTTTTCAAAGCAGACCCCGAATCACCAAAACCGCCATTTTCAATCGTCATCCCGCCGCCAAACGTAACGGGATCGTTGCACGTCGGCCATGCGCTGGACAACACGCTGCAGGACATTCTCTGCAGGACGAAGCGCATGCAGGGCTACGAAGTACTTTGGATGCCGGGCACGGACCACGCGGGCATCGCGACACAGAACGTCGTTGAACGCTCGCTTGCCGCGCAGGGTGTTTCCCGGCACGACCTCGGTCGTGAAGCGTTCGTCGAGAAGGTCTGGGAATGGAAGGAACAGTACGGCAGCACGATCATCAACCAGCTGAAAAAACTCGGCGCATCCTGCGACTGGGAGCGCGAGCGCTTTACGATGGACGAAGGACTTTCTTCCGCTGTACGCAAGGTTTTCGTCGATCTCTACAACAAAGGGCTTATTTATCGAGGCAAATACCTCATCAACTGGTGCCCGCGATGCCATACCGCACTTTCCGACCTTGAAGTGGAGCACGAGGAAAAGACCGGTAAATTCTATGAAGTCGCTTACCGCATCGTCGGCGAGGACGGCAGTATCGTCGTTATGACAACGCGCCCGGAAACGATTCTGGGCGATACGGCAATTGCGGTGCATCCGCGTGACGAGCGCAACAGGCACCTGATCGGCAAAAAAGTAATCGTGCCGGTCGTTGACCGCGTGATCCCGATTATAGAAGACAACATGGTCGACCCCGAGTTCGGCACCGGTTTTGTTAAAATCACGCCCGCACACGACCCGAACGACTTCCTCGTCGGACAGCGCCACAACCTGGAACAGATCCAGGTCATCGATGACAACGGCGTCATGAACGAAGCGGCGGGGAAATATCAGGGCATGGATCGCTTTGAAGCAAGGGATGCGATCGTCGAAGACCTTGAAAAAATGGGCGCGCTCATGGGCGTACAGGATAAAGTCCATTCGGTGGGCGAGTGCTACCGCTGCCATTCCGTCATTGAACCCTATCTTTCCGAGCAGTGGTTCGTGAGGGCAAAACCGCTTGCGGACGCGGGCGTAGCAAAGACAAAATCGGGCGAGATTGATTTCGTGCCTGACCAGTGGACAGGCGTCTATTACCAGTGGATGGAAAATATCCGTGACTGGTGCATTTCCAGACAGCTATGGTGGGGACACCGCATCCCGGCGTGGTACTGCGATACGTGCGGGGAGCTCATCGTCGCGATGGAAGCGCCGAAAGCATGTCCAAAGTGTGGCGAGACACATCTGCGCCAGGACGAAGACGTACTGGATACATGGTTCTCAAGCGCACTCTGGCCGTTCTCCACGATGGGCTGGCCGGAAAAAACAAAGCTGCTTGAAAAATTCTATCCGACTTCCGTACTCGTGACCGGATTCGACATCATTTTCTTCTGGGTCGCGCGCATGATCATGTTCGGACTTGAATTCATGGACGGCGAAGTTCCGTTCCACGACGTCTATATCCACGCTCTTGTGCGCGATGAGAAGGGGCAGAAAATGAGCAAGTCGAAGGGCAATGTCATCGACCCGCTCACGATCGTCGCGGAATACGGCGCGGACGCAATGCGCCTGACATTTGCCGCGCTCACAGTACAAGGCCGCGATATTTTCCTTTCCAAGGAGCGTATCGGAACATACCGTCTCTTCATGAACAAGCTGTGGAACGCGAGCCGTTTCGCACTTATGAACCTGGAGGACGCGGAAGCGGGGCAGAAGTGGGACGACAAAGACCTGCTGCTGCACGATAAATGGATACTGAACAGACTTTCGCAGGTCACCGAGGAAATGACGCAGTTGATGGACGGCTATTACTTCGGTGAATCAGCACGTCTCATGTACGATTTCGTCTGGGGCGAAGTCTGCGACTGGTACTTGGAACTCTCGAAGCCCGCACTGCGCGGCGACGAAGGTGAAGCGCGCCGGAAATCGACGCAGGCGGTACTGCTTGCTGTGTTTGAAGATACGCTCAAACTGCTGCACCCGACCATTCCCTTTGTGACGGAAGAGCTGTGGCAGGCGTTCCCCTTCGGAACAGGGATTATTGAACGTACGTCCTGGCCAAAACCGCGCCTTGACAACATCGACGAAAAAACGCTTTCCGACATGGATTTCGTGATGGACATCATCCGCGTCATCAGAAATCTCCGTGCGGAGGCACGGATTGCGCCGCAACAGCCAATCCCGCGCGTTGCGATAATGGCACATACAGCGGAAGCATCGAGCCTCCTTAAGGAAACGGAGTCGCAAATCAAGCTGCTCACGAAGGTGGAAGAAATCAATCTGTTCGCAGCGGGCGCGGCAAAACCGGAACGTAGCCTGACAACAATCCTTGACGGCGTGGAAGTCTACATGCCCGTCGGCGACCTGCTCGACGTCGAAAAAGAGGTACAGCGCATGAAAGCGGACCTCGCAAAACTGCAGAAGGATATCGAAAAGGGCAGGGAAAAGCTCGCGAATCCGCAGTTCGTCGACCGCGCGCCTGAAGAGATCATCTCAAAAGAAAAGGCGACGCTCGCAGACAACGAGTCCAAATTCGAGCGCATCAGCGAGAATCTGAAGAGCCTGACAGAGTAAATGTCGGACGCCTTTAAACAGATTGAACTAAAACTCGAAAAACTGGCAAGTCCCGGGATCGTTCCGGGGCTTGCCAGACTTCATATGCTGCTGCCGCTAATCGGCAATCCTCAAAAAGCATTTCCTGCGGTCCATGTAGTAGGCACAAACGGCAAAGGCTCGACCTGCGCAGCGCTTTCCTCGATCTTCACGGAGGCGGGGTATAAAACGGCGCTTTACACGAGCCCGCATCTGGCTTCGTTCGGAGAACGTCTTGAGATCGGGGGCAAACGAGTTTCGCCCGAAAAATGGGCGGAGGCGGCTGAAAAAATCCAAACCGCGCTCGCCGCTTCCAAAGAACTGCAAAACGACAGACCTACTTATTTTGAGCTTATCACAGCCGCGGCTTTTTTCATTATTGCGCGTGAAAACCCGGATATTGCAATCGTAGAGGCCGGGCTCGGCGGGCGGCTTGACGCGACAAACACGCTCGAAAATGTCCTTTTGAGCCTAATCACGCCTATCGGCGTCGACCACACGGATTATTTGGGTGAAACACTTGCGGAGATCGCCGCCGAAAAATTTGCCGTTGTGCGCAAAAACACCCCCGCTATTTTTGCAGGCGGAGAAGTACCGCTTGAAAAACAATTCAAACAAACCGCGTATGAAAAAAACGCAAACCCCTTTTTACTTTTGGAACTTTGCAGCGTAACGCGTAGAAAAACGGGCCTCGACGGCACCGATTTTTCAATCTTTTGGAACGCGAAACAAAAAAACCTCGATCTACACACACCGCTGATCGGCCTTTTTCAGCCGGACAACGCGGCGCTTGCATGCTGCGCGGCACAGCTTCTTCAAGAGCGTTTCCCTGAGCTCAACGAGGACGCGATCAAAAAAGGCGTTGCCAAAACGCGCTGGGAAGGACGCATCGAAAAGGCAGCGGACAATCCCGTTCTTATTTTTGACGGTGCACACAACCCGCACGCAATGAAAAAGCTCGCAGAAACGTTGCGTGAGATTTATCCGCCCGGCGTTTTGAACATTGTCTTTGCCGCAATGGCGGACAAGGATGTGCGTTTGATGCTCGACCTTATGAAGGGACTTTCGCCGACGCTCTACTGCACGCAAGTTCCCGATTTGGCGCGCAGCATGAAAGCGGACTCACTTGCAGCAGCGGCACAGGCGCACGGATTGCAGACGGCGGGGAGTTTCGAAAATCCGGTTGACGCGATTCGCGCCGCACGAGCAACAGGAAGACCGACAGTTTGCTGCGGCAGCCTTTATATGATCGGCTGGGTAAAGGAGCACATGGATGACGAACGATAGCGCGTTTTCTCTCTCCAACGAAAACGGACTGGTTGTCCTGAATTTTAATCTGCCAGAAGCGCTGCGCGATATTTTCAGTGTAAAGCTGTTTGGCAGGGGAGCGGCAATGGACGCCGCGCAGGGCAATCCGGAAAAATCATGGCTGGCCGTAAAAACCCCGGAACTGCCAGACGTAAAACTCATCGCGCCTTATCAGGTGCATGGCACCGCGGTGCTCCCAGCACATGAAATTTACGCATGGCCGACGCGCCCGCAGGCGGACGGCATTTTTCTTACGCAGGCGGCAAAAGCATGCGGCAGTCTGCGCTTTGCGGACTGCACGCCTGTAATCATAGCGGGAACGAAGCCCCGACCGTGGATGCTGCTTCTGCATTCCGGCTACGTCGGCACAGTAAAAGATATTTCCGGAACTGCGCTGGCGCGCGAGATTGAGCGCGGCACAATCGACTTGTCCGGCGAAACCTGGGCATGGATCGCGCCCTCGATCTGTCCGAAATGTTATTCGCGCAAAAAAGACGGCGACCTTTCTACAACAAACGGCTTAGCCGTTTTTGATCGAGCGAATTATGAAGATAAGGGCAGCCTTGTTTTCTTCGACATCCAATCGCAGATTGCGTTGCAGCTTGAGCGTGCGGGTCTTGCGAAGAATCGGATTTTTACGATGCGCCGTTGTACGCATTGCGAACATGGATTTTTTTATTCTTATCGCGGCGGAGACCTCTTGAGCAGAAATTTCCTGCTCGCATGCGCCACGAAAGCTTCTTTATAGGGGATAATATTAACGGTGCATTGAGAGGGGCTTTCCTTTTTTGCGCAAACCACCGTTCAGGGGTGACATGAGATCATGGAAAATCTGAAAATCGGCGTGATCGGCGTCGGACACCTTGGAATGCATCACGCCAGGGTATACACAGAAATTTTGGGCGCACAGCTCACAGGCGTCGTCGACATCAATGAAGACCGCGCCGCGGCAATCGCCGAACCCTTAGGCGTTCCGCACTACGCAGATATCGAAACATTCCTGAAAGTGAAAAAACCGGACGCGCTGAGCATTGCCGTTCCAACTAGCAAACATTTCGAGATCGCAAAAATCGCGATGGAACACGGCGTGCACGTCCTGATCGAAAAGCCCGTCACCTCAAGCGTCGACGAAGCGGAGCAGCTGCTTCGCCTCGCGGTCAAGAAAGACCTGATTCTTCAGGTAGGGCACATTGAGCGCTTCAACAGCGCGGTGCAGCACGTACGCGAGTTCGTCAACGATCCCTATATGATCGAAACGCACCGCATGGGACCTTTCTCTCCGCGCATCAGCGATGTCGGCGTTGTCCTCGACCTGATGATCCACGATGTGGACATCGTCCTCTCGATGGTCAATTCCGAACTCGTCTCCATTTCCGCGATGGGCCGCTGTGTGCGTACGGACCATGAGGACGTGGCATCCGCGCAACTCCAGTTTGCAAACGGCGCGATGGCGCACATCCTCGTGAGCCGCGTTTCGGAAAAACGCATCCGTCAGATGGAGATTATGGAAGCGGAACGCTACATCACACTGAACTACGAGACGCAGGATATCTCCGTACAGCGCTGCGTGCGCCAGGTTGGCGGTAACGTCGTTGAAGTCATGGAGCATCCTGTTTTTGCAAAGATGGAACCGCTGAAACTCGAACTCCAGCACTTTGTTCAGTGCGTGCGCGAAGGCAAACAGCCGATGGTCGGCATCAAGGACGGCAAGCGCGCGCTGGAAATATGCGTTGCGGTGCTGCGCCAGATTCACGAAGAAAAGAAACCCGGCGTTTCGCTCGCCGATGCAATCTAAGCAATAAGCAATGACAATCGGGCCGTTAGAAGGTATTATTTAGAGAGGGGCGTTCCCCTCTCTTTTTTTGTGCCCTGATTTCTGCATGAAAGGGTGTTGCGTTTGTTAGATTTTTTAAGTGGAGTTCCGACGGTAAACCTACAGGCGCTTGTCGCGATGGTGTTGTTCGGCGTCGCGCTTTTGCTTGCCCGCATGGTCGTCAATATCCAATCCGGAAAATGGCCGGGCGGACCGATGTTTGTGCTCTATCTGCGCGTCCTTCTGGGTTTTGTTTTTGCTGCGTCAATCGGACTCGGTTTTTATTCTTTCGCTGGCATAGACATTCTTTTTAATAAATAACCTCTGCCTCGGACGTATGGAAACCCATTCCGTGATAAACTTGAATCTGACAACATAACAAGCAACGATAAAGGAGTTTCTGCCATGGAAGAACTGCTTAAAAGAGCCTTTTCAGGCGACCCAAGGGCGATCGGAAGACTGATCAGCCTTGTAGAATCCGAAGCCCCCACCGCAAAAGAACTGATGAAACAAATCTATCCGCACACGGGGAAAGCGCATGTCATCGGCGTTACGGGAAGTCCCGGCGCAGGGAAGAGTACTTTTGTCGACCGTTTGATCTCCTACTATAAGAATGACGGGAAAAAAGTCGGCGTCATTGCGATCGACCCCTCAAGTCCCTACACAGGCGGCGCGATTTTGGGCGACCGTCTGCGCATGCAGAGCCACGCACTCGACCCTGACGTTTACATACGTAGTATGGGATCGCGCGGAAATCTTGGCGGCGTAAGCCGCGCAACGCACGAAGCGGCGCTTATTCTGGACGCCTGCGGCTATGACGTTGTAATCATAGAGACGGTCGGTGTAGGGCAGTCGGAAGTGGACATTGTAAAAATCGCCGACTCGGTCTGCCTTGTGTTGGTTCCCGGCATGGGCGACGACGTGCAGATCATGAAGGCGGGGATCATGGAGATCGCGGACGTATTTGTCATCAACAAATCAGACAAAGACGGCGCAGACAAAGTGGCATCGGACGTGCAGCTTATGCTGAAGCTGCTCGGCGAGAAAGAGTGGATACCGCCTGTCGTGATGGTATCCTCCTATAAAAACACGGGTGTGGACCAGGTCAAAACAGAGCTGGACGGGCACAGGCATTTCCTGGAATCCTCCGAGGAAGGCAAAAAGCGCCGTTACTCCAAGCTCGAAATGGAAGTTGAAGCGATTCTGCGCGGCGAGATTTCGCTGATTGTGGAACGTGCATGGAAAGAGGAGCGCGAGGCGGGGATTCTGGACAAGCTTGCGTGCCGCTCCTGCGATCCTTATACGCTGACAGCAGATATTATTTCAAAAATTGTTCAATAGTTTTATAGTTTTGAAGAGAAAGAGGAGGACGATATCATGAAAATAGCTTTGGCGGCAGATCATGCGGGTTTCGATCTGAAGGAAGAGATCAAAAAACACTTGGAGACACAAGGGGACAAATATAAAATTCTGGATTACGGCACATTTTCGTCGGAGCAGAGCGTTGACTACCCGGACTGGGGCTTTAAAGCCGCAAACGCAGTAAAAGAAGGCAACGCCGATTACGCGATCCTTTTCTGCGGCACGGGCATCGGAATGAGCATCGTGGCAAACAAGGTGAAGGGCATCCGCTGCGCGCTCTGCCATGATCATTTCACGGCCGCGATGAGCCGTAGGCACAACAACGCGAACGCGCTCGCAGTCGGCAGCAGGGTGCTCGGATCCGGCATCGCGAAGGAAATCGTCGACACCTGGCTCGCCGAGAAGTTCGAAGAAGGCAGGCACGGAAAACGCCTCGAAAAAATCGAATCCTACGAAGCGCTTCACGCTGGCGAACACTTCAAAAAAGAAACATCTGACGGCGGCCGCACGGTCGTAATCGACCACCCGCTTGTGTGCCACAAAATCGGCCTGATGCGCGACAAAAACACAAGCTCGAAAGATTTCCGCGACCTCGTACAGGAAGTCGCGGGCCTCATGGTCTACGAGATCACGCGCCAGCTCCCGCTCGAAGAAATTGAAATCGAAACGCCGCTTGAAAAAACGCGCGTTCAGACGCTTTCCGGCAAAAAGCTCGCCATCGTACCAGTACTGCGCGCCGGACTCGGTATGGTCGAGGGCATTCTAAAACTTGTGCCCAACGCGAAAGTAGGGCACATAGGTCTTTACAGAGACCCGCAAACGCTGCAGCCTGTCGATTATTACTGCAAACTGCCGAAGGACATTTCGGACCGCGATATATTCGTCGTCGACCCGATGCTTGCCACCGGCGGCTCCGCGGTTGCGGCAGTCAGTCATATCAAAAAAGTCGGCGGCAAGCGCATCTCCCTTGTCTGCCTGCTCTCCGCACCGGAAGGGATCGAGAAATTCCATGAAGTGCACCCTGACGTGGACATATATACCGCCGCGGTCGATCCGCACCTGAACGACCACGGATATATTGTCCCCGGACTCGGAGACGCCGGAGACAGACTCTTTGGAACGAAATAGCGCAAGGACTTAGGCGTGCTCGCGGCATACCTCTTCGCATTGGTTATGTTCTTATGGGGGTTGGCTGTAACCCCCGTATCAATTGCCCTTGCGGGAAAGTTCCGGATTCTCGACAAGCCCGGCGGCAGAAAAACGCACCGGAGCACCATGCCGCGCGGCGCTGGGATAGTCATATGGAGCGGCTACCTGCTCTGGGCGCTCTTCCTGCCGAATCCGGGCGTGGAGGTGCGCCTCGTTGCAACGGGCGCGTCCTTGGTGTTCGTTGTCGGATACATGGACGACATGCACCCGCTGCCTTCACTGATGCGCCTCTTGTTCCACGCCGCCGCCGCACTCTGGGTCGTATACACGCTCCCCGTTCCGCTGTGGCAGCGCCTTCTTCTAACGATATGGATCACGGGGGCGACGAGCGCCTATAATTTTATCGACGGAATGGACGGACTCTGCCTCATTATGACGCTGCTCACAATGCTGATGGCCGCTGTGTTCGCGGGTAGCCCGCTCATCTGGATCCCGCTTTCGGGGCTCGTGTTCGGCGTTTTCGCCTGGAACTTCCCGTCTCCGCGCACCTTTTTGGGGGACGGCGGCAGTACGCTGCTGGGGTATATCTGCACGTCGCACCTCGCGTGGAACGTTTTTCCGTCATTTTTTCAGCACGGTCTTTTTTTCATGCTCGCGGCGCTGCTTCTTTTAGGCGGCGCGCCTGTGCTGGACACGCTGATCGCGATGACGCGCAGGATTCTGACGCGGCGTTCTCCCTTCACACCGGATCGCGGACACGCGCACCATAAGCTCTTGGACGCGGGGATTCCAAAGCCCCTGACGATCCTCGTAATCGGCTGCGTACACGTTTTTATGCTTTTTTCAGGCTACAGATTTCTCGGAATTTAAGAGGGGGATGCCATAAATGAAGAAAAAAACCGTCGTTTGCGTCGTAGGCACAAGACCAGAAGCCATCAAAATGGCGCCCGTCATAATCGCGTTGCGCGAGAAGCCGTGCTTCGACGTCAAAGTGCTTGCGACAGGACAGCACGAAGCAATGCTTTCGCAGGCGCTTGGCTTTTTTAAGATCAAAGAAGACCACAATTTAAGCATCATGCGCGAACGCCAGTCCCTGGACCACATCACAGCCTCCGTGCTCACAGGGGCAGGGGCTTATTTTGACGAGGTGTCGCCCGACGCCGTGCTCGTACACGGAGATACGACGACGACGTTCGCCTCGGCGCTTGCCGCTTTTTACAGAAAAATCCCCGTTGGACACGTGGAAGCCGGGCTTCGCAGCGGCGACATGGCGCTGCCGTTCCCCGAAGAGATGAACCGTGTGCTAGCAGACCGCATCACGCGCTGGTCGTTTGCACCGACGCCTCAGGCGCGGGAAAATCTGCTGCGCGAAGGCACGCCGGACGCCAACATCTGGGTCACGGGAAACACAGTCATCGACGCGCTGCTCTTTACCGTCCGCAATACGAAAAAGCCAACGACACCCGAACTTGCGCCGGTTCTGGACGGCCGCCCCTTTTTGCTCGCCACGATGCACCGGCGCGAATCGTGGGGGAGACCGCTTGAAAACGTCTGCGCAGCGCTCGCGGACATCTTGGAGCAAAATCCGCATCTGCACGTCGTAATTCCGATGCACAAAAATCCGGCGGTACGCGAAGTGATCGTCGGCAGGCTCGGGGATAAACCGCAGGTGACGCTGTGCGACCCGCTTGACTACCCGGATTTTGTCTGGTGCATGAATGCGTCGCAGTTTATTTTGAGCGACAGCGGCGGCGTACAGGAGGAAGCGACGGCGATCCGCAAACCCGTGCTCATCCTGCGCAGCGTGACGGAAAGACCGGAAGCAGTGGAACACGGCAGCGGACTCCTCGTCGGCACAGATAGTGATAGAATAATGGATGAGGCTTCAAAGCTTTTGCGCGATCCGGCTTACTACGCCGCGACCGGGGAAAAGTGCGCCGCAAGCCCCTTTGGCGACGGCACCGCCGCGCGAAAGATCGCGGACGCGCTCGAGAAAAACCTGTTATGCGGCGCAACGCACGCATAAATGGTAGGAGTGGACTGAATATTGGAAGATAAAATGCTGATCCGGGGGGGCAAACCGCTTAGCGGCGCAATCGACGTACAGGGGGCAAAAAACGCCGCCCTGCCCGTCATGGCCGCGTCGATCCTCTTAAAAGGGCAGAGCCTCACGCTGGAGCGGGTGCCAAACCTGCATGACATACAAACGATGGCCGAAATGCTTCGTTATCTCGGAACGCAAGTCTCGTTCAAAAACAACTGCATGACCATCGACGTGCCCGAAAAACTAAAATGGGAAACGCCGGCGGAACTCGTGCGAAAGATGCGCGCGTCTTCATTGGTACTCGGGCCGCTTGTCGCACGCTGCGGTCGGGCAGTTCTTCCTTTGCCCGGCGGCTGCGCAATAGGCAGCAGGCCGATAGATTTTCATTTAAAGGGCCTCACAAAAATGGGGGCATCCATCGAACTGGAGCACGGCTCCGTTCATGCGTCCTCGCAGGGCAGACTCAAGGGAACGACAATTGAACTCGATTTCCCCTCGGTCGGGGCGACGGAAAACCTTATGATGGCGGCTTCCCTTGCGGAAGGTGTGACCTACATCGAAAACGCGGCGCAGGAGCCTGAGATCGTAAATCTGGCGAATGTCCTGCGACTGATGGGCACGCCGATCAAAGGAGCGGGCACCGCCACGATCAAAATAACGGGGCAGGAATCGCTCCATTCCGCACAGGGCGAGATCATCCCGGACCGCATTGAGGCATCCACGTACTTGATCGCAGGCGTGGCGTCAAAAGGCCAGGTCACGGTGCGTGGCATCGAGCCGGAAGACCTGAACGCGCTGCTTGCAAAACTTGAGGAGGCCGGTGCCTCCATCGATATATTCAACAACGAAGTTACAGCAAAATGGGCCGGCGATCTGAACGGCGTCTCGCTTAAAACTTCGCCGCACCCCGGTTTTCCGACCGACACCCAGCCGCAGTTTATGGCAGCGCTTTGCCTCGCTTCGGGCACGAGCGTGGTCAACGAAAGCGTTTTCGACTCCCGTTTTCTCCACATCAACGAATTCAAAAAAATGGGCGCCAAGATCGACGTACAGGATAACGTGGCTGTCGTGACCGGCGTGTCAAAATTAACGGGCACAGAGGTACACGCCTCCGATCTGCGTGCAGGCGCGGCCCTGATCATCCTCGGACTCGCTGCGGAGGGAGAAACGCTGGTCTGCGACTTGCACCACGTATGGCGCGGGTATGAAGATCTCGTCTCTAAGATGCGCTCCCTCGGCGCGGATTTGGAGCTCGTTCCCTGAGCGGCCGGTAAAGAATGATGGAATCGCAGGAAATCACGCAGGGCGCTTATAATCAGATCACGACGTACGAATTTGTCGGCGCAGCGGGCACGGGCAAAAGCCAGCGCGCGCAGACCGTTGCCGCTATGCTCGACGCCGACTACATTATCGACGACGGGCTCGTGATCCACAAAGGCAGCATCGTCTGCGGACGCAGCGCAAAATCTGAGAAAAACCAGATCAGTGCGATTCGCCGCGCAATGTTTGAATACAACGACCACCGTAAGGAGGCCATGGATTTTTTCGCAAGTGTCGCGCCGTGTTCCATTATGGTCATTGGAACCTCGGAGGACATGGCGATGAAAATCCTGCGCAAACTGCGCCTTCCGCCCGCCTCGCGAATCGTCCATATAGAAGAAGTTTCTTCTCCGGAAGAGATCGCGAAAGCGCGCAACGAACGCTTTAAGAAGGGGCAGCACGTCATCCCCGTCTCGCACGTGCTCGTGCGCAAGAACTTTGCGGGGAAGCTCGTCGGACAACTCCGCGTGTTCTGGAAGGCGAAGGACAAGGGCGAAGGGGAGAAGACGATTGTCCGCCCACCGTTCAGCTTCTACGGCGACGTCCACATCGAACCCGAGGCGATCATGCAGATTGCGGAGTTCGTGGCGAGCCACACGACGCAGGTCGTGAAAGTCGAATCGGTTGAGGTGACGCCGGAAGAAGAGAGTCTCTCGATCGAGATCAAAGTCGTCGTTACGATCGGTGATAAATCGTTCGTGGCGCTTGCGAAACTCGTGAAGGAGCGGATCGCGGTGAGCGTCCGTTATTTCACGGGCATCAACGTAAAAAATGTCGATGTGACGATTACGGAGGTACAAATCGCATGAGCGAACGAAAAAAACTGATAGAGATCACACCAGAAGAAAAAACGGCGATGCGCGAAAAACTATGGAATCTGACGCGCGAAAACACGCTCGCGTGCAAGGCGTGCCCACTGGCGGCCACACGCACGAACGTCGTTTTCGGCGACGGGGACAGCAACAGTAAGCTACTCTTCATCGGTGAAGGCCCCGGCGCGGAAGAGGACGAGCAGGCACTGCCTTTCGTCGGACGCGCAGGACAGTTGCTGACACAGATTCTCACAGCGGCGGGCATCGACCGCAAAGACGTCTACATCACGAACGTCGTTAAGTGCAGACCGCCGGAAAACCGTGTCCCGACGCCGGAGGAAATGATGACCTGCAACCAGCACCTCCAGACGCAAATCATGCTCATGGATCCTGCGCTGATTGTCCTGCTCGGCAACACGCCCACAAAATGGATACTGAAAACGAGCGAAGGCATCTCCAAGCTGCGCGGTAAATGGTTCGAATGGCGCGGCATCCCCGTGATGCCGATGTTCCACCCCAGTTTCCTGCTGCGAAACCAGTCGGCAAAGGGCGGGGGCCCCAAGCACCTGACCTGGCTTGACATCCAGGAGATCAAAAAACAGTGGGACTCCGTGCGCGAAACAGGCGCAACGAGCAACATCAAGTTCGGGTAATCACATGAGCGAAAAGACGCTGCGGCATATCGGAATCGTCATGGACGGGAACGGAAGGTGGGCAAAATCGCGCGGCCTTCCGCGGCTCATGGGGCACCGTGAGGGAATCAAGGCGGTGGAGCGCACAATCCGCGCCGCAAAGGACCTCGGCGTGCCATATCTTTCGCTCTACGCGTTCTCGACGGAGAACTGGAAGCGCCCGAAGCTGGAAGTCAGCGGGCTCATGGCGATGTTCAAATTTTATACGAACGCAAAAATCGAAGAGATCAACCGCGAAAACGCACGCATGCGCTTCGCGGGCGACCTTGACGCGCTGCCATCCGACGTGCGCGAAGTTCTGCGCGCCGCGGAGGAACGAACAAACGGCAACACCGGCCTGGAACTTATCATCTGCCTGAACTACGGCGGCAGGCAGGAGATCCTGGGCGCGATCGATAAAATGCTTGCGGGAGGTGTGCGTCCGCCGGTTACGGAGCAGGATCTGCGGAACTATCTCTATCTGCCCGACGTGCCAGATCCCGATCTATTAATACGTACAAGCGGTGAGCAAAGAATGAGTAATTTCTGGCTGTGGCAGGGGAGCTACAGCGAGTATTATTTTACCGATAAGTTCTGGCCGGAATTCGGGAAAGAGGATCTCGAACAGGCCATATCTGTGTACTATGGGAGAGAACGCCGCTATGGAAAAGCTTAAAGATTTCTTCGGATCCGCGCCCGAGCTCGGCATCCGCGCATTCAGCAGCATATTCATCGTCTTTATTGTGATTGGCGGCATCATCACAGGAGGATACGCATGGGATTTCATCGTGACGGTAATCGCGATGCTCTCGCTCTGGGAATTTTACAAACTGCTCGCATCACGTTTCGACATCGCGCCGGGCATCATCATGTTCTCGGGGCTTTTTATCCTGCTCTCCACCGCGTTTGAACTCAGCATGCCGCTCATGCTCACCTCTATTCCAATCATCGCCTTTATCGCGCTCTTCCGCGAAGTGCTGAGGCGGCAGGCGACGGGGCAGAGTTACGCGCTGCTCAACATCGGCGCGACGATCTCCGGCCTTGCGTACATCGTGCTGCCCTGGTCATTCATGATGCTGATCCGCGCGCGGGACTACGGCACGCTCTTCCTGATCACGCTCTTTTTCTGCACGTGGTGCTGCGACGTCGCTGCCTACATCGTGGGCAGCAAGCTCGGCAGAACGCCGCTTTGCAATCGCGTCAGTCCAAAGAAAACGTGGGAAGGCTTCCTCGGCGGGGCAGCCGCGAGCGTCCTCTGCGGAGGTATACTTGCGCTACTTTTCTCCTTCCCCCCGCTCCCGCTTCTGCTCATGGGGCTGCTCTGCGGCGTGGCGGGCCAGCTCGGCGATCTCGGCGAATCCGTCCTGAAGCGAGAAGCAGGCGTGAAGGACACTGGCTCCGTTATCCCAGGTCACGGCGGGCTGCTTGACCGTTTCGACAGCATCCTCGTCAACGGAACCCTGGCGTTCCTGATTTTTGGATTGATCGGATAAAATGCGCGAAAAACAGATACGCGTCGCAGTCATAGGTGCCACGGGAAGCGTCGGTGCGTCGGCGCTCGACATCTGCGCAAAATTTCCGGATCGTTTCAAAGTCACTGCGCTCGCGGCAAAATCGAACGCGCAGAAGTTGCACGAACTTGCGCAGAAATTCTCTCCGAAAACCCTTTGTCTAACGGAGCCACAAGATAGTAATTTTAATTTGGGCAGTTATAAATGTATATTTGGCAAATCCGGACTTCTTGAAATTGCCACAGACCCGGAAGTTGACCACGTCGTTTTTGCCTCGTCCGGCACGGCGGCAATCAAAGCGCTACAGGAAGCGCTCAAGGCAGATAAAGATGTTTCGCTCGCAAACAAGGAAAGCATTGTCGTGGCGGGCCCGTGGGTCATGCCGCTCGTAAGAAGAAAAGATCAACTGCGCCCCGTGGACAGCGAACACAGCGCCATATGGCAGTGCCTGCGCGAAGACCCTGCGCGCGATATACAGGAAATCTGCCTCACCGCGTCTGGCGGCCCCTTTCGCAGCCATACGAAGGAGCAGATGCGCGCAGTCAAAGCGGCTGACGCGCTGAAACACCCCGTTTGGGACATGGGCGCAAAAGTCACGATCGACAGTTCAACGCTCATGAACAAAGGCATCGAGTGCATCGAAGCGGCACAGCTTTTCGGGCTGCCGCAGGAACGCGTATCGGCTGTCGTCCACCCTGTTTCGCAGGCGCACGGCATGGTATTATTCCGCGACGGCACGCTCAAAATGCTCGTCTCCCCGGCGGACATGCGCTATCCCTGCGCGGCGGCGCTCGCGTGGCCGGATCGACTGGACCTAATCTCCGCGGGCATGCCTTATTTCAGACCACAGGATACGAACCTGTCATTTACGGAAATTGACGAAGAACGTTTCCCCTGTTTTCAGATCGCAACGGAAGCGGGCAGGCGCGGAGGCGCATATCCTGCGCTCCTGATCGGCGCGGACGAAGCTGCGGTCGACGCGTTCTTAAAAGATGAAATCCCTTACCTCGCGATCGCGCAGGTAATTGAAGAAGTGTTTGCAAAGAGGCAGGGAAGCGCGCCCGAATCCCTTGACGAGGCAATTGCCCTGGTCGACGAGGGGAAACGGGCGGCGGAACGCGCCTGTATGAATTGGAGGAACCATTTTTGATAAGTATGATATCCTTTCTGATCGTCATATCGATCTGCGTAATATTCCACGAAGGCGGCCACTACCTGACCGCGAAGTGGCGTAACGTTCTGGTGCATGAATTCGCGTTCGGCATGGGGCCGGCCGTGTGGAGCAAAAAGAAGGGCGAGACCGTGTGGTCTCTGCGCGCTTTTCCCATAGGCGGTTTCGTTCGCCTGGAGGGTGAGGACGAAAGCGAGGCCGACGAGGGAACAAAGCCGACTGGCTATGATCCGTCGCGCTCCCTCATGCACAAAAAACCGTGGGAACGCTTCGTCATCCTTTCCTCCGGCGCGCTCGTAAACCTTCTGCTCGCATGGCTTCTGACAGCGCTGCTTCTGGCGGGAAACGGCGTGCTTGACCTCGAAAGCGCGAAGATCGGCAACGTCATGGAGAACACGCCCGCACAGGCTTACGGGATAGAAACGGGCGACACTCTCCTGTCCATCAACGGAAAAATGCTGGACGGGTGGGGTGACATTCGCAAAAATATCCAGGATCAAAGCGTCACGAGCGACATATTCACCATCGTCATTAAACGCGGCGAAGACACCATCACAAAAGAAATCTCCATCCCAGCGGGGGAGGACGGCACGGCGCGCCTGCTCGGCGTACAGCCCGCGCGCGTGACCTATCCGTTCTACAAAGCGCTCGCGCACGGTCTGGGTTTCTCATGGAACATGGGCGTTGAAATCTTGCGGGGACTCTGGATGTTTGTCACCGGGCAGATCAAAACGGACGTCGTCGGCCCGGTCGGAATCGCCGTCATGGCGGGCGACGCCTTCAAGCAGGGCTTTTGGTCGTTCGTCGCGTTTCTCGGCGTCATCAACCTGCACCTGGGACTCCTGAACCTTTTCCCCTTCCCAGCGCTCGACGGCGGCAGAATCGTCTTTGTCCTCATCGAAATGATCACGCGCCGCAAAGTGCCCGAAAAATGGGAAGGATGGATCCACTACGGCGGCTTTATCATACTGCTCGCCCTGATCGTGCTCGTCACCGGCAAAGACATCGTCCGGCTCTTCAGCTAATCCGGGGGAATAAATAAAATGGGAAGCAAAAAAATCGTAACGATTAAAGGACTTCATATCGGCGGAAACAATCCGGTGCGCGTGGAAAGTATGCTGAAAACGCCGCTGACGGACACCGCCGCATGTTTGCGCGAACTGGAAGGACTTGCCGCCGAGGGATGTGAACTCGTTCGAGTCTCCTTCCCGGAGATCGCCTTGAAAGAACAACTCGCGGCGCTTGCGGAACAGTCGGATATTCCGCTCATGGCGGACATCCATTTTGACCACAGACTGGCGCTTGCCGCAATCGACGCGGGACTTCCTTCCATCCGAATCAACCCCGGCAACATGGGAAACAAAGAAGGGCTGGCGGAAGTCGTACGCGCGGCGCAGGCGAACGGCATCGTAATCCGCATCGGCGCAAACGGCGGCTCTCTCAGCAACAAACAACTCGCGCAGGCGGGGGGCGACCGCGCCTCCGCCCTCGCGGCAGCCGTCGGCGAACAAGTCGCGCTGCTTCGGGAGCAAGATTTCGACGACATCATCATCTCCGCAAAATCAAGCAACGTCATGGAGACCGTGCGCGCGAACAACATCCTTTCTCAGAAATACAATTACCCCGTGCACATCGGCATCACAGAGGCGGGCCCCGGAGCCGCTGGAATCGCCAAAGGCGCGGCGGGACTCTCCCTGATGCTCTCGCAGGGCGTAGGCGACACGCTGCGCGTGAGCCTCACCGCCCCCGGCACGGAAGAAGTAAAGACCGGATACCACATCCTGCGCGCGCTCGGCATGCGCAGCAGGGGAGTCGAGCTCATCAGCTGCCCGACCTGCGGCAGAAAACGCGTCGACGTCATGAAACTCACCGGACTGGTGCAGGAAATCCTCGCACAAATGCAAATGCCCGCGTCCGCCGTCACCGTGGCCGTAATGGGCTGCGAAGTCAACGGCCCGCGCGAAGCCGCGGAAGCGGACATCGGCGTCGCCGGAACGCCGGACGGATTCGCGCTCTTCAAAAAAGGCAAACACATCTGCTCCGGCAAAATCGAAGAGTTGCCCCTTCTACTGCAAAACATATTAAAAGAGCTCTCGTAAAATACTGAGATTACGTCACCCGTCCATAAATCTACCAAATAACGCAAAAATAAACTCGGCAATGTGTCGAGTTTATTTTATTATGTGCTATAATTTTTTCTGGAACATCGGGGCTCTGCATTTCAAAAGCCTTTACATCACTTACAAACCAGGACTTTTTCTCAGCACCGCATGACATCTCAAAAACACGGCTATATTTCCAGATTTCCTATTGGAGGTGCAATAAAATGTACTCGAATGAAACATTTAGTGTATTTTCCGAGATTGGACACCTGAAACAGGTCATGCTTCACCGCCCCGGCGGAGAACTCGACAGACTCACGAACGAAAACAAGCACGAGCTCCTTTTTGACGAACTGATCTGGCTCGACCTTGCACAGCGCGAACATGACTCCTTCGCGTCCATACTGCGAAGTGTGGGAACCGAGGTACTTTACTTCCGCGACACGCTGGCGGCCGTCCTTGAGAATAAGGAAGTCCGCGTCCAGTTCGTAAAAGACACGCTCGCCCTCGAAGCGCTCGACCGACGCCTCTCGGAATGTATGACAGAATATTTTATGAGCCTCCCCGCACAAGAACTCGCGACACACTTCATCGAAGGCTACAGCCGCGACGAAGCGAAAGAAATCTGCAAAGCCTCCCTGAGCCTCGTATTTAAAGTCTCAAACGGCAGCGACTTCCTCATCCACCCGATGCCAAACCTTTACTTCCAGAGAGACCCCGCGATCACGATCGGCAACGGCATCGTGCTCGGGCAAATGACCTATGAAGCGCGCAGACGCGAGCCGCTCTACTGGAGATACATCACGACGCACCATCCCCGCTTCAAAGGCATGAAAATACTGTTCGGCAAAGCGCCCGACGAAGTCTGGCCGCAGCGCATCGAAGGCGGCGACGTGCTCGTCCTCAACGAACGCGCGATCGCGGTCGGCGTCAGTCAGCGCACCGCGCCGACGACAATCCAGAGGCTTGGACGCGAGCTTTCGAAAAATACGCAGATCAAACGCATCCTCGCGTTCGAGATCCCGAACGCGCGCTACAGCATGCACCTCGACACCGTATTCACGATGCCGGACAAAGACAAATTCTCGATCTTCCCGCCCCTGAAAGACTCTCTCAAGGTGTGGCAGATGGACTACAACGACGACGGCACGCTGCGCCGCATCACGGAGCAGGAAAACTGGAGGCAGGCAATGGCGGACACGCTCGGCGTAGAACGCGTCCACGTCATCGAAATGAAAGGTAAGGATGACGCCGAAACCTTCCGTGAACAGTGGACCGACGGATGCAACGCGCTGACCGTGGCGCCCGGAAAAGTCGTCACCTACAACCGCAATACGCTCTCAAACAGACTCCTGCGCGACAACGGCATCGAAGTTCTCGAGCTGGACGGTTCGGAGCTCGGCAAGGGCAGGGGCGGCCCAAGATGCATGTCCATGCCGCTAAATCGCGCGCCTGTGGAGTAAATTTTACAAAAAAACCTATTTACATTTGGTCTATTTAGGTGTATATTCCTGAACTATCAATCAGATAAAACATTCAGGAGGAACTACACCATGGCTTTTAACCTTCGTAATCGTCACTTGCTGACACTGAAGCACCACACCCCGCAGGAGATTGAGTACCTGCTCGACCTGTCGAGGGATCTAAAAAATAAAAAGCGCGACGGCATCAAGGGCAAACTGCTCGCGGGCAAAAACGTCGCGCTTATTTTCGAAAAACCGTCCACGCGTACGCGCTGCGCATTCACCGTCGCGACAATCGACGAGGGCGGACACCCCGAATACCTGGGAACGAACGACATCCAGCTCGGCCATAAAGAAGACGTGAAAGACACTGCGCGCGTCCTTGGCCGCATGTTCGACGGCATTGAATTCCGCGGATACAGCCAGCAGACGGTGGAAGACCTCGCAAAATACTCCGGCGTGCCCGTGTGGAACGGACTCACCGACGACTACCACCCGACGCAGATTCTGGCCGACCTGCTCACCGTACGCGAAAAACTCGGCCGCCTCAAAGGCGTCAAGTTCGTTTTCTGCGGCGACGGACGCAACAACATGGCGAACTCGCTCATGATCGGCTGCGCGAAAATGGGACTCCACTTCGTTGTCGCGGCGCCGACATCGCTGCACACAGACCCTGAGATCGTTAAAGAGTGCTATCAGATCCTCGAAGACACGCAGTCCGGCGGCACAATAGAAATAACCGACGACGTGCAAAAGGCCGTCAAAGACGCGGACGTCATCTACACGGACGTCTGGGCGTCGATGGGGGAGGAAGACAAGCTCGCCGAGCGCAAAAAAATATTGCAGCCCTACCAGGTGAACATGGAACTGCTTAAAGCGACCGGCAACCCGAACGTCCTGTTCCTGCACTGCCTGCCGGCGGTCAAGGGGTACGAGGTGACGGAAGAAGTATTTGAATCCCACCATTCAAAGGTGTTTGATCAGGCGGAGAACCGTATGCCAACGATAAAGGCGACTATCGTTTCCTCAATCGGTAATCTGTAAGAACGCAGTTCTTACGCGCGATAAACGTAACAACTCTCAAGAGCGGTCCGGAGGGAGCGGCAGCTGTAATGCCGCAGGCGCAGTTCTGCTTCTCTTTGCGCTGCTTCCTTATCCATGGAAGCAAAATAAACGGCACTAGCCGTTCATCAAAGCACATCCGGTAAAGTGCGCGGGGCTTTCGGTCTTTTTCCGAAAGCCCCGCGCACTGTTAAATCCACACAAACTCTCCATCTGAAATCTCACCGTTTACTCTCATTCCACACAAATTTCGACAAGCTCCAAACCCTCCCCAGCGCCGTTCTCATGGCAAGCAAAAAACATACATTAACCTTCAACCTTTCAAAATAAACATATTTTTATGCATTTCTAATATTAATGTTAAGAAAGTGTAATAACTTTTTAAACATTATCCTAATACGGATGTGTATTAAAAAACAAGACGATATGATTTATGCAGAAAGGCTGTATGGCTTTGTTTTCATGGATAAGTAAAAAGGAGGCAACGTGCATGATAACCCTGCACAACGCTCGTACCGAAGAGTCGGTCTCGTTGAAAATTCGCCTTGAAATCGGCATATCGGAAGACAGGCGCCCGCGCTACTACACGGACACGCACCGGTGTTTCCGCAGCGATATGAGCGCCGAAGATTTTCTGCAGATTGCCGCCGCGTTCGAAAACATGTACGACGGCGTCATCGACAAAGTTTTCATAGACCGCCACACCTGCGAAATCCTCTACGAACGCAACCGACCGCCGGCAAAACATACCCGCGGAAGCGCGTACAAAGACCCCGGCATCGCGGCGGCACGCACGTATTTAAAAGAGATCGAATCCGGGCGTTCCGATCCGGAGGCGCGCAAAGCGGCGGAAGCGGTACGCACCCGCGAAAAGGAGCGGCAGGCGGGGGAGCGGCACACGGACATGGGCGAAGACGTCACACTGGACAAGAGAAAACCGCTTTACCTGCAAATGAAGGAACTCGTGGACTACCTTTCCCAGTTATACGCCAAAGCGGACGAGCATTTCCGTGAGCATCCGCAGGACGAAACGCTGACTTTCAAACTTCCCGACCTCGTAATCGCCGGGTATGACACGTTCGCCCCCGCAATGCTCGTCAAGCAATTCAGGACGACCACGGTGCACATGAAACCGACAAGGGCACTCGCGACGGCACGGGATTACCTGTTGCATCTGGTTTGCACGCTGCCCGTCCTGCGCGATGCGTTCGAGGGCAAGCCGGATACGCATATTATGGCTTTTCCGCTCGGTGAGATCACCATTAAAAAAGAGCACCACGACGCGCCGCACGGCGAAGCGGAAACGCACACCGGCGCGCCCGACGAAAACACGCCCGCAGAACAAATTGAAGCGCCAAGCGACACGGCGAACCGAAACGAGCGCACGATGCACCGGCAGGAAACCCTCGGCGGGAAACTGCGCAAATGGTGGCTCTGCATAGACGACGAAACAAACGCCCCCGCCAGCGAAACATGCGGCGGCGATGACGAGGACGCGCCGCCGATGACGCTCAAGGAATACATCCTGCGTTTCCCGACGCTCTATCAAAAAGCGCGCGGGTTCTTCGGCAAAACCCCCGCGCCAGGTGTGCGCATTTTTGAAATGCCCGCCGTGAAATTAACAAAAGCGGAAGCGCAGGCACAGATACACCGTGCCGAACTTACACAAATGCTCGGCAACCCGGATCCGGATGTCATCCGCGCGGTCAGCGAGAGCATTTCCGACCTCGCCGCATCCGCCCGCGACTTTTTCGCAAAGAACCCAAAAGAAGCATTCGCGCTCATTCCGCAGCCAAACATACGCCTATCCAACCCCAACCAGCAGACAGAACCCCTCATACACGGGTTCGATTCGCCACCTGAGCCGCACGCTCCGGATGAGAGACAGCGGGAATAGGGGAGAGCGGAGCATTTTCTCCGGCCTCCCGTAACGGAACGCGCAGCACACGCATTACATGAGCCTATTTTTTGAGAACAGCCCAAACGAGACGGGCATTCCATATCATCGAAAAAATAAAATAACTTAAGGAGGTAAAAGCAAATGCAAACAAGACAATCCGGTAAATTTCTACACTTAAAATGGAAAGTTTTTATTTTCGCAATTTTTCTTTGCATTTTGATCACCAGCACACCGCTCTTTGCGGCGGAAACAATCGAACCTGAATCATGGGATGAAATAACCCAGCCGTACACGCTCTCGGACGGCGACACGCTCGACTTAAGCGCCCTACCCGCAGAGGCGGGTGGGAAAATCGTTACGATCCCCGCAGACGCCGATGTGACTGTGATCGGCAGTTCGGACGTTGCATACATAGGATTAAAGATCGAGCTTTTACAGAATGCGAGCCTCACGATCCAAAACCTGCGGATCGACAATGATGTGCAGTCCGACGACTGGCATGCGGTGGACGTAAAAAAAACCGGCACAACACTTATCCTGGAAGGGTCGAACTACCTGCACGTCCATCGTAACGCGGCATCCGTACACGCGCCGGAGGATACCGGCGTTACGATTACTTCCTTCACATCAGGTTCGCTCACTGCCTTTTCTGGAGACCCCGAAGGATCAATATTCGGCGGCGCTGCAATCGGCGGCGCGGTGAATGAACATGCGGGGGGAATCATAATCTCAGGAAACGCGGTGGTGACTGCTTCTGCTGCAATGGACGGCGCAGGGATCGGCAGCGGCGCCCTGGCATCTCCGGGACCTCACGCCGGAACAATTACGATCTCTGACAATGCCACGGTGACAGCTACGTCATATACTGGCGCGGGAATCGGAGGGGCAAGCAATACCATGGGCAGCCGGGGAAGCACTGTGATAATCACAGGCGGCGCGGTATATGCGCGCTCCGTGATCGCCTATGACATCGGTCCAGGATTAGCATCAACGAATCAGTTTCCAGCTACAACTACAATCACTGGCGGCTCCGTCAATGCGCGCAAAGATAAAGTCTATGGCACGCCAAAAAACGCTGCTGGCGCAACCCTGACACCGACAGCCATAGATTTCGCCGGCGGTCTCGCGGGCCAGACGCTCGTCTTTATGGTCGAGCCGACTGACGGCGACCCGTACGAATACACCTTCCTCGTTCCATCGGACGACGTAGCGTACCTCTGGCTACCGGCGGGCGTTGTTCCCCCGGCGGGCTTCGGCACTGCCACGCTGTCCGTGGACGTCGTATCCCTCGCGCGAAACACGCCAGCCATACAGTTGACGGCAACCGCGGGAGACAGTACGTTGCTCGTTCGCTGGGAACGGATCGACGAAACTGAGGCCGTCCTTGAGCACGGTGAGATTTTGCCCGGCGAGGTGACCACTGTTGAAGGAATACAGCCTGGCACGCACCTCTTTCGCGTAAAGGCGCTCTGGGAAGCCTACGGTACCTCTGCGGACGCCTATTCGAACACAGTCGCCATCACAGTATCCGACGTAACGGCGGACGATATCGGCGTCACGGCTTACAATCTTCCCAATCCGATCCGCGCGGGTGACAGCGCCGAGATTACCTATACCTTTACAAGCGACACATATCCCGTCACCCTGGTCGGCAGCGCTGACACAACAGATCTGCCCGCCAGCAACTTTGGATTTAAAATCAGCGGCGACACAGAAGCTGTACTCTCGACGGATTCGGCGGGAGCGCAGGGAAGCTATTCCGTCAGCGTCGATGTAATCGCGGACGGCTTGTGGGTCGGCCCCATAGGCATGACGTTCAAAATCGAACGCGCAGCGAACTCGGACGACGTGAAACTCGAGAGTTCCGGCGTACCCGTATCGAAAATCTTTACGGGCCTTAGCGTTGACGCGGTCTACACGGCCATAAAAACCGCCGGCGATCTCTCTGAACTCGAAGCAAGCATTGGCAACGTCACGGCATCCGATAACTGGGATGAAAGCGCCTTCGAGTACAATCTCGTGAGCCCGGACACATTGACGGTAACCGGCACTGCGCAGGAACCCGGAGTCTACGCGCTCTCCGTCCCGCTGAAACTCGGCGAATACAACATCAGGACAGAATCCGTTACTTATACCGTATACGCGGACGCGGACGACATTACCGTATCGTCGGACAGCGACGCGGAGGACATCCTGCGCGGCGATAACGTGGACATTGAGTTCTCCTTTGCGCTTGAGGAATTCCCCGACGCGGAGGTCGAAATCGTCGACGTGAAAGGCGCTGAGGGCTGGGAGGAAAGCGGGCTCATAATCGTACCGGGCGAAGACGGTAAAACATTCAAAATAATCAACGAAGCGAACATACCCGGCGAATACGAGATCAGCGTGCTTATCGATATCAACGGCGCGGTCACGGAAATCACAATCCCTGTCGTCATCGCGGCGCAGGCGAAAGACATCACCGTGATACAAAAATCGGGCAAAATCGACATCGACAACATCACGGAAGGCGACGAAGTGGACGTCACATACGGCTTCGTCTCCAGCATCCCGAACGCAACCATAATCGTCCTTGATGCGAAAAGCGCAGGCGACAGAAATCTGAAGAAGCTCAATGACGCCGCAATCCCGGACGTCATCACAGACTGGGAAGAGAGCGGGCTCGACTTCACCGTAAACCAGGACGGTACCATCCGCGTGGTAGGCACCGCAAAAACACCGGGGGATTACGCGATCGACGTGAACCTCACGTTGAACGACGTGCCCGTGGAAGACGTGAAGATCAACATCTCCATCCTCGCCAAAGAAACACCGCCGCCGCCAGGCTGTAAGAGCAGCAGCAGCGGCTGCAGCGCGGTGAACGCAGGCCTGTATCTCATGGCACTGCTTCCCGTTATCTATATAAAGAAGCGAAACGGACAGCGATAACCGTTAGCCTCAAACCATACGACAAAACGCCGGGTTTTCCGTTCCTTTCGAAAGCCCGGCAAACATAAAAAAACAAACAACTTCTGCAAAGGAAGTTGAAGAGGGGGAAACAGAAATGCGAACAAAACAACACGGTAAGTTTTCACACTTAAAATGGAAGGTCTTATTCTTCACGATTAGTCTTTCCTTTTTAATAACCGGCACGCCGCTCTTTGCGGCGGATCCGATCGTACCCGAAACATGGGATGAAATCACCAAGCCGTACACGCTTGCGGACGGCGACACGCTCGATCTGCGCGGCTTGCCTGCGGAGGCGGGCACTAAAACCATTGTCATCCCCGAAAGCACAAAAGTAAAAGTAATCGGCAACCCCAGTGTCTCTTACAAAGATTTGAAGTTCCAACTCGCACGAAGCGCGGACTTCACGATTCAAAACCTGAAAATCGACAACAGAACCGCCGCTTATGCCGTCACATATGCGATCGAGGTACAGGGTCCGGACACGACTCTCATTCTCGAAGGCTCAAACGACATGCAGTGTCGTGATACTGCCGCCGTCTTCGTACCGGCGGAAACCGACATTGAGATCACATCCAGTGCAGGGGGATTGCTCACAGCGACCGGAAACAATGCTGCCGCCATCGGCTCAAGAATCTATGGAACCACCGGATCAATCACTATTTCGGGCAACGCGGAAGTGACCGTTTACACGTCCAAAACCCAATCCGGCGCGGGCATTGGCGGCGGATATGACAGCTCAGGCGGCGATGTAACGATTACGGACAACGCGATTGTTACCGCATTTGCATTCGGAAAACGCGGCGCGGCAATCGGCGGCGGAGGGGCGAAACCAAGCGGTTCGGGTGGCGATGGCGGCACGCTCACAATCTCCGGCAACGCAAAAGTGACCGCAATTGCGACAGACGGCGGAACAGCCATCGGCGGCGGAATCGGCAGCAGCAGCACGGGCCAAACGGGCGGCGCGGGTGCCAATATAACAATCACGGACAATGCGACATTAATTGTCTCCGCGGACACCGGCACCGCAATCGGCGGCGGACCGGCCGGCGGGCCGGCCGGCAATGGCGGCGATGGCGGATCCGTCGTCATCACAGGCGGCGCTGTGTACGTTCATGCCGACGGCGCGGGATATGGCATCGGCCCCGGTCTTGGCGGCAGCGAAGGCGAGGATGGCGGCGACGCGATCGTCACCATCACAGGCGGTTCCGTCAACATTGAGAAAGAAAAAGTCAAAGCGGCGCCCGTCAACGACGCAAACACAGAACTCTTCCTGACAATCAAACAATATCCCAACCTTGCGGGCAGGACGCTTGGCTTCACCGTCAATCCGGCTGTCGGCGAACCATACTCATACAACTTCCTCGTTCCCTCAGACGACCTTGCGTATCTCTGGCTGCCGGAAGGCTTCACACCTCCACCGCTAGGCGGGTCCGTTTCGCTCTCCGCAGGGGAAGTGGTATCCGTCGCACGCAACACACCCGGCGTGCATCTCACCGCCACCCCCGGCGACAACACCACGCTTGTTTGCTGGCAACGGATCGACGAAGATGAAAACGTCCTGGATTACGACGACATCGTACCCGGCGGGATGACGCTTACAGGCATACCCTTCGGCACAAACCTGTACAGGGTCAAGGCGGTATGGGAGGCCTTCGGACTGCCGCGGGAAGACGTCTACTCAAACACCGTCGCCGTCGAAGTACCCGACGTAACGACGGGGGACATCCACGTCACCGCGGACGACCTTCCCACAACAATGCGCGCAGGCGACAGCCAAAAAATCACCTATACATTTGCGAGCAATAAAGCCACGCACAGCGTTACAAGGGTAGGCAGCGAGGACGCGCGCGGCATGGAAAACAGCGGCTTCAACATTACCATCAGCGGAGATACGCAGGCCATCCTCACCGCGGAATCCGCAGCGGAAGGAAGCTATTCCGCCGAATTCGACGTCATTGCGGGCGGCATGTGGCTCGGGCCCATCGGCATTTCGCTTGATGTAAAACGAGCCGCGGACTCCGACGACGTGGAACTCGTGGCAACAGGCGCACCCATAACCAGCCTCAGCACAGGCATCAGTGTAGACGCGCACTACACCGCGCAGAAAAAAGCCGATGACCTGCCCGAACTCGACGCGGGCATCAGTGCGGTCCGAGCCTCCAACAACTGGGAAGAAAGCGGCTTCGACTACAAAACCACAGTTCCGGACACCCTCACCGTCACAGGAACGGCAAAGACGCCCGGGGTCTATGGCCTCTCTGTCGACCTGAAACTCGGCGATTACGAAATAGCCACAGAATCCATCTCCTACACCGTATACGCGAATCCCGAAGACATCACCGTCACACCGGACGGTGACACAGAAGACATCGAACGCGGAGACATCGTAGACATCGAATACTCCTTCGCGCTCGACGGATTCCCCGACGCGGTCATCGAAATCATCGGCGTGAAAACCTCCGACGGCTGGGAACAAAGCGGCCTGTTGGCAACACCCGACGATAACGACGAAACCCTCGGCGTCATCGGCGAAGCAAATGCACCGGGCGAATACGAAATCACCGTACAAATCACAATCAACGACGTGCCTGCGGCAATCACGATCCCCGTCGTCATCGCGGCGAAACCGGAAGACGTCATTGTAATACCGAAAGAAGGCAGAATCCTCATCGACAAATTCACGGAAGGCGACGAAGCGAACGCCACCTACGGCTTCGACTCCGACATCCCCGACGCCGACATAACGCTCATCGACGCAGAAGGCGCGGACGGCTGGAACCTGAGCGGACTTGAAATCGCCTTAGGCCCGGAGGACTCGATCCGCGTGACCGGCATCGCAAAAACACCGGGGAACTATGCCCTCGACGTGCAGCTCACCATGAACAACGTGCCCGTGGAAGACGTACAGGTTCACCTCTCCATTGTTGCAAAAGAAGTGCCCGAAGAAGATGACGAAGATGGCGAGGAAGAGGACGACAAGAAAAAAGGCGGCGGGAACGGAAACAGCGGCTGCAATGCGGCAAGCGCGGGAAGAGCAGGATTACTAGCCTTCGCGTTGCTTCCCTTCGTATATAGAAAGAAACGCAGCAAATAACTACAGCCATAACACAAACATAGACAACCAACCGCACGGGGCTTTCGGAAAAACCGAAAACCCCG
>JAJDJB010000090.1 GCA_030266985.1 Synergistaceae bacterium OttesenSCG-928-D05
AAACAACGAGGGGCGCTAAAACCCCTCGTTGTCATCTCTTGCCGTTCCTTCTTAGAAACTGATCCTCCAGCCGCCGTTTAACTGCCACTGCTGTTCAAAGTCGCCGCCGCTGGAGCGCTGAACGTCCAGATAAAGAGCGTTGCGGTCGTTCACACGGTGCGTTACACCAAGGCCGTATACGAACCAGTTATCGTCCAAACTCTCACGTCCTACGCCAAGCCCGTTGGCACAGATGTCGAGGTCGCCGCTGAATTCTTTCAGGTAGGAGAATTTGGCGTAAACGTTTGTTTTGTCGCTCTGGTAACCGAGCAGGAACCCGACACGGCCAATCAGGGAATCATAGCTGTCCACTCCGATTTGCAAGCCGTTGCTCACGTGGTAGGTACCGCCGTTCATGTGCTGGTAGGACAACTGCACCTGCGGCTCCGCATACCATCTGCCGTTGTTTTTGCCGGTTTCGCCGAAGTGGAAACGTTTGCCGGTTTCGAGCGAAAGCCCGAGTCCGTTGCTGTCTACGTCGTTGGCGTGTACCATGGCGCCGCTGCTGTCACGTACGCTGTAGCTGGTTTCGCTCCAGATGTATTTCGCTACCGCGTCGACGTAGAAACCGCTATCCTTCATATAGGTCATGTAAGCGCCCAATGTTTTATGGTCGACGTCTCCGGTACCGTAGCCTACATCCTTGAAATCGATATCGCCGTTTCCGAGACCGAAGAATACGCCCGCATAGGTTTCGCCGTTTTTGAAGATGCTCTTTTCAAGCTGTCTGTCATATCCAATCTGCACGCCCCAGTAGTCCATATCGAAACCGCGCGCGTAATCCCGGGCGTCGGACTCGAACTTACCGCCGTAGGCACGGAACCATGCGCCGGAGCGTCCGCCCAGGGTCTCGTTACGAAGATCTCCAAGGCGCTGCATGAGGGTGTTGTTTTCAACATAAGCCAGCAGATAGCTGCCGATAAAGGTATCGACCGCTGACGATGCAGGATTGCTCAGCACTGGGGTGTCTACTGCAGGGTTGCTTCCCCTGTCCGCATAGAGGAACCACTCTTGCCCGCCGGCATCGCCTTCAAGGCTGCCGAGTACATACCGATACGCGCCAAGTTCAACGTGATTAAGCAGATCGAAATCGGCTCCGTCATCGGCCGTTTCGACCAACGTCACCCGTTCGTTTCCGGTGACTACTGCACTGCCCTGATTTGCGACGGCGATGTTATGCGAACCGTCCGAGGTTCCGGTGACAACCAGTTTATCCGCCGTTTGCGCGGCGATGTCGGTTTTCATCAGGAAGTTGCCATTGCCGGAGAGACTGTCGACGGTGACGACCGTACCCAGTGCGGATGCGCTGTAATCTACTGTGTTGCCCGTTCCGAGATTCAATGCGCCGTTGGTGTTGCTGTTGCCAGTAACGCTCCACCGACTGTTGTTGGCAAGTAAGAGGTCGATTGCGCCATCGGATGATGCAACGTTAGCCGTTCCTGTCCATTGCGTGTTGTCAAGTGCGACAGCAAGGACACCAGCAGAGGTGCTGTCGTGCAAGATGTTACCCGCAAGAACGCTGTCTAATGCGTTCACATTGCCAAAGCTGGACGTTTGCAGAAGATTCGCGCTATTTGTCGCCACGTTTGTGAGATCAATGGAGCTAGCAGTATTGACCGCCATTGCCCATGATGTATCATCCACGATAGAGATAGCACCGTTTTTCATAGTAATCGTACTACCTTGCTCAGCCAACAGACCATCTGCGCTTATTCCACTTACATCAATGTTACCAGCCAAGTCAATTCGTGAAGTTCCTGTTGCATATGCCCCGTGAGAAGTCTTACCCTCTGTTATTATGTCACCAGACATTAAGACATTACCTACATTACTCGCATATACACCAAAAGCATAGTTCCCTTGCGTAGAAATATCTCCGTCTATATTTATTGAACCTGTGTCATTAGCATGCACACCATAAGCAGAAGTCCCCTGAGTAACGATATCTCCGGATATATTAACGACCGATTTATTATTACCTGCAGTTACACCAATTGCGCGCGTATAAATATTTCCTTGTATATTAATAATCGAATTATTATACGCTTGAGCTCCATTGGCACCACTACCCTGCGTGGTGATATCGCCCCAAAAATTGATCAGTGAGTTTGTATGTGCATAGAGACCACGAGCATTAGTTTCTTGTGTGGCAACGTTCCCATGTAAATCAATGACCCCATTTGTGTGTGCATATGCACCTATAGAGGTCGTTCCTTGTGTAGCAATGCTTCCGTTCATCGCTACCGTCCCGCCGTTAAATGCTGCAATGCCATAAGCAGTAGCACCTAACGTCCTGATATCACCGCTTACAATCGTAAGTTTATTACCAGCTCCTTGGATAAAGGCTCCATGGGCGCTGCTGCCATACGTAGTGATTGTCCCAGAGTATGTCAAATCAGCAGATTTATAAATAGTGGAGGTGTAAATACCATGACCATTTTGTCCTGCTGTTGAGATACTACCTTCAGCATCCAGCATGGCATTGTTACCTGCAACATTAATACCGTAGCAATCAAGCGTTGCGCCATCTTTTGAGATTACCAACGTATGAGTTCTAAAATCCGCCGTGGCGTTCGCTTGCAGCACCAATCCGTGCCCATTTGTGACATTAATAATGACATCTTCCGATGCCGTTGCCACATAATCTGCCGAGACCATTACAGTGTTGCCGTAGGTGCCACCAAGCTCGCCCGTTGCCGCCCAAGTGCCACATGCCATCGCCAGCAACATAAGCAACGCCAACACCAAACTCAAACTACTTTTCTTTGTTTTCATACCTTCAGCCCCATTTCTTTTATGTTTTGATTGAAAAAATTGCCCCATGCAAACGACCT
>JAJDJB010000091.1 GCA_030266985.1 Synergistaceae bacterium OttesenSCG-928-D05
CCGTCGATGTTCCGATGTGGGCGGATTCTATGTATGTTCATGGCGGCGGGCTTGCAGGCGTGAACCGGGGCGGGGCGATTGAAAACGTTTCGGTCACCGGTGCGGATATTCTTGTCTTGAGTTATGCAGGCGGTATTGTTGGATGGAACGACGGTACCGTTAAGAACAGCTCGGTATGCAAAACGGGAACCATCACGGGTGATTACGTCGTAGGCGGTATTGTAGGCGAAAACGAAGGCACTATCGCAAACGCCTCGGTGAACGAAGTGGGGACCATGAAGGGTATATTCGGGATCGGCGGCGTTGCCGGTAAGAACAGTGGCGCCATTACGGACAGCAGGGTAAATGGAATCCAAACATTCGAGAGTGATACCTGTTCCGGCGGTATTGTGGGAAGTAATGTGAGGAGCGGCGTCGTCGCGAATTGTATTGCGAACGGAATTGAGACGATTAGCAGCGGTAAGTATGCAGGCGGTATTGTGGGATTGAATAACGGTACCGTTAAGCACAGCTTAGCCCGCGAGGTCCAAACAATCGTCAGCCCTTCCAGCGCGGGCGGTGCAGTTGCATTTAACGACGAAAAAGGGATCGTTACGAACAACGACGTAAGCAGGATTGGTAAGATTGACGGCGTTTATTCGGGCGGTATCGCAGGAACTAATAATGGTACCGTTAAAAATGGCGCCGTAAGCGAAATCGGACACATTACGCACCACTATGCGGGTGGTATTGTGGGGCAAAATAACGGCCCGGTGGCTGATTGCAGTGTAAGTGGGATCGGACTTCTCGAAGGCTCTTATGCGGGCGGTATTACCGCCCTGGATTTCAGCGGGTTCGATAACTGCGTCGTGCGTGACGTCTCGCTTTCCGGAACGACCAGCGCGGGCGGCCTGGCTGCCAATATTAGGGCTTCGAGGATTCGAAACAGCATTGTCTTCCGTGCCGCAATCGCAACAAACCGCGACGATTCCGACATCTATTCAGGCGCGCTGGTTGGATATAACTGTGCCCGGGTACAGAACTGCGCGGTCGTTGATATGGAAGAAAAAAGTGTTTCCGCGAAAATTTCGGGCGACAATAATGTTGTGGCATATGCCGGCGGCGCGTTCGGATTTCAGGATGATCCGCAAGATTCGTTCACAGACTGTCTCTTCCCCGCTGGCATCGTGGACACGGAAGGGGTACGCAGTGCCCCGGACGAGTGGGCGATCGGCAATATTCCTTGGGGCGATATGGGCAAATATGAGAATATTCAAGGCGTAAATGCTTATGCTGCAACAAGCCCACCGGAACAGCTTCCCGCGATTGCCGCGATGTTTGCGCAGGGAGTGTCTGTCGAGGTAGAAAAGGGAAAAACGTACGAGCTAAACATTGAGACGCTGCCGGGTACGGTTATGGCAGATCGTATGAAATTCAAGTGGGCATCGGAAAACGACAAGATCGTGACTGTATCGCCGAATAGCGGCGCGATCGTGACGCTTAAGGGGTTGGAACTCGGCACGACGAATGTGACGTGCAAGATTTCCGGCAACCTTGAATCGGAAATGACCTGCGCGGTGACGGTGGTCGCAGCGCGGGCCGATACCGGGAGCAAAGGCTCCAGCAGCAGCTGCGCTTCTTTGCCTGGTGCGCTTGCCCTGCTTGCACTCGCAGCGTTGCCGCTTGTAGCGCGCCGGAGATAATCGCCGAGAAACGCGCGCAGCATCAAAAACGTAAAGTACGCGGGGATTTCGTTCAGTCGAAGTCCCCGCGTTTTTTTGCAAAGCGCAGAACGTATCCTTAGGCGCGGTGCGTTCGCATGTTTCTTTATTGCATTTCGATTGGTACAATAGGTTTCATACCGTGATTTTTTTGGAGGCGGAAACACGATGATCAAATGCGCAAAGCTGAACGGCAACGGCAATGATTTTATCGCGCTCAATAATATGGATATGACATACGACACGGATTTTCTGTGCAATTTTGCGGTGATGGCGTGCCGCAGGATGGAGTCGGTCGGCGCGGACGGGATTCTGGTCGCGGAACCGTCTGCTACGCAGGATTTTAAAATGCGGATCATTAACCGCGACGGATCAGAGGGTGAGATGTGCGGCAACGGTGCGCGCTGTATCGCGCGTTTCGCGTTTGAGAACGGCATTGTGAAAAAACCGGAGATGACGTTTGAGACGCTTGGCGGCCCTGTGCACGCCGAGGTGAGGGGCTGCATGACGTCGCTCGATCTGTCGCCCGTTTCGCTTGAGAACGCCGTCGTCGGCGGGCACGGAAAGGCGGACGGGTATGAATTTGATTATACGTTCCTTACGGTGGGTGTACCGCATACGGTGATATTCTGCGGGGCGCGCGACAAGAGCGACGAGGAATACCGCGATATGGGGCGCGCGCTGCGCAATGCGACGGCGCTTTTTCCGGAGGGAACGAACGTGAATTTCGTTTTCCCGCGCACTGGGAAGAAAAACGAACTGGATGTGCTGACGTACGAGCGCGGGGTAGAGGACTTGACGCTTTCCTGCGGGACGGGCTCGACCGCGAGCGCGATTGCCGCGATGACGCTGGGCTATACGGGGCCTGTGGTGGATGTTTATAATCCGGGCGGGCTAAATCGCGTGTCGCTCTCATTTGCCTCGGAGCGCGTCCTTTTGCCTGTGCTGGAGGGTGCGGTGGTTTACGTGGCGGATTTGGAGATGTATGAAGACGCCCTGAAGTGACCGAACCAGTGATAATCGTGTGATAATTGTAAAAGAACCTGCATAAATTCTCTTTTTGGTCTATAATAGGCCGGTCTGTTACACTGGGAGGTACGAAACGAATGCCGAAGCCGTGGTGGCGTGA
>JAJDJB010000092.1 GCA_030266985.1 Synergistaceae bacterium OttesenSCG-928-D05
GGGCGAATAATCTCCCGATCTGCCCATATCGCATCTTCCGCAACTTGTTCAATCGTTGTGCCCATAACGGTTTTTGCGTCCGTGTGCAGCAGCGCCCCCAAAGATTGCATGACAGCGGGGATGCCCCCCGCCGCATGCAGCGCGTTAAACGGGACCGAGCCGGATGGATGCACCTTCACGATATACGGCGTTTCGGCGCTGATGCGATCCATATCTGCGAGAGAAACGGAACGCATCGACTCTTCCGCGATTGCCTGCATATGCAGCACAAGGTTTGTCGAAGCGCCCATTGCATACCCAACGCGCAGCGCGTTTTCAATCGACTTCTCCGTCACAATGTCAAGCGGTTTGCAATCTTCCTTCACCAGGGATACGACTCTACTTCCCGCATGCCGGGCCTCCCGGTGTTTTTCCGCAAAAAAAGGCGGCGTCGTCGCGCTCAGCGGCAGCGAAAGTCCCAGCGTCTCGACAACGCAGCTCATGGAATTCGCCGTGCCGAGCATCGCGCAGCTGCCTCTCGTCGGTAGGGCTGTTCGCTCGACCGCTTTTAATTCATCTTCATCAATCATGCCCGCGTGATACTTTCCGGTATACTCACGCAACGTTGGCAGCGAAACGGCTTTGCCGTCATGGCATCCGTTCCACATTGGACCGCACTGGACAAAAATAGAAGGAATATTGACGCGCAAAGCCGCCATCAACATCCCGGGCGTAATTTTATCGCAGCTCCCTAAAAAAACAGCGCCGTCAAAACAATGCGCGCGCAACATAATCTCAATGGAATCCGCAATGATTTCTCTGCTTGGCAGAGAGTATGACATTCCTTTGTGCCCCTGCGTCAGACCATCGCAAACACCGATCGTACAGAACTCAAACGGCAGTCCGCCCGCTTCAAGAACACCGCGTTTTACATATTCGGCGATTTCCTTCAGCGGCGCGCAGCCGGGAACAATTTCATTCCAACTGTTCACCACCGCAATAAACGGTTTTTTCAATTCGTCTTCGCCCAGTCCGAGCGAATAAAGCAGCGCGCGATGGCCTGCCCGATCCGGGCCGGACACAATCATATCGCTGTTAAATCCTTCTTTTAATTCTTCACCGCCGCAGCAAAAATCTGAACATGACATAAAACCACCTGCTATACGTCTCTATAATCGAATCCCGCGCAAAAATCCATCTGCCTGAACATGATTCTGCCGCCTTTGATCGTCATCTGCGGAACCAACATTTCATTTGATTCTCTGACGCAGCCCTGCGCGTCGCGATAGCGAACGCGCGCTTCTTTTTGCTTTAAAATTGTGACATCCGCATATGCCCCCGGCGCAAGCGTGCCGATTTTCCCGGCCATGCCCATAAGCCGAGCCGGCGTTTCTGTAACCGCACGCACTACATCCATGAACGACATTCCCAAATAAAGATATTTCGACATGAGATAGGGCAGCGCATATGCGTTCGTACGCAGAAAGGTAAACTTCGTAACATCCGAACTAATAATATCCGGCGCGAAACCGTTTTTCAGAGCGCGCTCCGCTACGTCAAAATTGAAATGACTCATCCCGTTTGCCGCGTCAAAAAGAACGCCGCGCTCACGTGCCGCTGCAATACCGCGCGATGGGGCGCCGTCTTCCAGAATTGTCTTTCCCGCCCCTTGATACACATGGCAATAAACATCTCCCGGACGCAGAATGTCTGCCATTTCTGAGGCGCTCTCGGGCGGATCTGTCGTATGAACCACGACCGGGCAACCAATTTCTTCGGCAAGCGCAACCGCCCGCCGCAATGGTTCGAGGCCAAGGCCGCACACAATGTCCTGGCTCTGTCGGATTTTTAGCCCCAGCACCTGATCACCGTATTTTTCAAAAATCGCCGCGATCTCTTTTTCGTCCCATATCGCCGGATCAACGCTTTCATGCTGCCGCAATGTCGTTATCCCCGTTGGAGAGACATTCAGAAAAGCCCTAATACGTACCGGTTGTTTTTTGGAGAACAAACGGAAAGAGGCGTAGTTTGCCGTTCCGCTAGAGCCCGCGTCAACAACGCTCGTGACGCCCGTTGAGAGCAGCGCGGCCGGTTCCACGCCAAAGTCCGTACCTGCGCTGAAAACATGCGCATGAAAGTCAATTAAACCAGGGAGCACAAACATCCCGTCCGCATCTATCTCGTAGTTGGCGATCGCGTCAGATACGTCAGGCGGCATCGCGATTTTATCATTTTGTATTGCAACGGTTCCGATCTTGCTTATGCCGAGTGCGGGGTCTAGGATCGTACCGTTTCTGATAAGAATGTCATAGCGCATGTTTGTACCCCCAAGATTTTACTCTACGGTATATTTCTGCAGCACCTCGCGGTTCACCTCTACACCGATCCCGGGTCTGTCCGAAATCGTCACGCGTCCCTCCGCATTGAGCTGTAGATTCGGAAATACCAGTTCATTTCGGAACGGGTGATCCGACTGATCATATTCTAGCATCGGTTCGGCGGCAATGAAAGTTGAGGGCGCCGGCGGAATCGTAGCTAAAAACTGCATTGACGCCGCCTGACCTATACCGGAACCCCATGCGTGCGGCATCACCATCGCATGCCAGGCCTGCGCCATGGCAACGATTTTCTTGCATTCGGTGAAACCGCCCGCGAAGCAGAGATCCGGCTGAAAAATATCGACGGCCCTGTTCGCAATCCATTTACGGAATCCGGTCTTCGTAAATTCGTTTTCGCAG
>JAJDJB010000093.1 GCA_030266985.1 Synergistaceae bacterium OttesenSCG-928-D05
CATCAGTAAAGCCGCGCCCAGCAGCATGGCGGCGTGCGCGTCATGTCCGCAGGCATGCATGATTCCATCTGCTTCGGATTTGTAGGAAACATTGTTTTCTTCCTGTACGGGCAGCGCGTCAATATCGGCACGCAGCGCAACGCACTTGCCGGGCCCCCGCTGACCTTTGATATCCACAACAAGGCCGGTCGGAACGCCGGAGACGCCGATCTTGTACCCATGTATTCCCGCTTCATCCAGTATTCGGGCGATCGCTTTGGTCGTCTCAAATTCCTTGAATGAGAGTTCCGGGTGACGATGGAAGTCGCGCCGCCACCCTGTAATTTTTTCCCGAATTGCCTTTGCTTCTTCTTTAATCGCGTTCATCATGCAATGCCCCGCCATGCCTTAAAACGGTCCGTAGTTGAACATTACCGCGGCAGCGACAAAAATCATCTGCAGGACGTAATAGATACCAAAAAGCGGCAGGAAGAATTTCAGCCATTTATCGAACGGAACTTTAGCGACCGCGCACATGATCATGCCTGACGCCGTCGGCCAAAGCAGGTTCGAGTATCCGTCGCCGAACTGGAAGGCAAGGACAATAATCTGGCGATTGATGCCGATGAGATCCGACAGAGGCGCCATGATGGGAATCGTGGTCGCAGCCTGACCGCTTCCGGACGGAATAACAAGGTTGATCATATTCTGCAGGAGGAGCATGACCTGCGCGGTGAGCATTGTGGGAAGACTCTCAAGGGGTTTCGCAAGTCCGTAGATGATCGTATCCGTGATTCCGCCCGCGTTCATCACGACAAGAACGCCGCGCGCAACGCCGATAACCAGCGCGCCGAACACCATTTTCGAGCATGCCGTAACGATCGTTTCCGCAATTTTGTTCGGGCTGTAGCGTGCAATGGCACCGGAAGCGAAAAGCATGACAAGGAACAGCCCCGACATCTGCGGGATGCCCCATCCAAGTTTCACGCCGCCAAGAACCAGCATGACAACCATGAAGAGGAAACCGCAAAGCAGAATTTTGTGCGTCGTTGTAAATTCCTGATTCGCCGTTTCTTCCGAAACTTGCAGCGTTTCCATTTCCACGTTATGGAGAACGCTCTTAGTCGGGTCTTTCTTAATTTTTGCTGCATAGCGCATGACATAAGCGATCGCCGCAATCTGGAATACGATGAACACCGCAACGCGGTAACCGATCCCGGAGAAGAGCGGCAGTCCGGCGATACTCTGCGCTACGCCGACGGTGAACGGGTTCGTCGTCGCCGAAGCAAAGCCCGTCGCTGCGGCAAGGCCGACCATCGAGATACCGACGATTGCGTCATAACCCATAGCAGTCGCAATTCCTACAAAAATCGGTATCAGACCGTATGTGGACTCGATCATACCGAACGTGGAACCACAGATTCCAAAGAAAATAATGAAAATCGGGAGAACCAGGATTTCTTTCCCCTTCGTTTTTTTCAGCAGCGCGTTAGAAAAACCATTGATCGCCCCTGTGCTGGAAACCAAATACACATAGGAATAGCAGATAAAGGTAAAGAAAATGATATCCGCAACCTGGACCAGCCCCTGAAAGATGCAGATGAAAAACTGAAAAAATCCGACCGGCGTCTGTTCCGTATAGTGGAATGAGCTTGGATCGATCAATTTCAGCCATGAATAGATATTACTGGGAACCCTGTTGAAAGAGCCCGATGGGACGATGTAGGTCGCAGCTGCTGCGATCAACATAATGATGAATAGGATAACGAAAGTATGCGGCATCTGGAACTCTTTTTTCTTCTCAGACATCTTAAAACCCTCCAACTTTTCATATAGGATATCGCGCAATACCACTTCGCAAGCTACGTTGCCAAAGAACTGCTTTAAGCAGCACACCCTGAAAAACCACTTCACGCACTTCCGTATTTATCTGCCTCGGCCATCACTCCTTTCATCTCCCGTGTGCCATACGAAGCACAGGGCATATAAGCTAGGCGCTGAAGAAAAACCTGCCCTGCTTTTCCCGATTCAGCGCGCCGTCCTCCAAAGCGACCTTTCCGTTGACCACAATCAATTTGATGCCGGACGCGGGCTTGAAAGGCTCGTAGAATGTCGCTTCGTCACGCAGTTCCTCTGGGTGGAAAACCGATATATCCGCCGCTCCGCCGACGCGAAGTCGGCCTGCGTTCAGCGAAAATAGATCCGCGGGCATCGTCGTGATTTTTTTGAGCGCGTCCGTCCATGTAAACCCTTTTTCAATCAGAATATTCAATACTCTGGGGAAAGTGCCTGCAATGCGCGGATGCGCGCCTCCGCCGGTATATAGTCCGTCGGAGACGACGATGCATTTGGGATGTGTCAGACACATTTCAACCTCATCCGGGTTCAGAACATAGCCCGCGATCAATGCCATCGGTTCTTCTTCGCGCATGATTTTCAGCGTTTCCCACGTGAGGCGCTGCCCCGTAAATTTACCCGAGACCGCTTCAAGATATTCCGGTCCCTTGCCGCGCCAGCGCTCCACAAATCCGTCGTCGAACACGGTGGAACCCGCGTATGTGCAAAAAGCGTCGTACGGATAGCAGTCGAAACCGACGTCGATGCCCTCCGCAATCGCTTCTTCTATTGTTTCAATACATGCCTTCGTGTACCACATTGACTGGCTCGCAAGGTGGGAAATCTGGACGTGGACGTTATAGTCC
>JAJDJB010000094.1 GCA_030266985.1 Synergistaceae bacterium OttesenSCG-928-D05
CCTCGCGTCCGGGCGCACCGCCGCATCCAATACATTCACCGCACCGGTCAGGGTGCTGTTGCCCAAGAGCTGGAGCGCAAGCGTCCCTGAGAACGTGCCATCGTGCAGGACATCGCCCGCAAGCTGGCTGTTTTGCGCCGTGACCGTTCCGCCGCTGTTTGTAAACAGGAGTTTTTCAGAAGCGCCGGAAACCAGTACCCGGTCGAGTGAAATCGTTCCGCCGCCTACTGCTGCCATATGCCATGAACTATCCTGCGCGACCGAAAGCTGCCCGTCGGCCATTGAGATCATGCTGTCATCATCAGAGGCATAGAGACCGTATGAATTCGCCCCCATTATTACAACGTCGCCGCTGATTATTGCCTCGCCGCCTGTGGTTGCGACAACGCCGCGCGACCGGTCACCTAAAGTCGTAACCCCGTTGCCAATCTCCATGCGGCTGTTTCCCCCGGAAATCACACCGCCCATATCGTTACCGTGGATGACAACGCTCCCTGCCACGGAAACGGTACTGTTCGAATAAGCCGCGACTCCATAAGAGTCGTCGTCCCAGCCGTCTCCATACGTGTAGACGCTTCCGCCCACTTGCACATCGCCGTTATCGGCGTTTACTCCATAAGAGTATGTGCCTAAAGCCGTCACATCGCCCGAGACTTTAACCGTCGAGTAAGCGGCTCGCACACCATGCGTAGAATCTCCGCTTGTCACGACACTGCCGCCGACCGAAGCATTGCTGTATGCCACCGCGAACACGCCGTAGCCATTGTAACCCTGCGCCAGAATACTGCCTTTCACCACGGCTGAGCCCTTATCCCACGCAGCTAAAGCAGTCGTATGATCACCGCTCGTTTCAATGTCGCCGCCGAACAATATCTTGGTGTTCTCCCCTGTGACGTCCACGCCGCGGACATTGCTTCCCGTCGCCGTAATCTTTCCGCCCTCGCCGGTTTCCACAAAGGAGCCGTCAATTGCGTTGATACCATGAGCGTCGTGTCCCGAGACCGTTATCTCAGTACCCGCGCCGGCTTTCACAAAGGAGCCGCCTATCGCCTCAATGCCTCGAGCGTTGGTCCCCGTGGTTGTAATATATGTACGCTTGCCAGTTTCCACAGAGGAGCCACCCGACGTGTTAATACCTCGAGCGTCGTAACCCGTGACCGTTATCTCAGTACCCTCGCCGGTTTTCACAAAAGCGCCATGCGCCGCGTCAATGCCTCGACCGCTATGCCCCGTAACTGTAATTTTTGTATCCTCACCCGTTGTGACCCTTGAATTGTCCACAGCTGAAATCCCCATGCCCGAGGCATCTTTTGTCGTAACATGGATATCCGCGTTATTCCCGACCACAATGTCCACGGAAGAAGCGTCGCTTGTACGTTCGTTTGCGCGTATCCCATATGCGGCGTTATCCGAGGAAACATAAAGCGTTAAATCGTCCCCGATTTGGTAGTTGATTTGCTGCCCACTCGCGTTGGTTTCCGCCTGAACACCGGCTGCAGAATTCGGAGCTTCTACCACAATAGTGGCGTTGTTGCCAATGTCCATACTCCCATCCCGCAGGTAGAGACCTTGTGCTTTGTACCCGCCAATGGCTTTTAGCTCAAGATTTTCCCCCACGGTGATCGTCGGAGCGTTGGTAGTGCCAAATATTCCGACCGCTTCAAAGCCGCGAACGTCCAGAGACGCATTCGTTCCCAGCGACGTAGTGCCCTTATTGTTGGCGTAGATTGCGTAGGAGCTGCCGCTGCTGTTCTCTCCCGAGACGATCATGCGCAACCCGTTCCCGATTTCGACAAGCTGTGAGTTCGCATCACCATAAATGCCGGTCGCGCTCGTGCCGGCAGCAGTAATCTGTGCGCCGTTGTCGAGACTTACGACGCTGCTCGAATAAATAGCGCGTGCCCCGCTTCCGGACGCGGAAATTTCCGCGTTTTGGCCAAAAACGACCGTGCTGCCCTTTACTGTGTTGACGCCTTGCGCATTGTTACCGGACGTCGTGATGGACGCATTGGCGCCAAATATCGCCTGCGCGTTCATCTCCACAATGAGCCCCTTTACGCCGTTTCCTGTCCCTTCGATCTCATAACCTGGGCCGAAGTCCTTGGACGTGCCCGCGGCTACCGCCTCCGGATCATTCGCCGCGAAACCTGCCTGCGACGTAAAGAGCACGGCGCATAAGACAAAAGAAAACAGGAAAAGCACTTGTTTGATAGTTTTGCCGCCCATTGCACACCGCGCATGAAAGAAACGAACTGATTGCTGTGTTGCCACACGAATCCCCTCCTGGAACTAAAATACATAGCCCGATACAGCTTTATAGAAAAGGCCCTTGAGCCCTTAGTCTGGAAATTATTGTTGCCGCGCTCTTGGAAGCAAGATTTACACAAAAAATCTCCGCACCGTAAGATTCTTTCCTCTTGCCTTTTGCTTTGTTGCCTTTCTCGATTCGTAACACATATTACAGTAATTTATTATAATGATTTTTTAATAATTGTCTACCATTCATAACATTTCCAAAATAGCTTCGCTGCATATCTTGCGCGCCTCTTATAGACAAAGAAAATAAGGAAGCTCTCGCTGGGCGAGTGCTTCCCAAAACACATAAAATACGAGGGGCTATATGCAACCCCTCGTTTTTTCATCCTTCTAATTTAAGCTAGAAACTGATTCTCCATCCG
>JAJDJB010000095.1 GCA_030266985.1 Synergistaceae bacterium OttesenSCG-928-D05
GAGTTTTTTTTCAAAAATGCTAATAGATCAAGAAATTAAAATATCAAAAACTTCGGAACTAGACAGTGCCCTTGCTGGTTTTTTGCCGGTTTTGTTTGAAGGAAAATCAATAAAGAATTTTAATGTAAGCAAGATGTTGCAAGAGATTGAGCGACATCAATCTGCGCATAACATGCAGATAATCAAGTTGCGTTGGGAAGCTATTCGTTTATATTTTCTTGGAAAAATCACCGTTGCTATTTCTACGTTAAATAAATCGCTCGATTTGGCAAAAAAGAATAAAATTGATGAATGGATTATACAGGATATTTTGATTGATTTGCGCAGCTTATCGAGTTATTCTTTGGAGAAGAAAAATCAATTTCGGCTAAATGAGAAATATCAAAAACAATTAGAGCAGACACAACATCCAGTTTTTTATCCTCAGTTAGATAGACTTGCTGAGAGTATATATGGGCGTGTTATGGAAACAACCTTAAGGGAAAATATTAAATCAATGGGTACGATTACTTTTGGCAGTAATTTGGAAGCATACCTGGAAGATCTTTCTCAGATTTTTTTGATTGCAGCATGCTATGGCTCTCTTACACATTTATTACAACTCTACGATAGAATAAAGTTATTAACTTTTTTTTGGAGTGAAATTTTCTCAAACTGGAGTTTGAAAATTGCCTTACTAAAAAACTCCATTCTTGCTTCTGAGGGAAAAGAAATTGATGGTATTACGAAAAGAGATACAGAGATTCTAGCTCGAATGACCGCTGACGATGCCGCTTCTATATATAAATATTCAGAAAATTTACCCGTTAAACATAGAAAATATATTGCGAAAATGGAATCAATGAGACTGGTTGGATACCACATGGATGATGCATTTTTTGATGCAGCTTGGACAGAAAATTTGTCATATATACAAAACTGGCTCAGAAGTAAGACGCGCGTACGAGTTGCGAGCAGACATATTTTTGGAATGATCTCAGGTTTATCACTACGTATTGATAATAATAAAATAGTTGAGATTATTTCTGAAACTCTGGAACGGAAAATATTTTTTAGCTACGATGATGCATTTATGACAATATCAAAACTTTCAACCCTCGATAATATTTCAGAATGTAATCTGAGGCGATGCATGACAGCAATTATATCCTACATTAAAGAGCTCGACACAGAAAAAGGCAGAAGAGCCCTATATTTAGATGAAGCTCTTTGTAAGATAGCACCTTATAATCTTCCTCTAAAAGACGAGTTGGAAAAAACGATTAGAGAGTTTTTACCAGATTTTTATGAAAATTTTTATGTTGTGGCTTCGATGGATTATAGAACACAAGAACCAGTTATCAGGATTAATCGCTATGTGGATATGATAAATAGCAGAAATCAAAAATTGGATGCTGGCGATAAGAAGATTAATTTTTACGAACGACCGCATCATGCTATTAGAGCTATTTTATTTCACAGTAATTTTATGTCTCTGGATACAGCTTTACTGTCGAGGATTCTTGAAGCTACTGCCGGCACGTTGCTACAGGATAAACAACCAATTAATGAGAAAATTGGCGCTGTTCAACTTTTTTTGTGCATTGTTAAAAAATATCCTGAAGCTCAAAGACCTCATGAAGATATATTGTTAAGAATCCAGAATGAAGAATCGGTATTTAAAAGCCATAACCATCTGTTTACAACTATAAAGGATATAGATTTGCGTTTCGCAATCATGCTTTTATATAGCCTTTGGAATAAAGATGTTTGGGTTGAGGTTATTGATATATTGTCAACCTTTAATAATGATATTGAATCTCAGGTGCGCGCTTTGGAGATGATAAATTTTTATTTAGAATCTAGTGAAGGTAAAATTATATCTGCGCAACTAGAGTCAGTAATTTTACAACATTCTTTGATGTGCTGTAATTCAGAAAATCTTAACTTGCGTTGGTTTGCTATTAGGAATCTTTTGATTCTTGGCTTAAATCAAATCAACAGAGATGTTGTCTGTAAGCAACTTATAAAACATATAGATATTGATAATGTTTATATAAAAAATTCAATTTTGAGGAAATTAAAATTAGTTAATGAGATTGATGCGGATATATACGATTATATAGTTGAAAAGGCGAGGTCAGATTCAAATTTTGCAGTAAGGAAAGTTTTACACGAAGTCTTAGGGAAAGCGGAAGCAAAAGATAACTAAAGCTAAAAATGTGGAGTATTATATAAAATATAGGAATCCCCTCGATACGGCGGATTCCTATATATAATGCTCATGTAATTCTGGGATTTTAACAATATTTCACACCTCTACATGCACGAAACCTCTTTCGCCGTACAAAATGATTTTCGAGAATCCGCATGCTACCGCCAACTGTTTAAATTCTTCCTGCCGGGAGGCAGGGATTTTTACGTCTACAGCATGACCTTCTCTATGCTTGCTGCGGGGGACTCCGCCCACTTCGGCATTGTGTTTCTCGCAGCGGTAGCCGCTCGTTATTACG
>JAJDJB010000096.1 GCA_030266985.1 Synergistaceae bacterium OttesenSCG-928-D05
GGCTCTTTTTTATTTTTCAACAATCTGTAATGCGGATTCCGGTGCATCATAACGTACTCCCCGGGACGATACTCCTCGAACATAAACGGCCCCGTGCCGACCAGCCCCTGCGGCCCCGAAACGCCGCCCCCCGCGACGGGATCCCACGTCTGCCAGTCCGAAACCTTATCCAGCACATGCTTCGGCAGGCAGATCATGCCGCCGATCTTATCCAACTGCCAGTAGCTGATCCCCGTCATTTTGACCGTAAGCGCATAGTCGCTGTGCACCGCGACCTGCGCGATATCTTTCGTCGAATCATAAAAACGGGGAATTTCGTTTTCCTTAATAAATTCAAGCGTCGCTTTTACATCGTGCGCGGTAAATTTTTTGCCGTCGTTCCACAAAATATCGTCCCGCAGATAAAAATCGAGCTCCGTGTGCGCCGCGCCGCCGCTTTCGACCGTTCGCACGTTCCAGCTCTTCGCAAGCGCCGGCCTGTCCTCGAGCGTCCACGGATCCGTCCCGACCATCGTTTCATAAATCATACCCAAAACCTGCCACGCATATGCGCTGCTCGCCACAAGCGGGTTCAAATTGCGAGGCTCTTCGGCAAGCAGCATATTGAACGTGCGCATTTTCCCGTCGGTCGGTTCCGCCGCAAGCAGCGTCCACATGTTATTCGCGGTCATGCGCGGCGTCGTCAAAACGTTTTTCCACTTTTTAGAGACGACCGAGATCGAAAATCTACTATAGACGGGAACGGACGGAACGACGTCCGCGAGCAGCTCCTGCGCGCGCTGCGACGCGGCCTCCGCTTCCTCGCGGTCCTTCGCGAAACGAAGCGCGTAAAGCGCCTCGTCAAGCGCCGGGTCCTGCACGCCGGTTACGTTATACCCCGAGTCGACGTCCATCGCACTGTGATAAAAGGAATAAAGCGAATCGGGATTGCGCCCCATCGACCATGCGATTACGCCGAGCGAATACTCTTTCCTGTTCATGCGGCTGATCAAAGTCGCAAAATCGACCGGCTCAACGTCAACGGGAAAACCCGTCGCCCGCAGAGAATCCGCGATGCGCTCCGCCAGTTCCGCCGTCGTCGGCGCAACCTTTGCGAGCGGCGTGTACAGGCGAATTTTTTCCAGGGGTTTGCCGTCCGGCGCGACGAGCATGCCGGCCAGGTTCCACGAATACCCGGCCTCCCTTAGCTTCTCTTTCGCGGCGTCCCTGTCGTAGTGGTTTTTGCCCGTATCAGGCAAAGCCCACGGAGAAACGGGCGGCAGCCAGCTGTTGACCGGCTCGCAATAACCCGAATAAATCATGCGCACGATGCTATTGCGGTCGATGGACATCGCCGCGGCCTGCCGCACGCGCGCGTCGTTCCAGGGCGCAGCCTTGTTGTTCATAATCATGAAAAAAGCGTGAAAACCGCGGGCAAGAGACATCTCCAGATTTGGGTCGCGGCTCAGACGGTCAATATCCGAAGGGCGCGTCACGTCGCTCACAATATCGAGTTCGCCCGCCTCGGCGGCAAGCACCTGGGAGTCGGCGTTCATAACGATAACCATGCACAATTTCTCGATGCGCGGACCATAAAGCTTCTCCACGTCGAAAAGATCCGCCGCAAAAGAAATTTGCACACAAAGTAACACGATCAATAAAGCCAAAGAAACAATTGTTTTTTTACTCATCCGACGCAGTCTCCGCAGTGCGAACAATAATCTCCCGCGACGGCACCGGCTTGCCGGAAATCAGTTTCAGCATCAGCCGCCCCGCAAGCACGCCGATCTCAAACCCCGGCTGCGCGTCCTCCTTATCCGGCATAATAGAATAAGCGCCCGGCATCGAAAAATTAAGCGTAAGCAGCGGTACTGAAATCCCCTCAGGCGGATTTCCCGCGTCGCCCCAGATCACGCCCTCCACATTGCGGTCCCGCAGCTTCCCAAGCTCGCGCACAGCGCGAAACTGGTTATTATCCGTGCATTTCAGGACGATTTCATATTCGGAATTCGCAACGGAACGATCCAGCCCGGAAAGGAACGGACCAAACCACGGCACGGAAAAATCGGGAAGCACAACCCCAATCAAGTGACTCCTGTTCGTCGAAAGATTGCTCGCATTCTTATCCACGTGATAGTTGAGCGCGCGCACCGCGTCCATCACCTTTACGCGCGTCTTCTCTGAAATACGGTGATCACCGTTCAAAACACGGCTTACTGTCGCCTTGTCCACGCCCGCTTCGCGCGCGACGTCCTGCATCGTTACCTTCAAAAAAACCACCGCCTATGCAACCGCTTACACCCGCTATTATAAACGATGAGCGAGACTCATGGTAGCCGCCGCGTGGAAGCCCGTGCAACGGGGCAGCCAGCCAATGAGTTAGTCCTTAGCCCCGGCAATCTCCTGGCCGGGGGAGTTGAGTCGATCGCTGTGCTGCAAAGTGAAGCAAGAAACGCGGATATCTTGCTTTTGACCAAAAC
>JAJDJB010000097.1 GCA_030266985.1 Synergistaceae bacterium OttesenSCG-928-D05
TCGATCGTGACCTTCTTCATGATCGCGAGCGAGAACATGTGGATACCCATCGACATGTCTTCGTAAGACGCCATCTGTGCGCCCAGGATGCGGCGCGAGGCTTTGTCGTAGACGATGCGCAGCTTGACTTTGTGGTTACCGTGCTCGATAAACGCCGGTTTCTGGAAATCTTCAAATTCTGTGTGGAGCGGTTCGAACCCGGCTTTTTTCGCGGCTGCGAGGTTGAGCCCCGTCGAGACCATGTGGTAGCCGTAGATCGAGATGCCGTTGGAACCCTGCACGCCGAGCGATTCAAGCGGCGTTCCGGAAACGTTGTGTCCCGCTACGATGCCGCTGCGGACCGCGTTCGTCGCGAGCGCGATGTAGGCAGTGCTCTGCGTGGCGTTGCTGAACAGCGTCGCGCAGTCGCCGATCGCGTATACATCGGGGTCGCTCGTCTGCTGATGCCGGTCGACGAGGTATGCGCCGTTCGCGAACAGTTTGATGTGATCTTTCCCGAGGTCCGTGTTCGGGCGGAAACCGACCGCCATGAAGACCATGTCCACGGGATATTCTCCCTTGTCCGTTACGAGTGCGGTTACGCGCTTGTCGCCTTTAATTTCCTTAACGGCCTCGCCGAAGTGAAGTTCGATGCCGTGGTCGCCGAGCACTTTGTCCATGTCTTTCGTGAAATCCGGGTCGTAATAGGTCGAAAGGCTGGTGTCCGCGACGTCGAAAAGCAGCGCCTTCTTGCCTCTGCGCTGTACCGCTTCTGCGAGTTCCACGCCGATGTATCCGGCGCCCACGACCGCGACGCTCTTCACGTCGTCGTCGCAGAGTTCGACGTCCGCTTTCTGCGCGTCCTGGAAAAGTTTAACGAACTGAACGCCTCCGAGGTCCATGCCGGGGATTTTCGGCGAAATGGGAATGGAACCTGTCGCCAGAATCAGCTTGTCGTAGACTTCGATGAGTTTATTGCCGTCTTTGTCCGTGAAGTGCACTTCTTTCGCGTTGAAATCGACGTTCTGTACCGCCGCTTCCATAAAAACTTTCGCGCCCTTCTTTTCAAGCGCTTCCTTTGATGAGTAGAAAAGTCCGTGATAGTCAGAGATCTGTCTGCCGACCCAGAGCGCCGTTCCGCACCCGAGGTAGCTGATGTTGGAGTTTCTGTCGATGATTGTGAGGTCATTGCAGGGGTAGTTGTCGAGAATGGTATTCGCCGCCGCCGTGCCTGCATGGTTGGCACCGATTAGTACGATTTTGCTCATATCTTGATAACTCCTTTCAAAGTTGGCCGAAGCAGCCATTTTTGTTCTAATTTATAATGATTATTATATTCTTAATTTGACAATCTTGCAATGCAATTTGGCGTATTTTTAATTTTTATTATAAATTGAAGGGATGCTTTTTAACGAAAAAACGAAGACGGCAGATTTCGCCATTTGTCTCTTTATTTCACGTTCATATGCGGTACAATAATTTCGTATTCACATAGATCACTTTGTCTTTTCAAATGAGAGGAGCTCTGCTATGAAATTCACAGAACATTTTCGTACGTTCAAACCGGAAAATTTAAGCAAGGACGCAATCGCTGAACTGAATGAAGCGTGCCGGAAGGGGCGTCTTTGGTCGATCATGATGACTTCGGCGGCGAAAAGCGGGCATCCGGGCGGAGCGCTCTCTTCGATGGAAATTTTTATGACGCTGCTTAGCACGGCGGACGTGAATCCGGAAAAGCCCGATGACATGAGCCGCGACAGGATCGTTTTAAGCCATGGGCACACTTCCGCAGGGTTTTACTCCGCGCTTGCGGCGCATGGTTTTATCAAGCCGGAAGAAGTGGTGCCGAATTTCCGGCGCGCGGGAAGTCCGTTTCAGGGACATGTGGAACGCGACGTTCCGGGCGTTGACTGGGGCACAGGGAACCTGGGTCAGGGCCTTGCCGCTGGCGTTGGGTTTGCGCTCGCCGCGCGCGCGCGCGGTTCGAACGCGCGCACCTGGGTTGTGCTAGGCGACGGTGAACAGGTTAAAGGACAGGTAGCAGAAGCACGCCGCATTGCCGCGAAATATAAGCTCACAAGCGTGACTGCGCTGATTGACTGGAACGATATTCAAATCAGCGGCCGGCTGGAAGATGTCATGCCGGTCAACATCGAAGCGCTTTGGAAAGCGGACGGCTGGCATGTGCTTGTCTGCGACGGGCACGATATCGCGTCGATCTATGCGGCGATCTGCGAGGCACGCGCGAAAACGGACGTGCCGACGGTGATTCTGTGTAAAACAGTCATCGGAAAAGGCGTTTCCTTTATGGAAAACGACCATGAATATCACGGCAAGCCCGTGACGGGCGAATTGCTTGAAAAAGCGCTTGCGGAGCTCGGA
>JAJDJB010000098.1 GCA_030266985.1 Synergistaceae bacterium OttesenSCG-928-D05
CTTTGAAATATGCATTTTTTTGACATTTTTTTGATATGTTATCGCTAGACTGATTTAATTCGATATGCAAATGCCGTCCCACACAGAGTTACTCCATGCTTGTACCGGCAAATATCTCTAGGTAACTCGTTTCATCCGCAAAAGAGCTATATGTATTTTCTTTATGCTCTGCTAGGGGGTGTTTGATAATGGCGGTCGGATATTATGAGGCAAAATTGAATTCCGAGAAGCTTTTTCAGGTTTATGATACGGCGTTGCCACGCCTTAGGCAATATTTCGAAGCTGAGATCGAATTTGTGCGTGAGCGCATCAAGAGTACGGATATTGTTCTTGAAATTGCTGCCGGTTACGGACGTATCGTCAGAGAACTTGCGCCCTATGCCACCCGTGTGCTCGGAACTGACATTTCACCAGCATCGGTCGTGCTTTCGAAGGATTATTTGAATAGGCATAAGAATGCCAGCGTTGAGTTCGGCGACGTGCACGTGATGGATTTTCAAGAAGATTTTGACGTCCTTCTCGGTCTGCAAAATGCCCTTTCTGCGGTGGGTGGTGAGCCGGGCGGTATAATTGCGCGATGTATGCGCGCGCTGAAACCGGGAGGCGTCGCATATTTCAGCACATACAGCGAGAAGTTCTGGGAATCTCGTCTGGCGTGGTTTCACGAGCAGGCGCGTAAGGGGCTGATTGGGGCGCTTGATATGGAAAAGACCACGGATGGTGTGATTGTTTGTGACGATGGTTTTACGGCGCGAACTTTTTCAGTTTCCGACTTCGAAACACTTGGTGCAGCCTCGGGCTATCCCTTCAAGATTCAGGAAGTGGATGCATCGAGCCTTTTCTTAATTATCGAGAAGCCATAATATTATGCGGCTGTTAAATTAGACATCATTGAAGGGGAGGGGTATGAGGGGAAGTATTTATGACGTGCTTGTTTAGAGTTAATTGGAAGAAAAATTATAATTCTGTGAGAGGTGCTATGTGATATGTCTGAAGCGACAACAAAAAACAGCAGTGCGCTTGTTAAATTTTTAGGCTACAGCCTATTTGGTATCATCATGTTTTTCTGCCCCATAACGATAGGCGGAAAATCGACGATTCCTGTAGACCATATTATTACGTTCATTACGACGAACTTGCTTGCTCCGGCAAAAATCTATATTCTGCTTGTCATGTACGCAGGGGCAATCCTTCCTTTCCTGCGCAAAACGTGGAACAAGGACGCGGTGTCGATTTTCTTTTCGATTGCAAAGATTTGCGGTGCGATCATCGGTACGCTGCTCTATTTTGGCGTATTTAAAGAAGATCCGAGCTGGCACTGGCTTTGGAGGCCGGATTTTGGCCCCTTCCTGTTCAATAAACTTTCTATGCCGGTTGGCCTTGTAATTCCAATAGGCTCCGTGTTTCTCGCGTTCCTTGCGAATTTTGGATTGATGGAATTTACCGGTGTTGTTATGACGCCTGTGATGCGCCCCGTATTTCGCACGCCGGGTCGCTCCGCGATCGATGCGGTGGCGTCTTTTGTCGGCAGTTATTCGATCGCGCTGATTATTACGAATAACATGTACCGCCAGGGAAAATATTCTGCGCGTGAAGCGGCGATTATCGCAACCGGCTTTTCGACGGTGTCCGCAACGTTCCTTTTGATCGTCGCCAAGACGCTGAATCTGATGGATCACTGGACGCTCTATTTCTGGGTCAGCCTCGTTGTGACGTTTGCGGCAACAGCAGTTACTGCGCATATTTGGCCGCTTTGCAGGATGCCCGAAACGTACTTTGAAAACAAGCCCAATCCGGATCCTGTATATACCGGAAACAGGCTGCAGCACGCGTGGGAGATGGGTATTACAACGGCAGCTTCGACCGGACCGCTTGCTAAGATGATCATGGACAACCTCAAGTCCGGTCTGAACATGGCGTTTGCGGTTATTCCGTCGATCACTTCGGTGGGCTTGCTCGGCCTTGTGCTTGCGGAATATACGCCGCTCTTTGACTGGTTCGGATATGCATTCTACCCGTTCTTCCGCGTTTTTGGCGTTTCGCAGTCGCTGCTTGCAGGTAAGGCGGCGGCGATGAGTCTGCCCGAGATGTTCCTGCCTGCAATTCTGATTGCGAAACAGGCTACGCCGCTGCTGAAATTCGTTATCGCGGTTGTCAGTATCTCGGAGATTCTTTTCTTCTCCGCCAGTATCCCCTGCATTCTCGGCACAGATATTCCGATCAAGCTGCGTGATATCGTTGTTATCTGGTTTGAGCGCGTTGTGATTTCGATCGTGATTACGATCCCGATTGCAATGATGCTTGGGTTCTCGGACGTTGTCCAAACAGTA
>JAJDJB010000099.1 GCA_030266985.1 Synergistaceae bacterium OttesenSCG-928-D05
CTGTGTTGCAGTTGCTCGAACCGCCGCTGCTAGTGGTCTGGCTGCCAGCGCCAGCGCCCGAGACAACGTCGAGCGTAGCGGTCTGAAGGTCGCCGTTTTCATCGATGTAATCGTAAATCAGGCCCGCTTCACCTTCTTCTTTGAAAATGATTTCAACGGAGCCGTCTTCGTTTTGAATCACTTCAATAACGTCAGGATTCGTGGATTCCACATTTCCCGCAGGGTTCTCAAAGATGAGAGAATCTCCGGGCTTCAGATTGAGACCGGGCTCACCCACGATGCTGTCGATGACGACAGTGACGTCATCCGGCGAATTACTAATGATGTTGCTATCCGCATCGCCTGTCACTACACCGTTCGTATTCGTATCGCCCGTAACAATCCAGTCGCTGTTTTCAAGGTCGATGTCGATGACGCCGATATCACCGGAAGATTCAGCGGAACCGTTCCACACGGAGTCTGAAAGGTTGAGATCAAGCGTACCTTCTCCTTTACCATTGTGCTGGACATCGCCTGTGAGAGTGCTGTTAAACGCGTTTACTGTCCCATTATCCTGTACAAGGAGCAGGTTCTCATTATCAGCGTCCGTCTCTGCATTGATAAGATCAATTCTGCCTCCCGCATCGGCTACCATTAACCACACGTAATCGAGCGATGTAGGATAGCTTAGATAGCTGTCCCGCGCAATTAAGACGCCATTATCCCTTGCGGAAAAAAGATATGTAAAAGTATTAGGGTGTCTGTCGGGAAAATCCGTATCTGTGTATACGCCGGTTGCATTGCCTGTAAAATCAAGCAAAGAGTCAATACCTGTTGCCTCCATCGCACGGCTGTTAGTTGTCTCTATATCGCCGACCACGTAAATTGTTCCCCCGTCTTTCGCCACAATTGCGCAATTATAGGAGGCCGTTGACCCAATAACTTCAACGTTTCCATCAAAGTTAATTACTGTCCCAGCATATCTAGCATAAAGGGCATATATATTAGATACGCCGGATGCCTTAATATTGCCGGACATGCGTCCATATCCACCGTCTGCGACATGTAGAGCATAAAAATTGCCGGTTCCTGAGCTTTGCGTCGTTATATTACCGGTTAAATCAAAACTGCCGCGTCCGCCAACATCATCTGAGCCATTAATATATGCGCCAAATGCTTTATCGCCGCTTGTGGTAATATTCCCAGTCATTTCAACATGGCCGCCGTTCATCGCACGTACGCCATGGACGCTGTCGCCGCTTACGGCGATATTCTCAGTAATAGTGATAGACCTTTTGGCAGCATCAGCCGCCTTGCCATTTGCTGTTTGCGTGACATCCAATGTTGCAAACGCAGCGCTCGCCATCACAAACACCATTACCAGCGCCAAAACCAAACTCAAACTACTTTTCTTTGTTTTCATATTCTCTACAACTCCATTTCCTTTTTTGATTACTTGCTAAATTGCCCCAAGTTACACATCTGATCCGCGACTTTTTGCTGCATAATCCCCCCTATCTATATTCGCAAGAGCGAGGGGGGCGAATGCCGACGTGCGTGCACGACGAGATTCGCCCCCCTCGCTCTTGCGACGGAAACGTTATTTTTAATTATACCTATCCACAATATATGAAAGTTCAGGATTTTTTTTGATAAACGATGTGTTTTTAAAGATACATAAAAATTAAAAGCACCTTGTGAAAAGGAGATAATATTATATCTTATTTTATGACTGACTGACTGACTGACTTCGTCAAATTGAAGCGGTAAATAGACATAATATTAGTAATCACCTGACTTAGTCCCCCTTCCGCATGCCTTTTGTACTAAAGTACCACTCAAGAACCATATCATAATAATACATTTCACTGTTTTGTCAAGTACACCTATCTTTTCATCTTTTGCGTATCTCTTTCGGGGCATCTTACTGCTTCAATTCTTGCTAGAGATTTAATCTATCCGGTTACAGTCGCGTTTTTTCCATCTTCCACAGCACTTTTTTGTTTTCGCGTACGTCTTGGCGTGTGGCGCGGTTATTTATTTTACACGAAAATGCCCCATATGGCAAAAAAGATTTCCCCCGCACCCGCGGAATCACGATTTTCTATTCAAGCCGGGAGATTTTTTATTTTTCGTACCTTTATTGACCTTTGTTGATACAAGCGGCTTTTCAATCTGTTTAAATCACAAAATAGATAATTCTTTTTTTCACTATTTTATATTTTTTGGCCTTTTTTGTGCTTTAGCTATATAGGGACTTTTGATCACCGGTCAT